>NZ_JBSGHL010000056.1:0-55905 GCF_053604375.1 Streptomyces sp. NPDC004031 | reverse complement strand
TCGACACGGTCCTCGACCGCACCGCCGCGCAGCTCCTCCAGCCGGACGACCTGGGCGGCGGCGAAGGGCGCGTCACCGACGTCGGCGAGCGCCGGACCGCGCCAGAGCGCGAGGGCTTCCCGCAACACCTCGGCGGCCAGGGAGGGTTGTCCGGCGAGCAGCGCGTCCCGGCCCCGGGCAGCGAGCTGCTGGAAGCGGTGCGCGTCCACCTGGCCGGGGTCGATGGCCAGCCGGTAACCCGCGGGGTGCCCCTCGACCGGGACGGGCAGCACCTGGCGCAGCCGGGAGACCTGGGACTGCAGCGCGTTCGCCGCGCCCGCCGGAGGCTCCTCCCCGTACAGCGCGTCGATCAGGCGCTCGGTGCCGACGAGCCGCCCGGCGTCGAGCAGCAGCACCGCGAGCAGCGCGCGCCGCCGTGGGCCGCCCAGCGCCAGTTCGGCGCCGTCCGCGCCCAGGGCCTGTGTCGTACCGAGGATGCCGAACATCACGCCCCGATTGTGTCGCACCGGCGGCAGACAGCACCGATGCGTTCCGTGGGGTGCGTTCGCCCGGGGCGGGGCGCGGGTGGGGGCGCGTCTCAGCAGCCGGCCGCGGGAGAGCAGCCGTCGTCCTCCGCGGGATCGCAGCCGTCGTCCGTGGAGCCGTGCGCGGCGGCGTCGCACGCGGGCAGCGATCCGGACGCGGCGAGCAGCAGCAGGTCGTAAAGGGTGTCGCGCTGGTCGGCGTCCAGCGCGCCGAGCACCTCGTCCTCGACCCCGGCGAGCGAGAACTCTGCCTTGACCAGCACCCGCACCCCCTTCTCGGTGAGCCGCACGATGTGCCGCCGCCGGTCCTCGGGGGAGCGCTGCCGCTCGATCAGCCCGTCGCTCTCCAGCTCGTTGAGCAGGCCGACCACGGTGGCGCGGTCCATCATCAGCGTCGTCGCCAGCGCCTGCTGGGTGCTGCCGCCCTGGTCCCGCAGCACCGTCAGCGCCACCAGATGCCGCGGCCGCAGCCCGAGCGGCGTGAGCACGCCCTCCGCGTGCAGCCGCATGCGCCGAGCGAGCTGGTCCAGCAGCGCACCCGACCGCCGCGAGGGCTGGTTCAGCACGGGCAGGGAGACCATCCACGAATTCTATCCCGACATGCGGGAATCGTGCCGTGCTATAAATCGTTGGCGTAAGACAAATCAATGAGATAGGACAAACGAGATGCCTCACCTTCTGCACATCGACTCCAGCATCCAGGGCGAGCGGTCCACCAGCCGGCGGCTGACCGCCCGCGCCGCTGCCGCGTGGCGCGCGGCTCACCCCGGCGGCACGGTCACCTACCGCGACCTGGGCAGCAACCCGCTGCCGCACCTGACCCCCGCGACCGTGCACGCCGGGATGGTGCCGGAGGCCGACCGCACCCCCGAGCAGGCGGCGGCCTGGGCGCTGAGCCAGGAGGTCGTCGGCGAGGTCCTGGCGGCCGACACCGTCGTCCTCGGCCTGCCCGTCTACAACTGGGGCGCCCCCAGCAGCGTCAAGTCCTGGGTCGACCACCTGATCGCCGTCGGCCTGTCCGTCCACCCCGAGACGCAGGAGGGTCTGCTCGGCGACACCGACTTCGTCGTCGTGGGTTCCCGCGGCGGCGGTTACGCCCCCGGCACCCCGCGCGAGGGCTGGGACCACGCCGAGCAGTGGCTGCCGCACGGCGTCTCCCTGACCGGCCTCGTACCGCGCTTCATCACCGCCGAGCTGACGCTCTCCCGGGTCAACCCGGCGATGACCGAGCTGATCCCGCTCGCCGACAAGAGCCTCGCCGAGGCCGAGCAGGCCATCGACGCCCTGTGGCCGGCCCCCGTCACCGCCTGATCCCCGCCCGCGTCCCGCGCCCCGCGGCACCTCCCGGCAGCCGCGGGGCCCATCGCCGCCCACGCGGAGAACTCCTCGGGCAAGAGGCGCTGATGGGCCTGCAAGCCGCTGTTTCACGTGGAACATCGCCAACGGTGCACGCCGCGCAGGCGGTGGTGCCGCTCTCCGACACCGGGGCTGCCGGGGGGGCGGGCGGATCGACCGAACACAGAACGGATTTGAGCCGGACGACGACACCGCCCGCCCAGCGGGCGGCGCCCCCCGTGAGAGCCCACGTGGACGGCACGGCGGCCGGCGCCGTACGGGGAGCTGCGGGGTCCCGCCCTTCCCGGCAGGACACCGCGAAAAGGGCGGAAAAAAGCCCCGCCTGACCGGCTTCCGCAGGTCAGACAGGGTTCACGGTGTGGAGCCTAGGGGAGTCGAACCCCTGACATCTGCCATGCAAAGACAGCGCTCTACCAACTGAGCTAAGGCCCCGCAACGGAGACAGCGTACCCGGTGGAGCGGGGTCGGCCGAACGGCATTTCCGGGACCTAGGATGGTTTGCGGGATTCGCACGCGCAAACAGGGAGAGGTCATGGACGGCTCGGGCCGTACCGGAGGGGGCGGCCAGGAAGCCGGTGCGCGGGCCCTGGAGGCGCGGGAGTTGCAGCGCGGGTGGTACGGGGAACCGCTGGGCGAGCTCTTCCAGCGGCTCATCGCGGACCTGGGGCTCAACCAGGCGCGGCTCGCGGCGGTGCTGGGGCTGTCGGCGCCCATGCTGTCGCAGCTCAAGAGCGGGCAACGGGCCAAGATCGGCAACCCGGCGGTGGTACAGCGGCTGCAGGCGCTCCAGGAGCTGGCCGTGCAGGTCACCGAGGGCCGGACGGACGCGGTGGAGGCGGCGGCCCGGATGGACGAGATCCGTGACGCGGCCACCGCCTCCGTACTGAGCACGACACACTCCGCCCTCGCCGCCAGGGGTCCGGCCGCCGCCCCCCGCGAGGTGGTGCGCGGCATCCAAGAGGTGCTGCGCTCGGTGGCCTCGGCAGCGGAGGTGGAGCAGGCCGCCCGCTCTCTCGCGCCGCTCCATCCGCACCTGGCAGAGTTCCTCCGTGTGTACGGCGCCGGGCGGACCAGCGAGGCCGTGGCCCACTACGAGGCGCACCGGGACTGACGGACGGCCACGGGGGGAGAGCGGGACGCCATGGGTGAGGTCTTCGCCGGTCGCTACGAACTCGTGGACCCGGTCGGACGCGGTGGCACCGGCGCGGTCTGGCGGGCCTGGGACCAGCGGCGGCGCCGCTACGTGGCCGCGAAGGTGCTCCAGCAGCGCGACGCCCACGCCCTGCTGCGCTTCGTCCGCGAGCAGGCCATGCGCATCGACCACCCGCACGTCCTGGCCCCCGCGAGCTGGGCGGCCGACGACGACAAGGTGCTCTTCACCATGGACCTGGTGCGCGGCGGTTCGCTGTCGCACCTGGTCGGCGACTACGGGCCGCTGCCGCCGCACTACGTGTGCGTGCTGCTCGACCAGTTGCTCGCCGGGCTGCACGCGGTCCACACCGAGGGGATCATCCACCGCGACATCAAGCCCGCCAACATCCTGCTGGAGGCGACCGGCACCGGCACCCCGCACGTGCGGCTGTCGGACTTCGGCATCGCCATGCGGCAGGGCGAACCGCGGCTCACCGACGCGCACTTCGTGGTCGGCACCCCGGGGTATTTCGCGCCCGAGCAGTTGCAGGGCGCCGAACCCGCCGTCGCCGCCGACCTCTACGCGGTGGGGCTGGTCGCCCTCTACCTGCTGAGCGGGCTGCGCCCGGACGCCGAGGCCGTCAACGCCCGCTTCCTCGCCGACGGCGCCCCGCCCGCGCCGAGGGAGGTGCCGCGGCCGCTGTGGCAGGTCCTGGTGGCCCTGCTCCAGTCCGACCCGCAGGCCCGCTTCCGCACCGCCCTCGGGGCGCGCAAGGCGCTGGCGGGTGCCGTCGAGCTGCTGCCCGAGCCGCCGTCGGGGGAGGAGCCGGTCGAGATCTTCGACCAGGTGGGGCCGCTGCCCGAGGGCTTCGGCCCCGACGGGCCGGTGCGGACGGCGACCGGCGGCAGCACGTACGTGGTGGGGCCGTCCGCGGCGGGGGCAGGGACCGGGAGCGCCGGGATCCCTCGGCGGGGCGCGGAGCAGCAGCCGAGCCCCGCCGGGCCCTCCGTCACGCATCCGCCCACCAGGGCGGACGTCCCCGCTTCCGCCGTACCGCCGCCGGGCCCGGCTCCCGCTCCCGAGGCCGCGCCCGCCGTCCCGCAGCCGCCCGTACCGCCGCAGCCGCTGCCGCCGCGCGCGGACGCCGCGGGCGCCGCGACCGCGGGGGCCCGTCGGGGTGCGCACCGGACCGTCCCGCGGCGCAGGCCGGGACCACCGCGCGCGGTGGTGATCCCGGTCCTGGTCGTCGCCGCGCTGTGCTTCGCGGTCGGCATCGTGGCGCTGGCCACGGGCTGAGGCCCCGGCAGGACCGTCCGGCCCGGCGTCACCGCTACCGCGGCGGGCGTTGCTGCGTGACCGTGTCGGCGGCGGCCGGCCGCCGCCGCGCCGCGAGCGTCCACCCGCCCAGCGCCAGCACCAGCACCGTCCCGGCGCCGAGCGCGGCGAAGCCGACCAGGCGCCGCGTGGAGGTGCCGCCGTCCGCGGCGGCCCGGGACGGAGCGGTGCCGTCCGCCGAGGACACGTCGTGCGCGCCGACCCCGATCCCCGCGGCCTTCGGGTCCCCCTCGTAGGCGGGCGCCGCCTGCGCGCTGCCCGCGACCTCGATCCGCAGCGTCACCGGCACGGCGCCCCGCACGAAGGTGGCGACCTCCGGGTGCACGGTGACGGCGACGTAGTACCAGCCCGCGAAGCGCACCGCCGAGACGTCCGAGTCGTCGGCGCCGCGGTTCGCGTACGAGACGGGCGCGAGCTGCTCGTGCAGCGAGCTGGGGGTGCCGTCGTAGGACTCGTCGGTGTCGTCGACCAGCGCGCGCACCGGGTTGAAGACGGCCAGCCGCACACCGCCGCTGGTGAAGCCGGAGTCGTCGGTGACCTCGGCGTTGGAGAAGTCGGCGAAGACGGTCGCCCGCTGGCCCCAATCGACGGGGATCTTGTAGAAGCGCGTCTCGCCCGGCCGGACCGTGTCCTTCCAGATGCCGGTCCGCACCGCCGCCGCGGTCTCCGGGGAGGTGCCGCCCGCCGCCTCGTGCGGGGTCCCGGCGGTCAGCGGGGTGGGGGTCGCGCTGTCGGGGTCGATGCCGGGGTCGCTGCCGGGCACGTGCCCGGCGGGGGCGCCGGCCCTGAGCGGCGGCTCCACGACCCAGCGCAGCTCCAGCGGCCAGGGTGCCGGGTCGGAGGCGCCCTCGCTGGTGCGGTGCACGGACAGCGTGTACTGGTCGGCCTCCTGGCAGAGGTCGTCGGCCGCGATCGTGCGGGAGACCGCGGTGCCCACCGGACGTGCCCCGTCGTCCTCCCCGAAGTGCACGTCGGCGTCGTCGCACTGGTCACCGTCCGCGCTGAGCAGGGTCAGCTCGATGCCGTCGTCGAAGGCCACCCGCGCGCCGGGCGCGGGAAGCGCGAAGGCCGAGGCATAGGCGGAGGAGACGGCGTCGAGCGCGATGCCGTAGTAGCGCGTCTCACCGGGCCGGATCGTGTCGCGGTAGGTGACGCCTGGCTTCATCGCGGGGGCGTCCGCGGTCGTGGCCGCACCGGCGAGCTGCGCGCCCTGCGGCTGCCAGCCTGCGGGAGCGGCGGCCGTACCGCCCGTTCCCCCGGTCACGCCGTCCGCGTGGGCGGGCCCGGCCTGGAGGGCTCCCAGCGCCAGCAGCGCCCCCGTCACGACGGCCCCCGCCACGCGCCGCCCGCCTCCCCCACGGGCGCCGGTACGACGACGGCCCCCGGCACGTATGCCGCCGCATATGCGCCGGAAAACGCAAGACGCGGCATATATACCGAGCCGTTGAGCCGCCCCGGCCCCTAAGGCACGCCGCCCCGCGGCCCACGCCCGCGCACCGTGCTTCCCGGCCCCTGCCGCCCGTATGCGGCGGTGCGGCGCCCCGCGCCCTGTCATGCCCCACCCCTTGTCGTACGGCTCCGCATACGGCGTGCCAGGGCCGTCGCTCCGGGTCCGGCGAGCGATCCGGAGCGGTCACGGTCCCACAACAACGAAGGTCCCGGCCGCAGTCACTGCGGCCGGGACCTGGGGCGGTGGTGCCGGCTCTCGGCGGCCCACCGCGGCGTCACACGTTGGCGCCGGAACCCGCCGGGACCGAGTCAGTGGCTTCCGTCCACAGGTCCTGCTCGGCGCGGTCCGCCTGGATCTGTCGGTAGACGAACAGCCCGGCGACGGCGGCCAGTGCAACCAGGAGAAACTTCTTCATCGCCCGACCTCCTCCTTCATGCATGGTGGAAACAGCTCCTGACGCGCCCGACTATACACAGCAGCCGATACCGAACGGTGACCTGCGCCCCCGAAGCGCCGCTTCCTCTCGCTCCCAGCGCGCCGACCTGCGCACAAACGCCGAAGGCCACGTACTCGATCGAGTACGTGGCCTTCGCGCGTCGGTGGGGCTACCAGGACTTGAACCTGGGGCCTCTTCCTTATCAGGGAAGCGCTCTAACCGTCTGAGCTATAGCCCCGCGCTGCAACGAAAGATTAGCGCACGCCTGGCCATGTCCCAAAATCGGTATCGCCCGGTGCTACTCGTCCTCGGCGAGCGTCAGCTCCACACCGCCCACGAAGCCCGCGGACAGGTTGTAGATGAAGGAGCCCAGCGTGGCCAGCGCGGTGGCCAGCACGACGTCGATGACCGCGATCACCGTGGTGAAGAGCATCACGCGGGACAGCGACAGGAAGGACACCAGGTCGAAGCCGCCCTTGCCGCCCTGCTCGGACGTGGTGGCGTCGGAGATGGTCGAGCCGACGGTGCTGAAGACGCCGATCGCGTCGAGCACCATCCACAGCACCGCGACGGCCACGATCGTGCAGATGCCCAGCGCGATGGACAGCAGGAAGCTGACCTTCATCACCGACCACGGGTCGGCCTTGGCGATCCGCAGCCGCGCCTTGCGCGTGCGCGGCACCGTACGGGCCGCGGGGCGCGGGCGGCGCACCCCGGCGGAGGATGCCGAGCCGCGCCCCCCGGAGCGGCCCTGCGCGCCCCGCCCGCTGTGACCGCCCGGCGCTCCGGGCGTACCCGGCGGGGCGGGCGGCGCACCCGGCGGCGGAGGCGCGTAGGCCTGCGGCGGCTGGTGCGGTTGGGCCGGCTGCTGACGCGTGCCCGTCACTGAGTATCCCCCCTGGTCAGGGCCGCCAGCCGAGCCACGGGCACCTCCGGTCGTCCCGGACCCGCCTGCGGCGCCCGTGGCTCCACTCACGGCTTACTCCTCCGGCTCACCGGCCGCGGGCGCTTCGCCCTCGGCCGTAACGTCCTGTCCGGCGTCCTGTCCGGTGCCGGCCACGACATGTTCGATTCCGTGTCCGGACCCATCCTCGCCCATAACGGCGGGACCGGTCGCATCCGGATCATCCTCCGCTTCGGCGTTACGCGCGATACCGACCACGGCGTCGCGTTTCCCGAGGTTGATCAGTTGGACGCCCATGGTGTCACGGCCGGTTTCACGGACCTCGTCGACCCGCGTCCGGATGACCCCGCCGCTCAGCGTGATGGCGAGGATCTGGTCACCGGCCTCGACGACGAGCGCGCCGACCAGCGAGCCCCGGTCCTCGACGATCTTGGCGGCCTTGATGCCCAGGCCGCCGCGGCCCTGCACCCGGTACTCGTCGACCGAGGTGCGCTTGGCGTAGCCGCCGTCGGTGGCGGTGAAGACGTACGTCCCGGCCCGCACCACGTTCATGGACAGCAGCTCGTCGCCCTCGCGGAAGCTCATGCCCTTGACCCCGGACGTCGCCCGGCCCATCGGCCGCAGCGCATCGTCCGACGCGGTGAACCGGATGCACTGGGCCTTCCGGCTGACCAGCAGCAGGTCGTCCTCCGCCGAGACCAGTTCGGCGCCGATCAGCTCGTCGGGGGTGCCGCCCTCGGCGCCCTCGGCCCCGTCGGCGGCCTCGCGCAGGTTGATCGCGATGACACCGCCGGCCCGCGGGGAGTCGTAGTCCTTGAGCGCGGTCTTCTTCACCAGGCCGGACTTGGTGGCGAGCACCAGGTACGGCGCGGCCTCGTAGTCCTTGATGGCCAGGATCTGCGCGATCCGCTCGTCGGGCTGGAAGGCCAGTAGGTTGGCGACGTGCTGGCCGCGCGCGTCCCGCCCGGCGTCCGGCAGCTCGTAGGCCTTGGCGCGGTAGACCCGGCCCTTGTTGGTGAAGAACAGCAGCCACTGGTGCGTGGTGGTGACGAAGAAGTGGTCGACGATGTCGTCCTGCTTGAGCTTCGTGCCGCGCACGCCCTTGCCGCCGCGCTTCTGCGAGCGGTAGTCCTCGGTCTTGGTGCGCTTGACGTAGCCGCCGCGGGTGATCGTGACGACGATGTCCTCCTCGGCGATCAGGTCCTCGATGGACATGTCACCGTCGAAGGGCACGAGCTTGCTGCGCCGGTCGTCGCCGTACTTGTCGACGATGGCCTGCAGCTCCTCGCTGATGATCTGCCGCTGCTTCTGCGGCGAGGCGAGGATCGCGTTGTACTCGTTGATCTTCGCCTGGAGCTCGTCGTGCTCGGCGATGATCTTCTGCCGCTCCAGCGCGGCCAGCCGCCGCAGCTGCATCTCCAGGATCGCGTTGGCCTGGATGTCGTCGATGTCGAGCAGGCCCATCAGGCCCTCGCGTGCGACCTCGACCGTGTCGCTGCGCCGGATGAGCGCGATGACCTCGTCGATCGCGTCCAGCGCCTTGAGCAGGCCGCGCAGGATGTGGGCGCGCTCCTCGGCCTTGCGCAGCCGGAAGCGGGTGCGCCGGACGATGACCTCGACCTGGTGGGTGACCCAGTGCCGGATGAAGGCGTCCAGCGACAGCGTGCGCGGCACCCCGTCGACCAGGGCCAGCATGTTGGCGCCGAAGTTGGTCTGCAGGTCGGTGTGCTTGTAGAGGTTGTTCAGCACGACCTTGGCGACCGCGTCCCGCTTCAGGACGATGACCAGCCGCTGGCCGGTGCGCGACGACGTCTCGTCGCGGACGTCGGCGATGCCGCCGATCCGGCCGTCCTTGACGAGGTCGGCGATCTTCTGCGCCAGGTTGTCGGGGTTGACCTGGTACGGCAGCTCGGTGACGACCAGGCACTGCCGGTTCTGGATCTCCTCGACCTCGACGACCGCCCGCATGGTGATCGAGCCGCGGCCGGTGCGGTACGCGTCCTCGATGCCCTTGCGGCCGACGACGAGCGCGCCGGTCGGGAAGTCGGGGCCCTTGATGCGCTCCATGAGCGCTTCCAGCAGCTCCTCCGGACCCGCGTCCGGGTTGGCCAGGCACCACTGGGCGCCGTCGGCGACCTCGCGCAGGTTGTGCGGCGGGATGTTGGTGGCCATACCGACCGCGATGCCGGCCGAGCCGTTGATCAGCAGGTTCGGGAAGCGGGACGGCAGGACCGTCGGCTCCTGGTTGCGGCCGTCGTAGTTGTCCTGGAGGTCGACGGTCTCCTCGTCGATGTCCCGGACCATCTCCATCGACAGCGGCATCATGCGGCACTCGGTGTACCGCATGGCGGCGGCCGGGTCGTTGCCGGGCGAGCCGAAGTTGCCGTTGGAGTCGACGAGCGGCATCCGCATCGACCACGGCTGCGCGAGGCGGACCAGCGCGTCGTAGATCGAGGAGTCGCCGTGCGGGTGGTAGGTGCCCATGACGTCGCCGACGACGCGGGCGCACTTGTAGAAGCCCTTCTCCGGCCGGTAGCCGCCGTCGTACATCGCGTACAGCACCCGGCGGTGCACCGGCTTGAGGCCGTCCCGCACGTCCGGCAGCGCACGCGAGACGATGACGGACATCGCGTAGTCGAGATAGCTGCGCTGCATCTCGGTCTCGAGCCCGACGGGCTCGACGCGCAGGCCGCCGGCCTCGTTGCGCAGTTCCCGCTCGGAGTCGGGGACGTCGGGCACGGGGGGCATGTTCGGGGGGGTCTGGTCGTCGGCCATCGCTGTCAGATAGTCCTTTCACACGGCCAATGAGGGGGGCCGACTCAGATGTCCAGGAACCGGACGTCCTTGGCGTTGCGCTGGATGAAGGAGCGGCGGGCCTCCACGTCCTCGCCCATCAGGACCGAGAACAGGTCGTCGGCCTGCGCCGCGTCGTCCAGCGTGACCTGGCCGAGCACACGGTGGTCGATGTCCATCGTGGTGACGCGCAGCTCCTCCGCGTTCATCTCGCCCAGACCCTTGAAGCGCTGGATCGAGTCCTCACGGACGCGCTTGCCGTTCTGCTTGCCCAAAACCACCAGCGCGTCGCGCTCGCGGTCGGAGTAGGCGTACTCGAAGTCGTCCCGGCCCCACTTGATCTTGTACAGCGGCGGACGGGACAGGTAGACGTGTCCGGCCTCCACCAGCGGGCGCATGAAGCGGAAGAGGAAGGTCAGCAGCAGCGTGTTGATGTGCTGGCCGTCGACGTCGGCGTCCGCCATCAGGATGATCTTGTGATACCGCAGCTTGGCGATGTCGAAGTCCTCGTGCACGCCCGTGCCGAAGGCGGAGATCAGCGCCTGGATCTCCTGGTTCTGCAGGATCTTGTCGATCCTGGCCTTCTCGACGTTGAGGATCTTGCCGCGGATCGGCAGGATCGCCTGGTACTGCGGGTTGCGGCCGGACTTCGCGGAGCCACCGGCCGAGTCGCCCTCGACGATGAAGATCTCGCACTTCGTCGGGTCGTTGGACTGGCAGTCGCTCAGCTTGCCGGGCAGCGACGCGGACTCCAGCAGGCCCTTGCGGCGGGTCAGGTCGCGCGCCTTGCGGGCCGCCACCCGGGCCGTCGCCGCCTGGATGGCCTTGCGGACGATGTCCGCGGCCTCCACCGGGTTGCGGTCCAGCCAGTCGCTGAGGTGCTCGTGGACGACCTTCTGCACGAAGGTCTTCGCCTCGGTGTTGCCCAGCTTGGTCTTCGTCTGGCCCTCGAACTGCGGCTCGCCGAGCTTGACCGAGATGATCGCGGTCAGACCCTCGCGGATGTCCTCGCCGTTGAGGTTGTCGTCCTTCTCGCGCAGCAGCTTCTTCTCCCGCGCGTACTTGTTGACCAGGCTGGTCAGCGCCGCGCGGAAGCCCTCCTCGTGGGTGCCGCCCTCATGCGTGTGGATGGTGTTGGCGAAGCTGTAGACGCCCTCGCTGTACTGGCTGTTCCACTGCATCGCCACCTCGACGGACAGCAGCCGCTCCTTGTCCTCCGCCTCGATGTCGATGACGGTGGGGTGGATCAGCTCGCCCTTGCGCGAGTTGAGATACGTCACGTAGTCGACGAGGCCGCCCTCGTAGAAGTACGTGACGCTGAGCGGCTTGCCCTCCTCGTCCACGTGGTCGGCGCGCTCGTCGGTCAGCGAGATGCGCAGGCCCTTGTTGAGGAAGGCCATCTCCTGGAAGCGGCGCGAGAGCGTCTCGAAGGAGTAGTCGGTGGTCTCGAAGATGTCGCCGTCGGCCCAGAAGGTCACCGACGTGCCCGTCTCCTCGACGGCCTCGTTGCGTGCCAGCGGCGCCGTCGGCACCCCGAGCTTGTAGTCCTGCGTCCAGCGGTAGCCGTCCGTGCGCACCTCGACCGCGACGCGCGTCGACAGCGCGTTGACCACGGAGACGCCGACGCCGTGCAGACCGCCGGAGACCGCGTAGCCGCCGCCGCCGAACTTGCCGCCCGCGTGCAGCACGGTCAGCACGACCTCGACGGCCGGCTTGCCCTCGGAGGCGACCATGCCGACCGGGATACCGCGTCCGTTGTCCACCACGCGCACCCCGCCGTCGGCGAGGATCGTGACGTCGATGGTGTCCGCGTGCCCGGCCATCGCCTCGTCGACCGAGTTGTCCACCACCTCCTGCACGAGGTGGTGCAGGCCGCGCTCGCCGGTGGACCCGATGTACATGCCAGGACGCTTGCGCACCGCGTCCAGGCCTTCGAGCACGGTGATCGCGCTGGCGTCGTAGGACTTGCTGGAATTCTCGTTGGGGTTGCCGGAATCGGCCACGAAGCGCCCTTTCTGGCACAGCACGAGCCGGGTCCCGACGCGCGGGATCGGCTGCGTCTTCGACATGTTCCGCTGGGGTACCCCTGCCGCTTGGCCAGGGGAGGGCGGTGTTGGAGCCAGTCTACCGGTAGCGCCGACCCTCATGGGGCTTTGCCGGTACCTCGCTTCCCATGTGCCGCCCAAAACCGCTGCCGTGAGACTCCCTCCACGCGGACCAGGCCCCAAAACCGCTCACGCGGGCGTCCAGGGCTTCCGGCTGTCAGGGCCCGGCTACGCACAGCAGGCTCTCCCCCCGGCATCCCCGCGGCCCTGTCACCAGGCTCGCACGCAGGTCCGACACAGCCCTCTGACCTGCGCTTTCATCGCGGTACGTGAAAGGTCCGCGGCGCCGCCCGGCTCGTACGGGCGTACGGCGGTGGTACGGGGGCGCGAGTCGGGCGCTCCCCGTACGGCGTCCGGCACGCGAGGAACCGGCTCAGCCGTACGTGTCACCCGGGCCGCGGCTGCCCGGCGCGCGCAGCCGCCCGTTGTAACCGCGCGGGGGGCCCGCCGGGCCCTGGACCTTCAGCAGCTTGACCGTGCCGTGCCCGAGGTCGGTGTTGAGCCGGGCCACCAGCATCGGGGCCAGCAGCCGCAGCTGCGTCGCCCAGGCCGTGGAGTCGCACACCACGGTGAGGACGCGCGCCTCCTCGTCGTAACGCTCGGGCGCGCAGTGCTGCGCCACGTCGGGGCCGACGAGCTGCGGCCAGCGGCCCATCACCCCGCCGACCGCGGCCGGCGCCTCCCAGCCGCGCTCGGTGATCAGCCGGTTGATCGCCGCGCCCAGCGGCAGCGGGTCGCGCCCGTCGGCGTGCGCGCCGCTGCGCAGGCCGCCCCGCCTGGCCTGCTTCTTCTGCACGGCCGCCGCGCCCCTGGCCCTGGCCTGCTCCTTCGCCGCACGCAGCGCGACCCGCGCCAGATCCACACCCGAGGGCTGCTGGCCGGGCACGGCGGGGGAGGCCTCCGGGGTGCCGGACGGACCCGGTGTGCCCGGGGTGCCGGGCAGGCCGGGAGTGGCGTCGCTCACTGCCGCACCACCGTCCCGTTCTCCACCGCGAAGCGCGCGCCGCGCAGCGCCCCGGGCACGTCGTCGTCCACCGCCGCGGTGACCAGCACCTGCTCGCCGCCCGCGACGAGATCCGCGAGCCGCTCCCGGCGCCGGGCGTCCAGCTCGGCGAAGACGTCGTCGAGGACCAGCACCGGCTCGTCGCCGTCCGCGCACAGCAGCTCGTAGGAGGCCAGCCGCAGCGCCAGCGCGTACGACCAGGACTCGCCGTGGCTCGCGTACCCCTTCGCGGGCATCGGGCCGAGCTTGAGCAGCAGGTCGTCGCGGTGCGGGCCGACCAGCGTCACACCGCGCTCGATCTCCTGCCGCCGGGCCTGCGTCAGCGCCTCCAGCAGCCGCTCGCGCAGCTCTTCGCGGCCGCTCGCGCCGGCCATCGCCTCGTCGCCGATCGAACCGCGGTAGTCCAGGCCCACCGGCCCGCCGCCCGGCGCGAGCTGCTCGTACGCCTTGTCCACCAGCGGCTGGAGGGCCGCGACCAGGTCCAGCCGGTGCGCCAGCAGCTCCGCGCCCGCGCCCGCGAGATGCTGGTCCCACACGTCGAGGGTGGACAGGTCCCCCGCAGACTTCGTCGCGGGAGGTCCCCCCGGGCCCTTGCCGCCGTGCCGTCGGGCCAGCGCGGCGGTCTTCAGCAGCGTGTTGCGCTGCTTGAGCACCCGGTCGAAGTCGCTGCGCACCCCCGCCAGGCGCGGCGCCCGTGCGGTGATCAGCTCGTCCAGGAAGCGCCGCCGCTCCCCCGGATCGCCCTTGACCAGCGCCAGGTCCTCGGGCGCGAAGAGCACGCTGCGCACGATGCCCAGCAGGTCGCGCGGGCGGACCTGGGAGGAGCGGTTGATCCGGGCGCGGTTGGCGCGGCCGGGGTTGATCTCCAGTTCGAGCAGCTGGCGGCGCTCGGCCGCGTCGCCGCCGTGCGGGCCGGGTCCGCCGCCCTGCACGACCTGGGCGCGCACCACCGCGCGCTCGGCGCCGATGCGCACCAGCGGGGCGTCGGCGGCGACCCGGTGGCTGCCCAGCGTCGCGAGGTAGCCGACCGCCTCGACCAGGTTGGTCTTGCCCTGCCCGTTGGGGCCCACGAACGCCGTGACGCCCGGGTCGAGAGGGACCTCGGCGCGGGCGTAGGAGCGGAAGTCGGCGAGCGACAGGTGCGCTACGTGCATCGCGTGCTTGGCGCGCGGCCGCGCCGACCTCCTTGCTGTGCTGTGCGGTGCGGGCCGCCGGACGGCCCGCACCTGCGGCTTACTCCGCGGCGGTGACCGCGTGGCCGCCGAACTCGTTGCGGAGCGCGGCGATCATCTTCATCTGCGGCGAGTCCTCCTGGCGGGAGGCGAACCGCGCGAAGAGCGAGGCGGTGATCGCCGGCAGCGGCACCGCGTTGTCGATCGCGGCCTCCACCGTCCAGCGTCCCTCACCGGAGTCGTCGGCGTGACCGCGCAGCTTCTTCAGGTGCTCGTCCTTGTCGAGGGCGTCCACGGCCAGGTCGAGCAGCCACGAGCGGATGACCGTACCGGACTTCCAGGAGCGGAAGACCTCGCGGACGTCGGTGACCGAGTCCACGGCCTCCAGCAGCTCCCAGCCCTCGGCGTAGGCCTGCATCATCGCGTACTCGATGCCGTTGTGGACCATCTTGGCGAAATGCCCCGCGCCGACCTTGCCGGCGTGCACCGCGCCGCTGTCGCCTTCGGGCTTGAGCGCGTCGAAGATCGGCTGCGCCTTGGCGATGTCCTCGGCCTTGCCGCCGTACATCAGCGCATAGCCGTTCGCCAGGCCCCAGACGCCGCCGGAGACGCCGCAGTCGACGAAGCCGATGCCCTTGGCGGCCAGCTGCTCGGCGTGCTTCTCGTCGTCCGTCCAGCGCGAGTTGCCGCCGTCGACGACCAGGTCGCCGGGGGAGAGCAGCTCGCCCAGCTCGTCGATGGTCGCCTGGGTCGCGGCGCCGGCCGGCACCATGACCCACACCACGCGCGGCGCCTGCAGACTGTCCACAAGCTCCTTGAGGCTGTGGACATCGGCGAGATCGGGGTTGCGGTCGTAGCCGATGACGGTGTGCCCTGCGCGGCGGATGCGCTCGCGCATGTTGCCGCCCATCTTGCCGAGACCGATGAGACCGAGCTCCATCACACTTCCTTCGTTTCGAAGCCTCGCGGACCCCCGGAACGCGCACCGGCGCCGTCCGCGGCCGTCTGACGCTGAACCTGACCTGAGGACGAGCCTACGTCGGTCCGTATGCCCCCTGCGGGCGGGCTCAGCCGGACAGCCGCACCGGCATGATCAGGTACTTGTACGCCTCGTCCGCCTCGGCGTCGACCGCCGGGCGGCCGCTGAGCAGCGCGGGCTTGGTGGACGTGGTGAAGGACAGCTGGGCGGCCGGGGAGTCGATGGCGCTCAGGCCGTCGAGCAGGAAGGTCGGGTTGAAGGCGATCGAGATGTCGTCGCCCTCCAGCTTGGCGTCGACCCTTTCCACAGCCTGTGCATCCTCGCTGGAACCGGCCTCCAGGGTCAGCACGCCCTGCTCGAAGCTCAGCCGCACCGGGGTGTTGCGCTCGGCGACCAGGGCCACGCGCTTGACGGCCTCGACGAAGGGCGCCGTCTCGATCACCGCGACGGAGGCGAACTCCGTGGGGAAGAGCGTGCGGTACTTCGGCAGGTCGCCCTCCAGCAGCCGGGTCGTCGTCCGGCGGCCGGCGCCCTCGAAGCCGATCAGGCCCTCCCCGGCTCCGGAGCCGGCCAGCGCGATCGAGACGGTGTCGCCGCTGGTGAGCGACTTGGCGATGTCCTGCAGCGTCTTGGCGGGCACCAGGGCGACGGCGGAGATGTCGGCCTGCTCCGGCTTCCACAGGAACTCGCGGACGGCGAAGCGGTAGCGGTCGGTGGCGGCCAGCGTCACCGTGTCGCCCTCGATCTCGATCCGGACACCGGTCAGCACCGGCAGCGTGTCGTCGCGCCCGGCGGCGATGGCGACCTGGCTGGCGGCGGCGGCGAAGACCTCACCGGGCACGGTGCCGGACGCCGTCGGCATGGCGGGCAGCGCCGGGTATTCCTCCACAGGCAGTGTGTGCAGCGTGAAGCGCGAGCTACCGCAGACCACGGTGACGCGGACGCCGTCGGTCGAGATCTCCACCGGGCGGTTGGGCAGCGCCCGGGAGATGTCGGCGAGCAGCCGGCCGGACACCAGGACGGTGCCCTCCTCGTCCACCTCGGCCTCGACGGCGACCCGGGCCGAGACCTCGTAGTCGAAGCCGGACAGGCTCAGCTGCCCGTCCTCGGCCTTGAGCAGCAGGCCCGCGAGGACCGGCACCGGGGGACGGGCCGGGAGGCTGCGGGCTGCCCAAGCCACTGCCTCGGCGAGTACGTCGCGCTCCACCCGGATCTTCACCGGAACCGCCTCCTGCTTGTTGCCGACTGTCGGGGAACAGTCTGCCGCAGGGGACTGTCACTCGTTGCTGCTTGCCGTCAAGCGGCGACACGGGCGGGCGGACGACGACCGGCGAGTTGTGCACAGGACCGGCTTCGAAACGCTTTCCCCGCTCTCTACGTGTAGTCGTAGTAGTAGGGGGTGTGGATACCGTGGATAACCGGTTCCTGCGCAGGTCAGCCCGTGTTTTTTATCCCCAGAGCCTGTGGGTGGAGCCTGTGGGCAACCGGGGCCCGCTGTGGACGGCGGAAAGTTGTGCACACCTCGTGCACAGGCCGATGGGGGTTGTCCCCAGCTCCATCCCCAGGAATACCCAGGTTCTCCCCAGGCCAACCCACCACGTTGGTGTGACGGCTTTCACTCTTCCGTGGGACAGACCGGATTTCGTTGCCGAACAGTGGACAGAGATGTGGAGAAGTGGCCTTCCGCTGTGCACAACCGACCGCATCCTGTGGGCGAGCGGTGGACAACCGGTCGGCGGGTGCTGTGGACGACCGCGCTGTCCACAGTCTGTGGACGACGGTTACCCACATTTCCCCAACCGGCTGAGCTGCCCGGACGGCCGCGCGGCGGCCGGACCTGTGGAGGGTATCGGGACAACTCCGGTGTCCCCAGGGTGTGGACGACAAAAACGCCGCGATCCTGTGGACAACAGGACCGCGGCGTCGGGGATTCGAACAGGGCGCGGGGCGTGCGAGGGCGCGGAACGCGCGCGGCGGGACGAACGTGCGGGGCGGGACGTGCGCCCGCGGCTCAGCTCTTGATGCGGTTGGTGAGCTCGGTCACCTGGTTGTAGATCGACCGCCGCTCGGCCATCAGCGAGCGGATCTTGCGGTCGGCGTGCATCACCGTGGTGTGGTCGCGGCCGCCGAACAGCGCGCCGATCTTCGGCAGCGACAGGTCCGTCAGCTCCCGGCACAGGTACATCGCGATCTGCCGCGCGGTGACCAGCACCCGGCTGCGGGAGGAGCCGGACAGGTCGTCCACCGCGAGCCCGAAGTAGGCCGCCGTCTCCGCCATGATCGCGTTGCCGCTGATTTCCGGCACCGAGTCCTCGCCGCCCGGGATCAGGTCCTTGAGCACGATCTCGGTGAGCTGGAGGTCCACCGGCTGCCGGTTGAGGCTCGCGAAGGCCGTGACGCGGATCAGCGCGCCCTCCAGCTCGCGGATGTTGCGGGAGATCCGCGAGGCGATGAACTCCAGCACCTCCGGCGGCGCGTTCAGCTGCTCCTGCACCGCCTTCTTGCGCAGGATCGCGATCCGCGTCTCCAGCTCGGGCGGCTGGACGTCGGTGATCAGGCCCCATTCGAAGCGGTTGCGCAGCCGGTCCTCCAGGGTGACCAGCTGCTTGGGCGGCCGGTCCGAGGACAGCACGATCTGCTTGTTCGCGTTGTGCAGCGTGTTGAAGGTGTGGAAGAACTCCTCCTGCGTCGACTCCTTCTGCGCCAGGAACTGGATGTCGTCGACGAGCAGGATGTCCATGTCCCGGTATCTCTTGCGGAACGCGTCCGCCTTGCCGTCCCGGATGGAGTTGATGAACTCGTTGGTGAACTCCTCCGAGCTGACGTACCTGACCCGGGTGCCCGGGTAGAGGCTCCGCGCGTAGTGTCCGATCGCGTGCAGCAGGTGCGTCTTGCCCAGACCCGACTCGCCGTAGATGAAGAGCGGGTTGTACGCCTTGGCCGGCGCCTCGGCCACCGCGACGGCGGCGGCGTGCGCGAAGCGGTTGGAGGCGCCGATGACGAAGGTGTCGAAGAGGTACTTCGGGTTCAGCCGCGCGGTCGGCTCCACCGCCCCGCCGCTCGCACCGCCCGACCCGGGACCGCCGCTGTGGCCGCCGCCGTGACCGGGCCCGTGGCCGGGTCCGCCCGGACCGCCGCCGTGGCCGCCCGCCGGGCCGGGCCCGGGGCGGTCGCCGCGGGAATCGGAGGCGGGGTGCTGCTGTGGTGGGTAGCCGCCGCCGGTCGCGGGGGGGTACGGGCCCCGGTCCGGGGGCAGCGCCTGGTGCGGAACGGAGGGGTAGCCGTCGGAGCGCTCGGGGCGGTAGGGCCCGGAGGGGTCGGGGCGCGGGTCGCGGTGGCCGGAGTAGTCGTCGGGCCTGCGGTCCGGGAAGCCGCCGCCGGAGGTGCCCCAGGTGCCGAGCCCCGGCTGCTGCCAGCTCTCGCCCGCGGGGGTGCGCGGCGTCCAGTCGTCGCTGCCGCCGGGCGGGTCCTGGTAGGAGTGCCGCGGGCGGGGGACGTCGTCGTACGGGTCCTCGGGCGGACGCTGCCGCTCGGGGGAGGGCGCGGGCGGCGGGGCGGGCTGCTCCTGCTCGCCGCCGGACGCGACGGCGATGGCGATCCCCACGGTGTGACCGAACTCATGACTGAGCACGTCCGTGATGAGCTGCTTGAGCTGCTGCCCCTCCAGGATCTTCTTGGCGTACTCGTTCGGCGCCGACAGCACCGCGGTGCCGGCCACCAGCGCAAGCGGCTGGATACGGCGCAGCCACTCGGCGTGCACCGGCTTCAGGTCCTCCCCGCTCACCAGCAGCTTCTGCAGGACCCGGGGCCACACTGCGGCAAGATCGGCGCTTACGTCAGCCACAGGGCACGCTCTCTCGGGTTGCTGAACTAACTGGGGGTGCGTGGACTCCCGCGGACGTGTGGATCGCGACAGGGGCGGGAAGAGTACGGAGTTCAGCCACGGTAATCAGCGCGGCGTGCGCGGTTCAAGTCGTTGTCCACAGGGTGTGTACAAATGGCGGGCGCGCACCGCCGGGTTTGACCGGATGGCCTAGCCGCACGTACCGTATCGAGGTCGAGTTGTCGATGGCTGCTGCCGCCTGCCTACCGATAGGCGAGGATCCTCCGGTGTATTCGTACTGCCGGGCGGTCGTCAAGCGGTGACCCGTTTGGTCCGCGAGCTTTTCGTGGGCGCACGGTGACAGCCAGGCGACGCCCCGCCGGATCCGAGACTCTCCTGGAGCCCCTGAGTGAGCAAGCGCACTTTCCAGCCGAACAACCGTCGTCGTGCCAAGACCCACGGCTTCCGCCTGCGGATGCGTACCCGTGCCGGTCGCGCCATCCTCGCGACCCGCCGTGCCAAGGGCCGCGCGCGCCTGTCCGCCTGATTGCCTCAGGCCTGATGTCGTGCTGCCCACCGAGAATCGGCTGAGGCGGCGCCAGGATTTCGCTGCGGCCGTACGCCGTGGACGCCGGGCGGGCCGCCCGCTGCTGGTCGTCCATCTGCGTCGCGACGCCACCCACCCGCATGTGCCTGGGGAGAGCACTCCCCCGGCACGTGCGGGTTTCGTCGTAAGCAAGGCGGTCGGCGATGCCGTACAGCGGAATCGGGTCAAACGCAAGCTCCGGCATCTCGTACGGGAACGTCTGTCTCTGCTTCCCCCCGGTAGCCTGGTAGTGGTACGCGCGCTTCCCGACGCCGGGAACGCGGACCATGCACAGCTGGCCCTCGACCTGGACGCCGCACTGAAGCGGCTGCTGGGCCGTGACACCCATGGCGACGCCGAGGGGAGGGTGGCTCGATGAAATACCCGCTGCTGGCACTGATCAAGCTGTACCAGTGGACGATCAGTCCGCTGCTCGGCCCGGTGTGCCGGTACTACCCGTCGTGCTCGCACTACGGGTACACCGCGATCGATCGGCATGGTGCGATCAAGGGCACCGCCCTGACCGCGTGGCGCATCCTCCGGTGCAACCCCTGGTCGCCCGGCGGTGTGGATCATGTACCGCCGCGTAAGCGGCCGCCATGGCACCAACTGCTGCGCCGCGCACTGCGGGGCGGCTCCGACGGGCCCGTCACGCCCGAGCCCACCGGACCCTCTCACGCCCAAGGAGCCTGACCGTGGGGATCCTGAACCCCCTATACGACGCAGTGTCGTGGATCATCGTCCAGTTCCACTCGTTCTACAGCCTGATCTTCGACAAGGACAGCGGCTGGGCGTGGGGTCTGTCCATCGTCTCGCTGGTGGTCCTGATCCGCATCTGCCTGATCCCGCTCTTCGTGAAGCAGATCAAGTCGACGCGGAACATGCAGGCGCTCCAGCCGAAGATGAAGGCGATCCAGGAGCGGTACAAGAACGACCGCCAGAAGCAGTCCGAAGAGATGATGAAGCTGTACAAGGAGACGGGCACCAACCCGCTCTCCTCGTGCCTGCCGATTCTGGCGCAGTCGCCGTTCTTCTTCGCGCTCTACCACGTGCTGAGCAACATCGCGAAGGGCAACGAGGTCGGTGTGATCCACCACAACCTCGTCAGCAGCGCGCAGAACGCCCACATCTTCGGTGCCCCGCTGGCCGCGAAGTTCCTGGACAGCTCCTCCAAGATCGAGGGCCTCGGCGCGACGCTCGCCGATGTGCGCGTCGTCACCATCATCATGATCGTGATGATGTCGGCCTCGCAGTTCTTCACCCAGCGCCAGCTGATGACGAAGAACGTCGACATGACGGTCAAGACGCCGTTCATGCAGCAGCAGAAGATGCTGATGTACGTCTTCCCGCTCATCTTCGCCGTGATGGGTATCAACTTCCCCGTCGGTGTCCTCATCTACTGGCTGACCACCAACGTGTGGACCATGGGCCAGCAGATGTTCGTGATCTACCGCAACCCCACCCCGGGCAGCCTGGCCTTCAAGCAGCGCCAGGAGCGGCTGCGTGCCAAGGGCAAGCTCGTGGAGCCGCCGGAGGAGGTCGCCGCCAAGGAGGCCGTCGAGGTCGCGCGGGCGAACCGCACCCAGCCCAAGCGGCAGACCAAGGCCAAGCGGCACACCGGTGCCACCGGTGGCGGTACGGGCCCCGGCGCCCCTCGTGCGGGCGGCTCCGGCGGCCAGGACCAGGACGCGGGCGGCAGCGCCAAGACTGTCGACGGCGACACCGCCGACTCCGCCGGCTCCGGGTCCTCCCAGGCCTCCGGCGGCGGCAGCAAGCCCAAGTCCGGCAACGGCGGAGCCCCGCGGGCGGGTGCGCCGCGCGCCGGTGCGCCCCGTGCCGGAGCCCCCAAGGCCGGCGGTCAGAAGGGCGGCGGTCAGAAGGGCGGCTCCACGGGCAAGCAGCCCGGAGCCAAGGCCAAGCCGACCACGTCGAAGAAGAAGTAAGAGGAGAGTCCAGGCGTGAGCGACGTCAACACCGGCACGGCAACCGACAGCGGCTCGTCCGCGACGCTGACCCGCCTCGAGCAGGAGGGCGAGATCGCGGCGGACTACCTGGAGGGGCTGCTGGACATCGCCGACCTCGACGGTGACATCGACATGGATGTCGAGGGCGAGCGGGCTTCGGTGTCGATCATCGGCGACGGCTCCGCCCGCGAGCTGACCAAGCTCGTCGGGCGGGACGGCGAGGTGCTGGAGGCGCTCCAGGAGCTCACCCGGCTCGCGGTGCACCGCGAGACCGGCGAGCGCAGCCGCCTGATGCTGGACATCGCGGGCTTCCGGGCCCGCAAGCGCGCCGAGCTGGCGCGGCTGGGCGCGGAGGCTGCCGCCGAGGCGAAGGAGACCGGTGAGCCGGTCAAGCTCGACCCGATGACCCCCTTCGAGCGCAAGGTCGTCCACGACGCGGTGGCCGCCGCGGGGCTGCGCAGCGAGTCCGAGGGCGAGGAGCCCCAGCGCCGGGTGGTCGTCCTGCCGGTCTGACGACCGGCTGCCGCCCATGATCATTCGGCCCCGTCTGCTCGCAGGCGGGGCCGAATCTTGTCAGGCTGGACGAACCCGAACGTGACGATCGACACGACAACCGACCACGAGAACCGACGAAAGGAAAGTCCCGTGACGGAGGCAGCAGCGGAGCTTCCCGCGCCGCCGGAGCAGGCCGGGGCAGTGTTCGGCGACCGGTTCGCCGACGCCGTGCGCTATGCCGAGCTGCTGGCGGACGCCGGGGTGCACCGTGGCCTCATCGGTCCGCGTGAGGTGCCGCGGCTCTGGGAGCGGCACCTGCTGAACTGCGCGGTGCTCTCCGAGGTGATCGAGCAGGGCGTGTCGGTGTGCGACGTCGGCTCCGGTGCCGGCCTCCCCGGCATTCCGCTGGCGCTGGCCCGCCCCGACCTGGACATCACGCTGCTGGAGCCGCTGCTGCGCCGCACCACCTTCCTGGAGGAGGCGGCACGGCTGCTCGGGCTGGAGAACGTCACGGTGGTCCGCGGCCGGGCCGAGGAGATGGTCGGCAAGCTGCCGCCGGTGGACGTGGTGACCGCGCGGGCGGTGGCCCCGCTGGAGCGGCTCGCCGGGTGGGGGCTGCCGCTGCTGAGGCCGCACGGGGAGATGGCGGTGCTCAAGGGCGACACCGCCGAGGAGGAGCTGAAGGCGGCGCGGGCGGCGCTCGGCAAGCTCGGTGCGGTGGGTGCCTCGGTGGTCCAGGTGGGCGAGGGCGTCGTGGACCCGCAGTCCACCGTGGTGCGTGTTCTGGTGGGCGAGAGCCCGGGTGGCGTACGGGCGGCCACGCGCCGGGCCAAGGCCGCGCGGGCCAGTCGGGCGCCGCGTACCGGAGGCAGCGCAGGACGCCGCCGCCGCTGAAGCCGGGCGGGGCTCCGCGGCGCGGACCATCCGCTCCCCGCCTGTCCGCCTGTCCGCCCGATGCTGAGCAGGACAGCCGACGCGGGCCGAATGCGCCGACTGAAACGGCCAAAGCGGCACAATTCGGAGTGTCTGCCGCAATACTGGCGCGGTGCGGCGCATCGTGTTTCACGTGAAACGTCGCTCACTGCTTCCAGGAGTCCTCAGCCGCGGTCGAGCCGCGGCCGAGGCGCGCGCCAACAAACCGACCAAGACCAATTCGGCTGTGGATAACCGGGATTTGTCCACAGGCGGCCGGGGCTCGCTGGTTCAGCACCCCTCAGGCATGGCAGGCTCTTCCTATCGCGAGCCTGACGTCGAGGAGAGTGAGTCATTGCGGTCCGACGCCAACATCGCGGGGCCGATGGCCGACCCGGTCCCCGGCCCCCGCACTGCTGAATCAGCCGGGGGATCACTTTCCACGCCCCCCGGCTTCGGGAGCGATGTTTCACGTGAAACATTGCCTCCTATGGATGACACCCCGATCGGCCGCGCTGCCCAGATGGCCGTCGAGGCGATGAACCGCACGGGCGAGGGGCTGCCGCGACCGGCGCAGACCCGCGTCATGGTGGTCGCCAACCAGAAGGGCGGGGTCGGAAAGACCACGACCACGGTGAACCTGGCGGCCTCGCTGGCGCTGCACGGCGCCCGTGTCCTGGTCATCGACCTCGACCCGCAGGGCAACGCATCCACCGCGCTCGGCATCGACCATCACGCCGAAGTGCCGTCGATCTACGACGTGCTGGTGGAGAGCAAACCGCTGTCCGATGTGGTGGTGCCGGTGGCCGATGTGGAGGGGCTCTTCTGTGCGCCCGCCACGATCGACCTGGCCGGTGCCGAGATCGAACTCGTCTCGCTGGTCGCGCGGGAGAGCCGGCTCCAGCGAGCCATCGAGGCCTACGAGCAGCCGCTGGACTACGTCCTGATCGACTGCCCGCCCTCGCTCGGCCTCCTCACCGTCAACGCCCTGGTGGCCGGCGCCGAGGTGGTCATCCCGATCCAGTGCGAGTATTACGCGCTGGAGGGCCTCGGACAGCTGCTGAAGAACGTGGACCTCGTCCGGGCCCATCTGAACCCGAAGCTGCATGTCTCCACGATCCTGCTGACGATGTACGACGGCAGGACCCGCCTGGCGTCCCAGGTCGCCGAGGAGGTGCGCACCCACTTCGGGAAGGAAGTGCTGCGCACCAGCATCCCGCGATCGGTACGCATCTCCGAGGCGCCCAGCTACGGCCAGACCGTCCTCACCTACGACCCGGGCTCCAGCGGCGCCCTGTCCTATCTGGAGGCTGCGCGGGAGATGGCGCTGCGCGGTCTGCCGGGCGGTCTCACCGTGGAGTACCAGCCGCAGGACGACCAGCATCATGAGCAGCACCCGCACAGCATGTCGGAGGGCATCCAGTGAGTGATCGACGCAGAGGACTTGGGCGCGGTCTCGGCGCGCTGATCCCGGCAGCGCCGCAGCCAACCAGTCCGGCGGCGGGAGCCGCTCCGGTGATGGTGCCGGACCGTGGGGTCGCGGCCGCCAAAGTGGCCGGACTTGTGGACCGCCGGTCGGCCGACGCGCCGCCCGCGGTGGACATCCCTGTTTCACGTGAAACAGAGCCTGATCTCTCCGCCGCCCGGGTTCCGGTGAGCGGTGCCTACTTCGCCGAGCTGGAGCTCGACGCGATCACCCCCAACCCGCGCCAGCCGCGGGAGGTGTTCGACGAGGACGCGCTCAACGAGCTGATCACCTCGATCAAGGAGGTCGGCCTCCTCCAGCCCGTGGTGGTGCGGCAGATCGGCGCGGATCGCTTCGAGCTCATCATGGGCGAGCGCCGCTGGCGTGCCTGCCGTGAGGCGGGGCTGGAGCGGATCCCGGCGATCGTCCGGGCCACGGACGACGAGAAGCTGCTTCTCGACGCCCTGCTGGAGAACCTGCACCGGGCTCAGCTCAACCCGCTGGAAGAGGCGGCCGCCTACGACCAGTTGCTGCGGGACTTCGCCTGCACGCATGAGCAGCTCGCCGACCGGATCGGCCGGTCGCGCTCGCAGGTCTCCAACACGCTGCGGCTTCTGAAGCTGCCGGCTCCGGTGCAGCGCCGGGTGGCCGCGGGCGTGATCTCCTTCGGGCACGCCCGCGCGCTGCTGGCGCTCGATGACTCCGAGGAGCAGGACCGGCTGGCTCTCCGGATCGTGGCGGAGGAGCTGTCGGTCCGCACGGTCGAAGAGATCGTGAAGCTGATGAACAGCGAGCCGCGGACGGCGAAGAAGACCGCGGCGCCGCGGGCAGGCCGTCGGGTGTCCCCCGCGCTCACACATCTCGCGACCCGGCTGTCCGACCGCTTCGACACCCGGGTGAAGGTCGACCTGGGGCAGAAGCGCGGAAAGATCGTTGTGGAGTTCGCGTCGATGGAGGACCTGGAGCGCATCCTCGGCACCATGGCGCCGGGCGAGGGCAAGGTCCTGGAGAGCCCGCTCGACGACGGAGCCGAGGACGACGACGAGTGACACCGTGGCACCCCGGCACTGCCGTCGGGGTGCCACCCCACCGCCGTTGGTAGCGACAGAAATGGGGTCTGTGGCACATGGGGCGTCGGCTGGTACCGCTCACGCTGGACAACCTTCCCGATCTCCCCAGACCCTGCAGACGCTGTGTCTTCTGGGAACTCGACCCCGTGAGCGGCGAGGCCGCCGTCCAGGCCGGTAAGCCCGAACTGGAGAAGGAGGCCTGGATCTCCGCCGTCCTGCTGGAGTGGGGATCCTGCGGCCGGGTCGTCTATGTCGACGAGATGCCGGCGGGCTTTGTGCTCTACGCCCCCGCCGCCTACGTCCCGCGGTCCACCGCCTTCCCCACCAGCCCGGTGTCGCCGGATGCCGTGCAGCTGATGACCGCCCGGGTGCTGCCCGGCTACCAGGGCCAGGGCATCGGGCGGGTGCTCGTACAGACCGTCGCCAAGGATCTGGTGCGTCGGGGCTTCAAAGCGATCGAGGCCTTCGGCGACGCGACATGGTCGTCGCCCTCATGCGTGCTGCCCGCGGACCATCTGCTCGCCGTCGGCTTCAAGACGGTCCGGCACCATCCGCGCTATCCGCGGCTGCGGTTGGAACTGCGCTCGACGATCTCCTGGAAGGAAGACGTCGAGATGGCCATCGACCGGCTGCTGGGCGCCGTACAGAAGGAGCCCGCACTCCGGCCGCTCTGAGTATCCGCTGTGGCCCGTACGGGCCACCAGGCGCCGCGGCACAGCGAAAAGGGCCGGCTCCCCAGGAGGGGAGCCGGCCCTTCATGTTCCACGTGGAACAGTCGCGGACTCAGCCGATGAAGTCCGACAGGTCACGCAGCAGCGCGGCCTTGGGCTTGGCGCCGACGATCGTCTTCACGACCTCGCCGCCCTTGTAGACGTTGAGCGTCGGGATCGACATCACGCCGTACTTGGCCGCGGTGACGGGGTTCTCGTCGATGTTGAGCTTGACGATGGTGATCTCGTCCGGGTGCTCCGCGGCGATGGACTCCAGCGACGGAGCGATCTGGCGGCACGGGCCGCACCACTCGGCCCAGAAGTCGACCAGAACAGGCTTGTCGCTGTTCAGGACCTCGTCGGCGAAGGTGTCGTCAGTCACGTGGATGGGCTTGCCGGCCACGGCAGTCTCCTCAGGTTCGATGGGATGCGGGGTGAAGGGTTCAGGCGGGCTGTTCGGCGTCGCTGAGGGCCGCCAGGTAGCGCTCGGCGTCCAGGGCGGCGGAACATCCGGTGCCGGCTGCGGTGATCGCCTGGCGGTAGGAGTGGTCCACGACGTCCCCGGCGGCGAAGACCCCCGGGATGCTGGTGCGGGTGGTGGGCGACTGGACCTTGAGGTAGCCCTCGGCATCCAGGTCGAGGACGCCCTTGAAGAGTTCCGTCCGCGGGTCGTGGCCGATCGCGATGAAGAGCCCGGTGACCGGCAGCTCGGAGGTCTCGCCGGTCTTGGTGTTGCGCAGCGTCAGGCTGGAGAGCTTGCCGTCGCCGTGGATCTCGGCGACCTCGCTGTCCCACACGAAGGAGATCTTCGGGTCGGCGAAGGCCCGCTCCTGCATCGCCTTGGACGCCCGCAGGGTGTCCCGCCGGTGCACGATCTTGACGGACTTGGCGAACCGGGAGAGGAAGGTGGCCTCCTCCATCGCGGTGTCGCCGCCGCCGATGACCGCGATGTCGTGCTCGCGGAAGAAGAAGCCGTCACAGGTGGCACACCAGGAGACGCCACGGCCGGAGAGCTGATCCTCGTTGGGCAGGTTGAGCTTGCGGTGCTGCGACCCGGTGGCGACGATCACGGCCTTCGCCCGGTGGACGGTGCCCGCCGAGTCGGTGACCGTCTTGATGTCACCCGACAGGTCGACGGCGACCACGTCGTCCGGGACCAGCTCGGCGCCGAAGCGCTCGGCCTGGGCCCTCATGTTGTCCATGAGGTCGGGGCCGATGATGCCGTCACGGAAGCCGGGGAAGTTCTCCACCTCGGTGGTGTTCATCAGCGCACCGCCCGCGGTGACCGAGCCCTCGAAGACCAGCGGGCTGAGGGAGGCGCGTGCCGTGTACAGCGCCGCGGTGTAGCCCGCGGGCCCCGAGCCGATGATGATCACGTTACGGACGTCGCTCACGGGTGTCTTCCTCGTCTCTGCGGACTGCGGTGGGGGTCCGGTTCTGGCTGGACTCTCGTCGTGCCTAACGGATCCTACGGGGCGGGCATTCCCGCGGCAGTGCAGCGCTCCAGGCGCACCGGCGCAAGCGCCCAGGAGGGTGTCAGCCCCGCGGGTAGCTGCTCTCGAAGAGCACCTGGGCGGGAGTCTCGGCAGTGCACGACGCCGTCAGCACGTACGCCTCCACCGTGCTGCTGTCCGTGCCGGGGAGGATGACGACGAACGACTCGACGCCCTCGTAGAGCTTCCGCTCGGCGGCCAGCGGCTTGTCGGTGCGCTGGGTGGCCTTGAGCACGCAGGAGGGGACGGACGTCACGGTGCCGTTGGGCGCGGCGACGACGGTGTCCCCGTTCTCGCCCAGCATCGGGGATTTCGCCGGGCCGCCCATCGAGGAGCTTCCTGGACTGCTGAGGAGCCGCGCCACATCGATCGCCACCGTGTCCGGCGCGGCGTCGTCCCCGGACGAGCCCTTGGCCGAGGAGACGCTGTCCTTCTGCATACCCCCGGAGCCGCTGTGCGATGCCAGCTCGTACGTGAGCCCGCCCAGCATGAGGACCGCGGCCGCTCCGGCGGCGGTCAGCAGCAGGCGGCGTCCGCGCTGCCTGGCCCGCCCGGGACCGATGGGCGCCGACGGGCGGGTGGATGCCGACGGGCGGCCGGCAGGCCCTGATGTTCCACGTGGAACATCGGATCGGATTCCGCCGGGCTCGGGCCGCGGTGTTTCACGTGGAACATCCGCGTGCTCGCTCGTCGGCAGCGGCTCGGCAGCGAGTGCCGCGTCGATACGTGCGGCCACGTCCGCCGGCATCGGCTCGGGTGCCTCGGGGACCGGCAGCTCTGCGAGAAGTCCGCTGATCTCCTGCAGCGACGCCAGCACGTCCGCACAGTCGGCGCAGGAGTCGAGGTGCGCGCGGACCTCGGTGGCCCGCTCGACCGGCAGGATGCCCTCGGCGAGGTCGGCGATCTCGACGACGTCGGGATGCGCGTTCTGGTCCGTGTGCAATGTCATCGGGGGTCACCTCCGCCCTGTTCCGTTCCTGCCGGTGGGACGGATGGTTCCGCCGACCGGTTCCTCTGTCTGCCGGGGCCACTGCCCGTACGACCCGCTCCGCCCGCCCGGAGATGGGTCAGCAGCGGCAGCAGCCGGGCGCGGCCCCGCGCGCATCTGCTCTTCACCGTGCCCTCGGGCACGGCCAGCACGGCGGCGGCCTCGGCCACCGGATAGCCCTGCATGTCGACCAGGACGAGCGCGGCGCGCTGTTCGGCGGGCAGCGTGGCCAGCGCCTCCAGCAGTTCGCGGTGCAGCTCCTCGCGTTCGGCGGGGGCCTCCGCGGATTCGTGCGGTTCGAGATGTGCCTCGAAGCTGTCCTCGTCGGCCATCGTGGCGGTCCGCCGGGACGCCGCCCGCCGGACCCGATCCAGACAGGCGTTCACCGTGATGCGGTGCAGCCATGTCGTGACCGCCGCCTGACCACGGAAGGTGTGAGCGGAGCGAAAGGCCGACACCAGCGCGTCCTGCACGGCGTCCGCCGCCTCCTCGCGGTCGCCCAGGGTGCGCAGGGCGACCGCCCACAGCCGGTCCCGGTGCCGGCGGACCAGCTCGCCGAAGGCGTCCGGCTCACCGGCCACATGGCGCGCGAGCAGGTCGGCGTCGACGGCTTCGCCGAGCGGTATTCGCTCCTCCAAGGCCGGATCCCCCCGTCCGCGGTCGATCAGCCGATGACGCTGATCTCCGAGATCTTGCCACGGAACTGACCGTTCGGGGCGAGCGGGAGCTTGGTCAGCCAGACGACCAGGTAGCGGGTGGTCACCGGGGAGGCGGGCTTGAGAGTCACCCGGGAGGTGCCGGAGCCGGAGGCGACCTTGGTGAAGCCGGTCGCCTGCTGCGGCTGCGTCTTCGTGCCCGGGGGTGCGGCCAGCAGCTCCAGGTCGGTGCCGTCCCCGGCCAGGTCGACGGTGACCGACGTGACAGGGTGGTCGGCGCCCAGGTCCAGCACGAGGCCGACGCCGTCCTTGAGGCCGCCGAGGTCCGCGCGGGTGTAGGCCAGCGTCTGCCAGAAGGTCGAGGCGTCCTTGTCATAGGCGTTGCCGACGAGCTTGGGCGACTCGGAGCCGTCGCCCTGGGGGTCGAACGACTTCGCCCCGACGATCGTCAGCGGAGCCACCGGCGGGGGCGCGGAGTGCGGCTGCGCCGTGGGCGTCGGTGTCGGAGTGGGAGTGGAGTTCTCCCGCGACTTCAGGGCGTCCGCCAGCTGCCAGCTGCCGAGCCCGATGGCCACAATCAGCAGCGCAGACACGGCCCACTTGAGCGCGCTGCCGGTGCGGCCCGGGAGCGCGGGCGGCGCGACCGGCGCAGCCTCCGGGGCGGTGTAGAGGGACGCGTTGGCGGGCGGCTGCGGGGGCTGCTGGTAGACGTGCTGCCGGTAGACGGGCTTGGTGTGCTCGGGCGGCCGGATCCGCGGGATCCCGGCGACCGCCTTCGCCAGCTCCTCCGGGGTGGTGCAGGGCGGCTCCTCGCGGGAGGCGGTCGCACCGTCGTTGACGAGGGCGCGCATCGCCACGTCGGACAGAGCGCGGTGGACCCCGGCGCGCAGCTGGTCGGGCGCGACCAGACCGACGCCCTTGGGGAGTCCCGACAGGCCGTGCGCGTCGTCCTCGTAGGGCCAGCGCTGGGTGAGGCAGGCGTAGATCAGGGCGCCGATCGCCTCGGTGTCCTGCCGCTGCGGGCGGTCGGCGCTCAGCCCGCGCAGGGCGGCGGCGACGGCGAGCCCGCGGATGCGGTACTGCCCGGAGCTGGTGCGCAGCACCGCGCCCGGGTCCAGCCGCAGATGGGCCAGGCCCTCGCGGTGCGCGGCGGCCATGCCCTGGGAGACCTGGGCGGCCATCTGGTAGGTCTCGTGCGGCTCCATCGGGCCCGAGGCGAGCAGGTCCGCCAGCGAGATGGCGTCGGGCAGCCACTCGTGGATCACGTAGACCAGCTCGTCCTCCTCGACCGCGTCGAGGACCTGGACGAAGCGCGGGTCGCCGAGCAGCGCCGCCGACCGGGCCGCGGCCAGCACCTGCCGGGCACGCGGATGCTCGGCGGGCAGCAGGTGGATGCCGACGGCCCGGCGGAGCTTCTCGTCCACCGCGCGCCAGCTGCTGAAGCCGTCGACCCGGGTCACGCACTCCGCGAGCTGGTAGCGGCGGGCGAGCCGGTGGCCGCTGTGCAGTTCCGGCGCGGTCGGCTTGGGGCGGGGGCGCGGCTCGGGCTTGCCGACAGCAGGCTCGGCGGCGGTCTGCGGGGCCTCGGCGGGGGTTTCCGGTGTGTCGGTGCCGGAGCTGGCTGCCGGGCCCTCCACGGGCCGCTCATCGGTTTCGGGTCCGGTCTCGGCGGCGGCTTCCGTATCGGTCCGGGCCTCGGCCGCCTCCTCGGAGCCGGTCGGCCCGGCGCCCTTCGCTGAGGAGTCGGTCGTCCCGGAGCCCGCCGCCTCGGAGTGGGCCGTCCCGGAGTCGGCCCTTTCGGGCGCGGGCTCGGAGCCGGTGGACGTGTCGGGGTCGTGTGTCGTCTGCTGTGCGGTCACGTCGGTGGTGGGGTCGCCCTCTGCCGTGTCCTCGGACGTGGTGTCGCCGTCGGCGCTGCTGCCGTGCCGGCCGTCCGTCGGGGTTCCGTCGGGTGTGCCGTCCTGCTCGGGGTCAGACGGTGCGCTGCCCTCTTCGGCCACCTCGACGGCCGCCGTGCTCCGATCCGCCACCGTCGTTCCTGCCTCCCCATCCAGTGCACGATCTCACATCGAGCCGAGGACAATTGTGCCCGCAGTCCGGCTGTATGCACGACACGCGGCGGCTCGCGATGGTTGCCCACGGAGTGCTGTCGGCGGGCCGCTGGCGCGGTCAGCGCCCGAGCCGCCCCCGGACCATGCCGATCATGCCGTTCAGCTCCTGGATCCGCATCTGCTTCGCGATCAGCAGGAAGATGCCCATGAGCAGGCCGCCACCGACCACCAGCGACGCCAGCGACCCCGTCACCCCGCCGCCCAGCTTGTCGCTGAGCATCCACACCGCGATCCCGGCGATCCCGGCCGCCGGGATGCAGGCCCCGATGAGCCGGGCGTACGTGCGGACCACCCGGCGGCCGTCGAGGTCGCCGCCCAGTCGGCCGCGCAGCCGCTTGACGGCCACCCCGACGCCGACCGCGTAGGCGAGGCCGTAGGAGAACGCCATGCCGACCACGGCCCAGCGGGCGGGCAGCACCAGGAAGCAGATGCCGGAGGCCGCCGCGTTGACGGCGGCCACGATCACGGTGTTGTAGAAGGGGGTGCGGGTGTCCTCGAAGGCGTAGAAGCCGCGCAGGATGACGTACTGCACGGAGTAGGGGATCAGGCCGCCGCCGAAGGCCATCAGGATGAAGCCGATGTTGCGGGCGGAGCCCGCGTTGGTGCTCGCGTAGAGCAGGGTGCACATCGGGACGCCCAGCGCGAGGAAGGCGAAGGCGGCGGGCACGATCGCGACCGCCGAGGTGCGCAGGCCGTAGGAGATGTCGTCGCGAACCGCGGCGATGTCGCCGTCGGCCACGGCGCGGGAGATCCGCGGCAGCACCGCGGCCATCACCGACACCGTGATGATCGCCTGCGGCATCTGCCAGATGAGCAGCGCGTTGTTGTAGGCCGTGATGCCCGTGCCCTGGAAGCCGCTCTTGTCGGCGTTGGCGCCCGCCCAGGTGGCGAGCTGGGTGACCACGATCAGGCCGGCCTGGTTGGCGAGCACGAAGAAGAACGTCCACTTCGCGAGCTTGGCGGCCTTGCCGAGCCCGTGCCCGCGCCAGTCGAACCGCGGGCGGAACTTGAACCCGGCGTCCCGCAGGTAGGGCAGCATCGCGAGGGACTGCACCACCAGGCCGAGCAGGGTGCCGATGCCCAGCAGCCGGGCGCCCTCGGGGGTGATGGTGGTGGCGTCCATCCGCGTGGTGCTGTAGGAGCCGTAGACCCAGATGAACATGCCGAAGGTGAAGATCACCACGACGTTGTTCAGCACCGGGGTCCACATCATCGCGCCGAAGCGGCCACGCGCGTTGAGCACCTGGCCCATGACCACGTGGACACCCATGAAGAAGATCGTGGGCAGGCAGTAGCGGGCGAAGGTGATCGCCACGTCGTACGTGTCCGGGTTGTCGGCGATCTTGGCGGACATCAGCCGGATGAGCAGCGGCGCCGCGATCACGGTGACCGCGACGATGCCGCCGAGGATCACCATGACCACGGTCAGCAGCCGGTTGGCGTACGCCGAGCCGCCGTCGTCGTCGTCCTTCATCGCCCGCACCAGCTGCGGGACGAACACCGAGTTCAGGCCGCCGCCGATGGTGAGGATGTAGATCATCGTCGGCAGGGTGTTCGCGACGGCGTAGGAGTCGCCGAGGGTCGCCACGCCGATCGCGGCGGCGATCACCAGGGTGCGTACGAAGCCGGTGAGGCGGGACACCAGGGTGCCCGCGGCCATCAGGGCGCTGGACTTGAGGATGCCGCCGCCCTTGGCCGCCGCCGCGGGGGCCGTGGGCGCGGGCGCCCGCCGGGGGGTGCCCGGGGCGGCAGGAGCGCCCTGCTGGGGACCCTGCGGGGAGTGACCGGGCTGGTAGTCCTGCGGCGGGTACGGCTGCTGCCCCTGGTCCTCGTAGGGCTGCTGGTACGGCTCCTGGTAGGGCTGCTGGTACGGATAGCCGTAGCGGGGGTCGGCGTAGCGCGGGTCGACGTACTGCTGGTCGGCGTAGCGCGCGTCGCCGTACGCCTGGCTCTGGTACATCTCCTGGGCGTAGCCGGTGTCCTGGAAGACCGGCAGGGAGAAGCCGGTCGTCTCGTTCGCCGACGGCATGTGCGGATAGCCGGCCGGGTAGCCGTACTGCTGCGGCGGGTACCCCTGGTAGCCGCCGCCCTGCTGGTGACCGCCCTGCCCGCCCTGGTAGCCGCCGTCCTGCGGGTAGCCCTGCTGCTGGTGGTAGTCCTGCTGCGGGTAGTTCTGCTCGTACCCGCTCTGCTGGTAGCCGGTGCCCGGGTCGTAGCCGCCCTGCTGTTGCTGCTGGGGGTAGCCCTGCTGGTACCCGCCGTCCTGCTGCGGATACTGCGGCTGCTGGTCGCGGAAGAGGTGCGCGAAGGCGTCGTACTCCTGGCCCTGCTGCTCATGCCCCTGGACCGGCGCGTCCGCCGCCGGGTACTGCGGGTACTGCGCCGCGTCGGGGTACGGGTTCTGCTCCGGGTGGCCGGACTGCTGCTGCCACTGTGCCGGATCCTGCTGCTGGTACGGATCGTAGGCATACGTGTTCTGCAGATACGGGTCGGGTGCCGCCGGACCCTGGTCGGGAGATTGGGGCATCTGGCCCGCAGAGTCGCGGTCACCGTCGTACGGCGCGTTCATCAGTGCCCCACCTTATTGTCTCCGGCTACCCGTCCACTTTCTCACCTGCTGGTGATGGCTCCCGGGTTTCCGGCCCGGTGTCAGCGGCAGGGTCACCCGGCTGCTCCGGGTCCGTTCCGTCCGTGTCCTCGTCGCCGTCCCCGCCGTCCCCGCCGTCGTCCCCACCGCCCGAGGCGGCGAGTTTCTTGCGCTGACGGTAGATCCGTACCCCGGCCAGGACCAGGAGCAGCAATCCGGCGCCGATGACGAGCATCACAAGGTCGGTGACCTTGTTGATGTGGACATCAAAGGACGTCGAGCTGCCGTACATCTGATTGTCCACGGTGTACAGGGCGGCGACGACGTTCACCGTCCCGTTCGCGCTGGCCTTGGTCTGGAACTTCAGGGTACGGGTGTGGCCGCCGTCGATGGCGATCGGCTGGTCGGAGTCCTTGATCTCCAGCCGGATGTTGGCGCCCGACGTGAGCTTCAGCACCACGTTCACCGGCTGGCCGAGCTCGTTCTTCACCGTGATCGGGATGGTGCCGCTGCGTCCGGACAGGGTCAGCGTTGTCTTGTCGACGATGTGGACCGAGTCGATGAGGTCCGTGAGGTACAGGCCGATCGCGTTGCGGTAGGCCATGGCGCCCGACACGTTGCCGCGCCAGTTGGTGGACATCGAGCGGAGCACCGCGTTGCCGAACGGGACGGTGACGCGGTCCTGGCGGGTGAGGATCACCACGAAGGTGTTGAGGTGCTTCTGCGTCTCGTGGATCTGGGCGAAGTCCTGGACGGTCGACTCCTGCTTGCGCAGCGCCGCCGGGTAGGACTTCGCCGACGGCACCGAGTGGTTGGCGCGCGGGTCGGCGTGGGCGGAGGCCGCCTCGTCGAAGTAGACCGGTGTGGCCCATGCGGCCGTCGAGGTCTCGTGGATCGCCTCCGCCATGGCGCGGGCCTGGGCGACGGTGGGCATCCGCTGCGGTGCGACCACCACCGAGCGCTGCCTCTCCGGCGCCTCCATGGTGATCATCAGCGTCTGTGCGATGTAGCTCTGCACCGCGAGGTTGGTGTCCTCGGCGTCGGACATCGCGCCGCTGAAGGCGGTCGACAGCGTCGCGTCGCTGACCACGGCCGTGGTGCCCTTGCCGATGGACCGGGCCGCGTTCGGCGTGTGGTCCAGGTCGTCGCTCTCGTGGAAGGTGTCGCTGCGCGCGATGATCCGCTTGGCGCCGCCGGTCCGGGCCACCGAGACGATGGACGGGTCGATCGCGCCGTCCACCGGCCATGCCACGTCGGCGGTCGGGGTGCTGCCGAGGATCGTCTCGACGGTGGTCAGCCCGAGCGTCGTGCCGGTCTTCAGATAGCCCGTGGTGCCGGGAACCTTCTGTCCCTGGTGGGCCACGGAGGCCAGGTCGGTGTCACCGAAGGGGAGGGCGATCACCTGGTCGCCGGCGACCGCGAGTCTGAGGTCGTTCAGCCACTGCTTGGCGAGGTCGGTGCCCTTCCCCGCGGTGGTCTTGGTGACGTCGCCGCCGGGGCCCACCACCCGGTAGCCCTTGGTCATGAACTCCACGGTGGCCAGCAGATCGGGATCGACGACCCAGGTCACCTGCAGGTTGCGGGCCAGATCGACCATCGTCCGCAGCCGCCCGCCCGGTGCCAGCTCGGTGGCGAGGTCGTCGTCGAGGAAGATCGGGCTGCGCTGGGAGTCGGTGTCGCCGCGCGGCGCGATGTGCGAGGTGTCGATGAGCGGCCACAGATAGCTGATCTTGGTGTGCTTGGTGCCGGTGGCGTCGTCCGCGCCATACCAGGGCAGGAAGGTGCGCTTGATGCCGACGACGTGCTCCGACGGGTCGGACGAGGTGCTGCCCTCCAGCGCCACGCCCAGCTGGTAGACACCCGCGTCGCTGAAGTCGAGGGCGCTGACCGGGACGGTGAGGGTGAAGGAGGTCTTCCCACCCGGCGGGAGGTCGGCGACGGTGGCGGTGTGGTTCTCGACCTCGTCGCCGTCCTGCGCGTAGCTGTAGCCCGTACGGGAAGCCGAGTCCTTGAGAGCGCTGCGGGTGTCCAGCGGGCCGTCGGAGCGCACCCGGAAGCCCACATGGGCACCGGTGACCGCGGACTTGCCGTTGTTGGTGAGCCGGCCGGAGACGGTGACCGTGCCGCCCTTGGCCGGGATGCGCGGGGTGAGGGCGTCCAGCGAGACCGTGACCGCACGCGAGCCGGACGGAGCGGCCGCCTGGGCGGCGGGCGCGGTGGTGGCCTGCAGCAGCCCGGTCAGCAGGGCCCCGCCGGTCGCCAGAGCCAGGACCTGTGCCATCCGGCGCCGGACCCGGGACGGGGACTTTCCGGGTGACTGTGCCGCCTCGCCCACGCGTTCGCCCGTCCTCGTCTGTGAATCTGATCGTCTGCCGTGCTGGTCCATCCGATGTGCGTGCTGGCATGGTAACGATCGGCGCTGTGCCGCAGTGCCGTGGACGGCAGCTTGATACGGGCTTGGTACCGGAGCCCGGACGGGCCGGGAAACCTGTGCGCGCGGGGCGCCCGCGGACCCGTACCCTTTTACGTTGTGCCGAATGCCAACAATGCCGCTCAGACCCCGTCGTCCGCCGGTGCCGCCCAGGCCTCCCGCCAGGTCGAGCCCGTCGCCGAGGAGCTGGGGCGCCGCTTCCGCGCCGCCGGCTTCGCCCTCGCCCTGGTCGGCGGCTCGGTCCGGGACACCCTGCTGGGCCGGCTCGGCAACGACCTGGACTTCACCACCGACGCGCGCCCCGAGCAGGTCCTGAAGATCCTGCGGCCGTGGGCGGACGCCGTGTGGGAGGTCGGCATCGCCTTCGGCACCGTCGGCGGCATGAAGAAGGCGCAGGGGCTGGACGGCACCACACGCGGCTTCCAGATCGAGGTCACCACCTACCGCAGCGAGGCGTACGACCGCACGTCCCGCAAGCCCGCGGTCTCCTACGGCGACACCATCGAGGAGGACCTGGTCCGCCGGGACTTCACGGTGAACGCCATGGCGGTGGCGCTGCCCGGCAGCGACTTCATCGACCCCTACGGCGGCCTCAACGACCTCGCCGCCCGGGTGCTGCGTACCCCGGGTGCGCCCGAGGCGTCCTTCTCCGACGATCCGCTGCGGATGCTGCGGGCCGCCCGCTTCGCCGCCCAGCTGGACTTCGAGGTGGCGCCCGAGGTGGTCGTCGCCATGACGGAGATGGCCGACCGGATCGAGATCGTCTCGGCCGAGCGGATCCGGGACGAGCTGAACAAGCTGATCCTCTCCGACCACCCGCGCAAGGGGCTGCGGCTGCTGGTGGACACAGGGCTCGCCGACCGGGTGCTGCCCGAGCTGTCGGCCCTGCGGCTGGAGCGTGACGAGCACTTCCGGCACAAGGACGTCTACGAGCACACGCTGACGGTGCTGGAGCAGGCGATCGACCTGGAGCAGGACGGGCCTGACCTGGTGCTGCGGCTCGCCGCGCTGCTGCACGACATCGGCAAGCCCAAGACCCGGCGTTTCGAGTCGGACGGCCGGGTGTCCTTCCACCACCACGAGGTGGTGGGCGCCAAGCTGACCAAGGCGCGCATGCTCCAGCTGAAGTACTCCAACGAGCTGGTCAAGGACGTCTCCCGGCTGGTCGAGCTGCATCTGCGCTTCCACGGCTACGGCGGCGGCGAGTGGACGGACTCCGCGGTGCGCCGCTACGTACGGGACGCGGGGCCGCTGCTGGAGCGGCTGCACAAGCTCACCCGCTCCGACTGCACGACCCGCAACAAGCGCAAGGCGGCGGCGCTGTCGCGGACGTACGACAGCCTGGAGGCCCGGATCGCCGAGCTCCAGGAACAGGAGGAGCTGGACGCGATCCGGCCCGATCTGGACGGCAACCAGATCATGTCGATCCTGGGTGTCCCGCCGGGGCCGGTGGTGGGCAAGGCGTACCAGCATCTGCTGGAACTGCGGCTGGAGAACGGCCCGCTGGGTGAGGAGGCCGCGACCGCGGCCCTGCACGAGTGGTGGGCGGCGCAGTCCGCCGGATGAGGCCGGGTTCCTCGGTGGCGGTGGCGGTGGCTGAGGCTGAGAGCGGCCATGTTTCACGTGGAACATGGCCGCCCGTGTCGGTCCGCCGGGGTCAGTTCGCCGAGGTGCTTGCGCGCGGTGTTCCACGTGAAACATCGCGGACCCGCGCCATCCCGAGCGCGGTGGCGGCGTAGATGAGCGCGAGGGCCACGATCAGCACCGGCGAGCGTCCGTCGGCGGGCAGCACCAGGGCCGCGACCGCGGCGGCGCCCGCGAAGGCGACGTTGAAGACCACGTCGTAGACCGAGAAGACCCGGCCCCGGTACGCGTCGTCCACCTGCGCCTGCACGACCGTGTCGGTGGCGATCTTGGCGCCCTGTGTGGTGAGCCCGAACACGACCGCGGCGAGCATCATGGGCGCGAGTGTGAAGGACAGCGCGAGCGGCGGCAGCAGCACCGCCGAGGCGGCGCAGCACCCGACGATCCACCCGGAGGTGCTGAACCGCCCGGTGGCCCAGGGCGTGATGAGCGCCGCGGCGAAGAACCCGGCGGCCGACAGCCCCACGGCGAGCCCCAGCAGTCCGAGCCCCGCATCGGCGTCGGAGGCGTCGGACCAGGAGTAGCGGCAGAGCATCAGCAGGGTCACGGTGAGCGCGCCGAAGCAGAAGCGCATGGCCGTCATGGCTGCCATCGCCCGCGCGGCCGGCGGCCTGCGACGCAGATGCGCCATTCCTTCGCGCAGCCCCTGCGCGGTCCCGGCGAGGGCGGACCGCACACGCGGGCGCACCCGCTCGGGGTCGGGGCCGAGCAGATCGCGTCCCAGGGTGAGCGCGGCCAGACCGGCGCACAGGTAGAGCAGTGCCCCGAGCAGCACGGTCGCGGCGTTGGCCGCGTCGCCCTCGGCGGCGAAGAGGTGGACCACGAACGCGGCGCCGCCGCCGACGGTGGCCGCGAGGGTGCCCGCGGTCGGGGAGAGCGCGTTGGCGGTCACCAGGGCGTCCCGGTCCACCACCCGGGGCAGGGCCGCGGAGAGCCCCGCCAGGACGAAGCGGTTGACCGCCGTCACCGACAGGGCGGACAGGTAGAACAGCCAGTCCGGGACGCGCAGCAGGATGAGCCCCGCGGTGCCGCAGGACAGCACCGCCCGCAGCAGGTTGCAGTAGAGCAGCACCTGGCGGCGCCGCCAGCGGTCGAGCAGGACGCCGGTGAAAGGGCCGAGCAGCGAGTAGGGCAGCAGCAGGACCGCCATCGCGGAGGCGACCGCCCCCGGGGTCGCCTGCTTCTCCGGCGAGAAGACCACGTAGGCGGCCAGCGCGACCTGGAAGACGCCGTCGGACAGCTGGGACAGCAGGCGTACCCCGAGCAGCCGGCGGAAGTCCGGCAGCCGCAGCAGAACGCGCAGGTCACGCAGAAGGCCCATGCGCACAGCCTCACACGACGCGTAAGGCCCCGGGTACGCGACCCAGGGCCTTACGTGTGAGAGCCGTACGCAGCGCGAACGCTACGGACCCGTGCGAGCGGTGTGTCAGCGCTCGACGTCGCCGCGGATGAACTTCTCCACGTTCTCGCGGGCCTCGTCGTCGAAGTACTGCACCGGCGGGGACTTCATGAAGTACGAGGACGCCGACAGGATCGGGCCGCCGATGCCGCGGTCCTTGGCGATCTTCGCGGCACGCAGGGCGTCGATGATGACACCGGCGGAGTTCGGGGAGTCCCAGACCTCCAGCTTGTACTCCAGGTTCAGCGGGACGTCACCAAAGGCGCGGCCCTCGAGGCGGACGTACGCCCACTTGCGGTCGTCGAGCCACTGCACGTAGTCGGACGGGCCGATGTGCACGTTCTTGGCGCCGAGGTCGCGGTCGGGGATCTGCGAGGTGACGGCCTGCGTCTTGGAGATCTTCTTGGACTCCAGGCGCTCGCGCTCGAGCATGTTCTTGAAGTCCATGTTGCCGCCGACGTTCAGCTGCATGGTGCGCTCGAGGACCACACCGCGGTCCTCGAAGAGCTTGGCCATCACGCGGTGCGTGATGGTCGCGCCCACCTGCGACTTGATGTCGTCGCCGACGATCGGCACACCGGCCTCGGTGAACTTGTCCGCCCACTCCTTGGTGCCGGCGATGAAGACCGGGAGGGCGTTGACGAAGGCGACCTTGGCGTCGATGGCGCACTGGGCGTAGAACTTCGCCGCGGCCTCGGAACCGACGGGCAGGTAGCAGACCAGCACGTCGACCTGGCGGTCCTTGAGCACCTGGACGACGTCCACGGGCTCCTCGGCGGACTCCTCGATGGTCTCCCGGTAGTACTTGCCGAGGCCGTCGAGCGTGTGGCCGCGCTGGACCGTCACGCCGGTCTGCGGCACGTCGCAGATCTTGATGGTGTTGTTCTCGCTGGCGCCGATGGCGTCCGCGAGGTCGAGGCCGACCTTCTTCGCGTCGACGTCGAAGGCGGCGACGAACTCGACGTCGCGCACGTGGTAGTCGCCGAACTGCACGTGCATGAGACCAGGCACCTTGCCGTCCGGGTCAGCGTCCTTGTAGTACTCGACGCCCTGCACCAGCGACGTGGCGCAGTTGCCCACACCGACGATGGCTACGCGAACCGCACCCATACCCGTTGCTCCCTGTGTAATCGTCACGCGGTTCCCCGGGCTTCGGGTCGGCCGCCGTTCTCTTGGTTGTTGTCGTTGTCGTCCCGCTGATCGGGCGAGCGCATCGTGCGCCCGGCCCGCTCGGTCTCGATCAGCTCGTTGAGCCAGCGGACCTCGCGCTCCACCGACTCCATGCCGTGCCGCTGCAGCTCGAGCGTGTAGTCGTCGAGCCGCTCGCGGGTGCGGGCCAGCGAGACGCGCATCTTCTCCAGGCGCTCCTCCAGGCGGCTGCGCCGCCCTTCGAGCACCCGCATCCTGACGTCCTTGGACGTCTGGCCGAAGAAGGCGAAGCGGGCTGCGAAGTGCTCGTCCTCCCAGGCGTCGGGACCGGAGTGGGCCAGGAGCTCCTCGAAGTGCTCCTTGCCCGCCGCCGTCAGCCGGTAGACGATCTTCGCACGGCGCCCGGCCAGAGGCGCGGCGTGCGGATCGCTGTCCACCGCCGGCTCCTCCACCAGCCACCCCAGCGCGACCAGCGTCTTCAGACAGGGATACAGGCTCCCGTAACTGAAGGCCCGGAAGACCCCGAGCGAGGTGTTGAGCCGCTTGCGCAGCTCGTACCCGTGCATCGGGGACTCGCGCAGCAGACCGAGAACCGCGAATTCGAGGATTCCGGAGCGCTTGCTCAATGGCCCGTCCCTCGTCCTCTCGTTTCGCGCTTCTGTCGATCCGATGTATCGAGTCGATACATCGTGACGATAGAGCGGCGCGAGACATCATGCAAGGCGGGCTCTCGTGACCGGCATCACATCCGCAAACCTGTGGACTCCGGGGAGACCGCTATGTGGTGAACATGCGCATCGTGGGTCTTTTGACCCTGCGTACTCTGTTCGCCATGCGGAGCACCGGGAACCCCACGCCGCTGGCGGGCGTCTTGATCCACGGTGCAGTGCGGCCTGACCCAGCCGCATGCAGGGGGACCGTCCGCAATGTCACCGATGCCTTCAGGCGAACCCGCCTGTCGAGGAGTAGCTGTTCATGAGCGAGCACCGTCGCAAGCAGCAGCCGCCGTCGCCGTCCGGCGGCCGCGCAGCCGCCCGGCGCGGGGGACAGCAGCCGACGCCCCCGCCGTCCGGCGGCCACCGGTCCGGAGGCGGCCCGCCGCCCGGTGACCGCGGCGGAAGCGACGTCCCCACCGGATCGCCGAGCGGTTCGCACGGCCGGCGGGCCGACGGCCCGGACATCATCGGGGGCGGCAGGGACTCCGGCGGTGAGCCCTACCAGGGCCGGGCGGCGGCGCGCCGCGCGGCCCAGGGGCACGGGCGGCGCCGAGGCGGCGGCGCGGGCAGCGGTCCGGGAGGTCCGGGCGGTCCGGGGGGCCCGGCGGGACGTGGCGGACGGGGGCCCGCCAGGCGCCCCGGCAAGAAGCGCTTCATCGACTACCCGCGCTTCGGCAAGGACGGCTGGCGTCGCTGGATGCCGTCCTGGCGGCAGGTCACCGCGCTCTGCGTCGGTTTCATCGGCACCCTCGTCGGCATCGCGGGCATCGCGTACGCCATGGTGGACGTCCCCGACGTGAACAAGGCCTCGCAGGCCCAGAACAACGTCTACTACTGGGCCGACGGCTCCCGCATGGTCACCGGCGGCGGTAGCGTCAACCGGCAGAACATCCCGTACGAGAAGATCCCCAAGGCCATGCGCGACGCGGTGATCTCGGCGGAGAACAAGAGCTTCGAGACGGACAAGGGCGTCGACCCGAAGGGTATTGCCCGCGCGCTGTTCAACATGGCGCGCGGCGGCGAGACCCAGGGCGGCTCGACGATCACCCAGCAGTACGTCAAGAACACCATGCTGGATCAGTCGCAGACGGTGAGCCGCAAGTTCAAAGAGCTGTTCATCTCCATAAAGGTCGGCCGGACGGTCAGCAAGAACGACATCATGTCCGGCTATCTGAACACCTCGTACTTCGGACGGGGCGCGTGGGGGCTCCAGGCCGCGGCGCAGACGTACTACGGCGTCGACGCCGAGAAGCTCAACCCCAGCCAGTGCGCGGTGCTCGCCGCGCTGCTGAAGGGCCCGACGTACTACGACCCCAACGGCAACGTGAGCATCGACAGCTCGGCGACGCCGGCCGCGAACAAGGCGCGTGCCGAATCCCGCTGGAAATCGATCCTCGACAACGAGGTGCGCTTCGGTCACATGACCGCGGCCGACCGTGCGAAGTTCACAGCCTTCCCGATGCCGCAGGGCCTCAAGGCCCAGGTCGGAATGAGCGGCCAGATCGGCTACCTGGTCTCGACGGCCAACAACTACATAATCCAGCACTCCAATCCGAAGATCACCCAGGACATGCTGGACCGGGGCGGCTATCAGATCTACACGACCTTCGACAAAGCCAAGGTCGACGCGCTGAAGACCTCCGTCGAGAAGGTCCAGGCGGAGCGGATCAAGCCCGGAGCCGGGCACATGTACACCGGCGGCGACCCCCAGTTCAAGGGCGACGCCGACACCAACGTGCAGTTCGGCGCGGCCTCCGTCGTACCGGGTGACGGCAAGATCGTGGCTCTCTACGGCGGCCCCGGCATGGACAAGGGCGAGTTCAACAACAACGCCGACACCCTGGGTGTCCCCGTCGGTTCAACCTTCAAGCCCTTCGTGCTCGCCGCCGCGATGACCTACGGCACGAACTACAGCGACGGCAAGCCGCTCACGCCGGACAGCAAGTACAACGCCGACGACCTGATCCCCATCAAGGATCACGACGGCAACCAGATCAAGACCAAGGACGGCTCGGTCTTCCGACAGAAGAACGAGTCCGGTACCAAGTGGGGCTACGTCACCTTGAACAAGGCGATGGAGCAGTCCATCAACTCCCCCTTCGTCCAGCTCGGCGAGGACGTCGGCCTGGACAAGGTGAAGGACGTCGCGCTCAAGTCCGGCATCCTCGAGGACTCGATGAAGGCCACCCAGAACGTCGCCTCGTTCTCCATCGGCACCTCGACGCCCAGCGCGATCCGTATGGCGAACGCCTACGGGACGTTCGCCGACTCGGGCGTCTCCGTCGACCCGTACTCGGTGACCAAGGTGCTGCACGACGGGGACACCGACCACGCGTTCAAGAAGCCGGAGCGCACCAAGACGGTGGCGCTCCAGCCCGCGGTCGCCGACACCGTGACCCAAGTGCTGCAGAACGTGGTGAAGAAGGGCACCGGTAAGGCTGCGCTGGCGCTGCACCGCGACGTGGCCGGCAAGACCGGTACCACCGACACCGACGGCGGTACGCGGTCGGCGTGGTTCGTCGGCTACACCCAGCAGCTGTCCACCTCGGTCGTGATGTTCCGGCAGGACTCCAAGAAGGCGCAGCTGCAGCCGATGGCCGGTACCGGTGGCCCGACGTCGACCACCCACGGTGGTGACATCCCGGCGACCATCTGGACCAACTACATGAAGGTCGCGCTCGGCAACTCCGACGACCCCGGCTTCCCGAAGCCCGGCAAGATCGGCGACGGCAAGACGATCAGCGAGGAGGGCGCGCCGTCCCCGACGCCGTCGATGACGACGTCGCCGACCCCGACCACCTCGCCGACTCCGTCGCAGACGCCCACCCAGGGCCCGACCGAGACGCCGACGTGGCAGCCGCCGACCGACACACCGTCGCCCACGGACACGCCGCGCTGCTCGATCTTCAACCCGCAGGACTGCAACAGCTCCTCGCCGACGTCCTCGCCGACGGCGACGGACACCGGGCCCCCGGGACGCAACAACAACAACGGAGGCACCCGAGGCAGCTCGGGCTGACGGCCCCCGGGAGCCCGTCCCCGCTCGGGGCCAGGCTCCCGGACCGCTGAGGCCGGGCCTTTCCCAGACCCCGTGCCGGTCGCCGATCCGCATCCGGATCGCATGACGACCGTCACGGGGTCTGCTGCACCCACAGCCCCGTACGGCAGGATGTGCGCATGACGAGCGTGCGCGATCGAGAAGAGGACGACCGGCGGGACGTTCCGGTGCGCCCCACCGACGAGGACTCGCTGGCCGCGGCCGCGAGCGAGCTGATCGGCGGCCCGGCGGGCAAGCACGCCGAGACCGGTGGGCACCGCTGGTGGACGGCGCTGCGCGTGATGGTGCTGATCGTCATCGGAATGGTCGCGCTCGGCATGGTCCAGAAGGCACCGTGCTACGACGGCGGGTGGTTCCAGGGCGGCGACGCCCAGTACATCCACGCCTGCTACTCCGACATCCCGCACCTCTACCACGACCGCGGCTTCGCCGACGACGTCGTGCCGTACTTCGACAGCATCCCCGGCTCGCTCTCCGGCAGCGGCTTCCACCACCTGGAGTACCCGGTTCTGACCGGGCTCTTCATGGAGGTCGCCTCCTGGCTGACGCCGCACGGTGGCAGCATGCAGCACCGCAGTCAGATCTTCTGGATCGTGAACTCCGGCATGCTGATGATCTGCGCGGCCGCGCTCGTCGTGCTGGTGTCCCGCACCAACCGGCGGCGGCCGTGGGACGGGCTGTTCATCGCGCTGTCCCCGGCACTGGCGCTGTCGGCCACGATCAACTGGGACCTGTTCGCCGTGGCCCTGGCCGCCGCGGGTCTGCTGCTGTGGTCGCGCAGCCGGCCGCTGGCCGCCGGTGTGCTCATCGGCCTGGCCACGTCCGCGAAGATCTACCCGGTGCTGCTGCTGCTCGCCCTGCTGCTGGTGTGCGTGCGTGCGGGCCGGATGCGGGCCTTCGGCGCGGCGCTGGGCGGCGCGGTGGGGGCCTGGCTGGTGGTCAACCTGCCGGTGATCCTGCTGGCCCGGTCCGGCTGGGAGCAGTTCTACAGCTACACCCGCTCGCGAGGCGTGGACTACGGGTCGCTGTGGCTGGTCGTCATGCAGCGCTCCGGCAACCCGCTCAGCGGGGTGAGCGCGTACGCCGCCGCACTGATGATCGTGCTGTGCGCCGCGATCGCGGGCCTCACCTTCTACGCGCCGCGCCGGCCGCGGCTCGGCCAGGTCGCCTTCCTGCTGGTGGCCGCGCTCGTGGTGAGCAACAAGGTCTACTCGCCGCAGTACGTGCTGTGGCTGCTGCCGCTGGCCGTGCTCGCCCGGCCGCGCTGGCGTGACCTGCTCATCTGGCAGGGCGCCGAGGTGCTCTACTACCTGGGCATCTGGATGGAGCTGGCCTACGTCAGCGGCGGCACCAAGCACCACGGGCTGCCCACCGACGGCTACCAGCTGGCCGTCGTGCTGCACCTGCTGGGCGTGCTCTACCTCAGCGCCGTGGTCGTCCGCGACATCCTGCGGCCCGAGCACGACGTCCTGCGGCAGGACGGCTCCGACGACCCGGTGGGCGGGGTGCTCGACGGAGCCGGGGACTCCTTCGTCCTGGCCATGGCGCCGGACCCGGGCGCCGAGCCGGAGCCGCTGCCCGCGGCGGCCGGGGTGCCCGGCCCGGCGGGCGAGCCCGGCGGCCTCGGCAGGCCCGCGGGGCCGGCCGCACCCGGCGGCGGGCCCGCGGGCGGGACGGGCTACGAGGCCTGACGGTCCACGATCCGGTCGAACTGCGTGGTGGTGTGCCGCAGGTGCGCCACCAGCTCGTCACCGACCGCGGGCGGTGCCACGTCGCCCGGCAGGAAGAGGATCGACACCTGCATGTGCGGCGGCTCGGCGAACCACCGCTGCTTGCCCGCCCAGACGAACGGCGACAGGTTGCGGTTCACCGTCGCCAGACCCGCACGGGCCACGCCCTTGGCCCGCGGCATCAGGCCGTGCAGTGCCTTGGGCGCCTCCAGGCCGACACCGTGCGAGGTGCCGCCCGCCACGACGACCAGATGGCCGGCGTCGGCGGCCTTCTCCTGCCGGTAGCCGTAGCGCTCGCCCTTGGCGATCCGGGTGACGTCGAGGACCGCGCCGCGGTACTCCGTCGCGTCGTGGTCGCCGAGCCACATCCGCGTACCGATGCGGGCGCGGAACCGGGTCTGCGGGAACTGCTGCTGGAGCGCGGCCTGCTCGGTCGCCTTGAGGTGGCTGACGAACATGGTGTGCAGCGGCAGCCGGGCGGCGCGCAGCCGCTCCATCCAGCCGAAGACCTCCTCGACCGCGTCACTGCCGTCGGGGCGGTCGAGCGGCAGGTGGATGGCGAAGCCCTCCAGCCGGACGTCGTCGATCGCGGTGTGCAGCTTGCCCAGGTCGTCCTCACCTACGCCGTGGCGCCGCATCGAGCTCATGACCTCGATGACCACCCGGGCGCCCACCAGGCCGCGCACCCCCTCGACCGAGGAGACCGAGCGGATCGCCCGGTCCGGCAGCGGCACCGGTTCCTCGCCGAGCCGGTAGGGGGTCAGGACGAGGAGGTCGCCGCCGAAAAAGTCCTTGATCCGGGCCGCTTCGTACGTCGTGCCGACGGCGAGCATGTCGGAGCGCAGCCGCGTCGCCTCGTCGGCGAGCCGCTCGTGGCCGAAGCCGTAGCCGTTGCCTTTGCAGACCGGGACTATGCCGGGGAACTGGTCGGCCACTTGCTGCTGGTGGGCGCGCCAGCGTGCGGTGTCGACATACAGCGTGAGCGCCATGGCCTGGAGGACCTTCCTGTCGTGCGTCGGCCGGTCAGCGGCGCGACATGTAGATGTCGAGAGCCTTGTGGAGCAGCTTGTTGAGCGGGAAGTCCCACTCGCCCAGGTACTCGGCGGCCTGGCCGCCGGTGCCCACCTTGAACTGGATCAGGCCGAACAGGTGGTCGGTCTCGTCGAGGGAGTCGCTGATACCGCGCAGATCGTAGACGCTGGCACCCATCGCGTACGCGTCCCGCAGCATGCGCCACTGCATCGCGTTGGACGGCCTGACCTCGCGCTTGTGGTTGGCGGAGGCGCCGTAGGAGTACCAGACGTGCCGGCCGACGGTGAGCATCGTCGCCGCCGCGACCGCCTCGCCCTCGTGCAGCGCGAGGTAGAGCCGCATCCGGTTGGCGTCCTCGGCGTTGAGCTTGGTCCACATCCGCTGGAAGTAGGCCAGCGGGCGGGGGCGGAACTGGTCGCGCACCGCGGTGATCTCGTAGAGCTGCTGCCAGGTCGGGAGGTCGTCGTAGCCGCCCTGGATGACCTGGACGCCGGCCTTCTCGGCCTTCTTGATGTTGCGGCGCCACAGCTGGTTGAAGTTCTTCAGGATGTCGTCGAGCGAGCGGTTCTCCAGCGGGACCTGGTAGACGTAGCGCGGCTGCACGTCACCGAAGCCGGCGCCGCCGTCCTCGCCCTGCTGCCAGCCCATCCGGCGCAGCCGCTCGGCCACCTCGAAGGCGCGCGGCTCGATGAAGTCGGCCTCGACGTCCCGCAGCCGCTTGATGTCCGGGTCGGCGATGCCCGCCTTGATGGTGTTGGCCTCCCAGCGGCGGATTATCACCGGTGGGCCCATCTTCACGCTGAAGGCGCCGTTCTGCTTGAGGTGGCGCAGCATCGGCTGGAGCCATTCGTCCAGGTTGGGCGCATACCAGTTGATGACGGGACCCTCGGGCATGTAGGCCAGATACCGCTTGAGCTTGGGCAGCTGCCGGTACAGGACGAGGCCGACGCCGACCAGCCGGCCGCCGCCCTTGGACAGCTGGCCGGGCTGCTCGTCGAACCAGCCGAGGCTCTCCGACCGCCACTCGGACTTCACGTCGGCCCATGCGGGGACCTGGCAGTGGCTCGCCGAGGGCAGACTCTGGATGTATGCCAGGTGCTGCTCTCGGGTGATGGTCCTCAGGGTCAGACTCATGCGGGGCGCTCCCCATGCTCACGACTGCGGGGTTATCTGGCCCGAAGCCTACTGCTCAGGGGTAGCGCCCCCACCAGCCCTGTGGACAACGGCGCGGCTTTTCCACAGCCCGCCGGACCGTCGGCGCGGCAGCTACCAGAGCCCGCCGGTCAGGCCACCGTGCGCCACCCCGATGTAGAAGCCGACCGCGGACATGCCGAGGCCGACGATCAGGGCGAAGCGCTCGATCGTCGTGACGGAGATGAACTGGCCCCAGCCGCCGGTGAAGATGCCGACGATCCCGGTCCAGGAACTGAGCAGATGCAGGCTGTTGAAGGCCGAGGAGATGATCGAGATCCCGCCCAGGACGAGGGTGAGGATCGCGAGCGAGTTCACCAGGGGATGGGGCCGGCCGTCGGTGTTGAAGGTGAGGCGGTGGGTTCGTGCCGCGTGCTGTGCCATGGAGTACCTCCGTGACGGAGTCGTGGCGCGCTGTGGCGCCTGACACACCCGATGTGTACAGATTGCGGTCATTAGGGGGCGGATTTCAACCCGAGAGCACCAGCCGGTACTGTGTACGGTCTGCACCGGTGTCTGCGCTGGCCCGGTCGGGCAGTCCGGGGGAACACCTCCGGCTGTCAGTGGCCCGCGCTACCGTTGCGACGCAGATACAAACCCTCCTGCCACGGAAACGCCGTGGCCGCTGAGTCCAAAGGAGGTGGGTTCACCTATGCGTCACTACGAGCTCATGCTCATCCTCGACCCCGATCTTGAGGAGCGCTCTGTCGCCCCCCTGATCGAGTCCTTCCTGTCCGTCGTCCGCAACGGCGGCGGCAGCGTGGAGAAGGTCGACACCTGGGGCCGTCGTCGTCTCGCTTATGAGATCAACAAGAAGCCCGAGGGCATCTACTCGGTCGTCGACCTGAAGGCATCGCCGGAGGTCGTCAAGGAGCTGGACCGCCAGCTCAACCTGAACGAGTCGGTGCTGCGGACCAAGGTCCTCCGTCCGGAACTGCACTAGTACCGGACTCCGAGTAGCTAGCCAGCACTACCCAGAGCCAGTCGAGAGGTCACCCCATGGCAGGCGAGACCGTCATCACGGTCGTCGGCAATCTCGTCGACGACCCCGAGCTGCGCTTCACCCCGTCCGGTGCGGCGGTCGCGAAGTTCCGTGTCGCGTCCACTCCCCGCACGTTCGACCGGCAGACCAATGAGTGGAAGGACGGCGAGAGCCTGTTCCTGACCTGCTCGGTCTGGCGTCAGGCGGCGGAGAACGTTGCAGAGTCGCTGCAGCGCGGCATGCGCGTCATCGTGCAGGGCCGCCTCAAGCAGCGGTCCTACGAGGACCGCGAGGGCGTCAAGCGGACGGTCTACGAACTGGACGTCGAAGAAGTGGGCGCCAGCCTGCGCAGTGCCACGGCCAAGGTCACCAAGACCAGCGGCGGTGGCGGACGCAGCCAGGGCGGCTACGGCGGTGGCGGTGGCGGCGGCCAGCAGGGTGGCGGCGGCTGGGGCGGCGGCCCCGGCGGCGGCTCCGGCGGCGGGGCTCCCGCCGACGACCCCTGGGCCACCAGCGCGCCGGCCGGCGGCGGCCAGCAGGGCGGTGGTGGCGGTGGCGGTGGCGGCTGGGGCGGCGGCTCCGGCGGTTCCGGTGGCGGCTACTCGGACGAGCCGCCCTTCTAGGGCGGATCCTCACTCACTTCTTGATCGCATAGGAGAATCACCATGGCGAAGCCGCCTCCGCGCAAGCCGAAGAAGAAGGTCTGCGCGTTCTGCAAGGACAAGACCGTGTACGTGGACTACAAGGACACGAACATGCTGCGGAAGTTCATTTCCGACCGCGGCAAGATCCGTGCCCGCCGCGTCACCGGCAACTGCACGCAGCACCAGCGTGACGTCGCCACGGCCGTCAAGAACAGCCGTGAGATGGCGCTGCTGCCGTACACGTCGACCGCTCGATAAGGAAGGGTGACCGTAATGTCGAAGATCATCCTTACCAACGAGGTCAGCGGCCTCGGTGCCGCCGGCGACGTCGTCGACGTCAAGCCGGGCTACGCCCGCAACTACCTGATCCCGCGGGGCTTCGCCATCGCGTGGACCAAGGGTGGCGAGAAGGACGTCGAGCAGATCCGCCGTGCCCGCCGTATCCGCGAGATCCACTCGCTGGAGGACGCGAACGCGGTCAAGGGTCAGCTGGAGGCCGTCAAGGTCAAGCTGAGCACCCGCGCCGGCGACACCGGCCGTCTGTTCGGCTCCATCACCCCGGCCGACATCGCCGCGGCGATCAAGGCCGCCGGTGGTCCGGCCGTCGACAAGCGCCGGGTCGAGGTCGGTGCGCCGATCAAGACGCTCGGTGCGCACAAGGTGTCCGTGCGGCTGCACGCCGAGGTCGAGGCTGTCCTCGACCTGGAGGTCGTCGCGGCGTAACGCGCCTTTTGCTCGGTATGGCGCGGATGCCGTCGATGTTCCACGTGGAACACCGGCGGCGCCCGCACCGTCACGACGCAACGGAGGGCCGGGTATCCCCAGCGGGGGTGCCCGGCCCTCCGGTCTGTCCGGCCGTCCTCGGTCCGTCCGGCCGCTTCCGGTCGGCCCGGTCCGCTCCCTTGCCGGTCGGCGGGGCGGCTCCCGGCCCCTCTGCTCCCGGCCCCGGCCTCCCGGCTCCCGGCCTCCCAGCTCCCGCGCCGACCGTTTCAGCGCGCGGCGCCGGTGACCACCCAGCGGCCGGAGCGGGCCCGCAGCCACAGTGCGACGAGCCGGGTCAGCATCATGAGCGTCATGGCCCACCACAGGGCCGTCAGTCCCGCCCCGAGCGCCGGGACGGCGAGCGCGGCCGGGGCGAAGACCGCCAGCGTCACCAGCATCGACCAGGCCAGGTACGGCCCGTCCCCGGCGCCCATCAGCACACCGTCCAGGACGAAGACCACCCCGCACAGCGGCTGCGACACGGCCACCACCAGCAGCGCGGAGGCCAGCGCGGACCGCACGGCCGGATCGGAGCTGAACAGCGGGCCGATCAGCGGCCGGGACAGCGCCACCAGCAGTCCGAGGACCACCCCGCAGGCCACGCCCCACTCGATCATCCGGCGGCACGCGGCCCGCGCCCCCTCGGGGTCGTCCGCCCCCAGGTAGCGGCCGATGATGGCCTGGCCCGCGATGGCGATGGCGTCCAGCGCGAAGGCGAGCAGCGACCAGACCGTCAATGTGATCTGGTGGGCGGCCACGGAGGTGTCCCCCAGCCGGGCGGCGACCGCGGTGGCGATCATCAGCACCGCCCGCAGGCTGACGGTGCGCACCAGCAGCGGCAGTCCGGCACGGGCGCAGGCCCGTATCCCGGCGGCGTCCGGACGCAGGCCCGCCCACCAGGGCCCCGTGCCGCCGTCCGCCACGGCCTGGCGGCGGATACCGCGGACGACGACCCAGAGGTAGACAGCGGCCATGCCGTTCTGCGCGATGACCGTGCCCCACGCGGAGCCCGCGATGCCGAGACCGGCACCGTAGACGAGCGCGGCGTTGAGCCCCGCGTTCGCGGCGAAGCCGCCCACGGCGACGTAGAGCGGTGTGCGGGTGTCCTGGAGGCCGCGCAGCACGCCGGTGGCGGCCAGCACCACGAGCATGGCGGGGATGCCGAGGGAGCTGATCCGCAGATACGTGGTCGCGTAGGGGGAGGCGGTGCCGGACGCCCCGAAGAGGCTCACCAGGGCGGGCGCCGTGGGCAGCACGGCGGCGATCACCGCGCCGCCCAGCAGCAGGGCGAGCCAGATGCCGTCCACCCCCTGGCGCAGGGCGGCGGACAGGTCACCGGCGCCGACCCGGCGGGAGACCGCGGCGGTGGTGGCGTAGGCGAGGAAGACGAAGATGTTGACGGCGGTGGTGAGCAGCGCCGCGGCGACGCCGAGCCCGGCGAGCTGGGCCGTGCCGAGGTGGCCGACGATCGCGCTGTCGACCATCACGAAGAGTGGTTCGGCGACGAGGGCGCCGAAGGCGGGCAGGGCGAGGGTGAGGATTTCGCGGTCGTGGCGGCGCCTGGCCGCCGGTGCGCGGCGCGGGCTGCGGCCGGGGGCAGGCTCGGTGGTGCCAGGGGGTTCGACGGCGTGATGCACAAGCACAGCTTAATCGTCCACAAGTAAGAGGTGGAAGTGCTGAGGGACTCTTACCTCTGACTGCGTAGCGTGATCTCCTCCGCGTCGTTTGTGGCGATCTTGGCGGCACGGAAAAAGTTTTTCTCCTGCACAGGCTATGGATGAAGAAGATGCAGGTCAGGGCCTCTCCCCCGGGGAGGCGCGCAGCTTGTCCACAGCACTGTCCCAAGGCCTGTACACAGGTTGAGGGCAGTTCTCCACAGGTATGCAGCCGTCGTCCACACCCCCTGTGGATAACCGCCTTGGTCCGGGCCGCCAGGAGCCCTACCGTGGACCCCTCCCCCGGTGTGCCGCGAGCGGCGTGACGCGGCACCTCACGGCGCGGCGCGACGCGTGCGCGGCGCCCACCGGGCGGATCAAGGATCGGAGCGGTGCCATGAAAGAGTGGCACGCACGCGGGGTCCGGCCGGACCGGCCGGATGGGAGGAGGTGGCGGGCGTGAGCCAGCCAGAACCCGCCGACGACCACTGGCCGGACCTCCCGCCCGGTGAGCGCCAGGGGCCCGCCACCGGGGTCAGCCCCTTCCGCAAGAAGTCCGCCCAGGACGACACCCGCTACGCCGAGGGCGGCGGCGGCTTCGAGCGCGTCCCGCCGCAGGACCTGGACGCCGAGCAGTCCGTGCTCGGCGGCATGCTGCTGTCCAAGGACGCCATCGCCGACGTCGTCGAGGTCCTCAAGGGCGCCGACTTCTACCGGCCCGCGCACGAGACCATCTACCAGGCGATCCTCGACCTCTACGCCCGGGGCGAGCCCGCCGACCCCATCACCACCGCGGCCGAGCTCACCAAGCGCGGCGAACTGGCCCGGATCGGCGGCTCCCCGTACCTGCACACCCTCGTCAACGCGGTGCCCACCGCCGCGAACGCGGAGTTCTACGCCGAGATCGTCCACGAGCGGGCGGTGCTGCGCCGCCTCGTCGAGGCCGGTACGCGCATCACCCAGATGGGATACGCCGCCGACGGCGACGTCGACGAGATCGTCAACAGCGCGCAGGCCGAGATCTACGCGGTCACCGAGCAGCGCACCTCCGAGGACTACCTGCCGCTCGGCGACATCATGGAGGGCGCCCTCGACGAGATCGAGGCGATCGGCTCCCGCAGCGGCCAGATGTCCGGCGTCCCCACCGGCTTCGCCGACCTGGACTCGCTCACCAACGGTCTGCACCCCGGTCAGATGATCGTCATCGCCGCCCGCCCGGCGATGGGCAAGTCCACCCTCGCGCTGGACTTCGCCCGGACGTGCTCCATCGCCAACAAGATGCCCAGCGTCATCTTCTCCCTGGAGATGGGCCGCAACGAGATCGCGATGCGACTGCTGTCCGCCGAGGCCAGGGTCGCACTGCACCACATGCGGTCGGGCACGATGACCGACGACGACTGGACCAAGGTCGCCCGCCGGATGTCCGACGTCACCGAGGCGCCGCTCTACATCGACGACTCGCCCAACCTGTCGATGATGGAGATCCGCGCGAAGTGCCGCCGCCTCAAGCAGCGCAACGACCTGCGGCTGGTCGTCATCGACTACCTCCAGCTCATGCAGTCCGGCGGCTCCCGCCGCCCGGAGAGCCGCCAGCAGGAGGTCTCCGACATGTCCCGAAACCTCAAGCTCCTGGCCAAGGAACTGGAAGTCCCGGTCATCGCCCTCAGCCAGCTCAACCGAGGCCCCGAGCAGCGCACCGACAAGAAGCCGATGGTCTCCGACCTGCGCGAGTCCGGCTCCATCGAGCAGGACGCCGACATGGTCATCCTCCTGCACCGCGAGGACGCCTACGAGAAGGAGTCCCCCCGCGCCGGCGAGGCCGACCTGATCGTCGCCAAGCACCGCAACGGCCCCACGGCCACCATCACCGTGGCCTTCCAGGGCCACTACTCCCGCTTCGTGGACATGGCCCAGACCTGAGCCGGCTCGGCGTTCCCGGCTTCGGCGGGCCGCGGGGTCCGTCGGGGCGAGTTTCGGGAACCGACCCGGAAGCCGCCCTCCGGTAGTGGGCACGCCTATGCTGCCGGGATGATCAAGCCTGTTGAGCTGGTGATATTCGACTGCGACGGGGTGCTCGTCGACAGTGAGCGCATCGCGGTGCGCGTGCAGGTGGGGCTCGGGGCCGAGTTGGGGTGGGCGCTGGACGAGGCGGAGGTCGTCGAGCGGTTCATCGGGCGGTCGCATGCGGCGATCCGCGAGCAGGTCGCCGAGCGGCTGGGGGAGGAGGTCGCGGGGGTGTGGGCCGAGCGGTTCGAGGAGCGGCACCGGGTGGCGGTGGACGCCGATCTCGTCGCGGTGGACGGACTGCCCGAGGCGCTCGCGGCGATCGTGCTGCCGACCTGTGTGGCCTCCAGCGGCTCGCACGAGAAGATGCGGCACACCCTGGGGCGTACCGGGCTCTACGAGCACTTCGCGGGGCGGATCTTCAGCGCCGCCGAGGTCGCCCGGGGCAAGCCCGCGCCCGACCTCTTCCTGCACGCCGCCCGGCGTATGGGGGTGGACCCCGCCGCGTGCGTGGTCGTCGAGGACAGCCGGCCGGGCGTCACGGCGGCGCGGGCCGCGGGGATGCGGGCTTTCGGGTACGCGGGCGGGCTCACCCCGGCCGAGCGGCTCGCCGGGCCCGGGACGACGGTCTTCCACGACATGCGGGAGCTGCCCGCGCTGCTCGCCGGATGACGGGACGCCCCCGCGGCCGCGGGGAGGCGGCTGCGGGGGCGTCGGTCGGCGGGGAGAGGGGTCAGGTGGTGGTCCAGACGAAGGTGGCCGAACCGGCGGCGCCGGTCGTGGCCTTCGCTGTGACGGTGACGGTCCAGCTGCCCTTAGCGGTGGCCGCGCCGGTGAAGGTGCCGTCGGCGCTCAGCGTGATGCCGGGCGGCAGGCCCGTCGCGGTGTAGGTGTGGTGCGCGGCGGCGTCGGCCGGGTCGAAGGCCCAGTCGACGGCGGAGCGCACGGGGCTGCTCATGCCGTGCGGGTTGGGTACGGACAGCGCGCCCGCGGTCGCGGCGGGGGCGGAGTCCGCGGCGGCGGCCTGCGGGGACAGGGCCGCCGCGATGGCGCCGTTGACCGTGGTCGGCACGTTGAGCGTGCCGGTCACCGGCAGGCTGCGGGAGGAGTCGCCGACCAGGATCTGGTAATTGCCCGCGGCCGTGGTCCAGTTGTTGCTGCCGGTGCTCCAGGACGCCAGGTCGTGGGTGCTGACGGTGAACGTCAGCGTCTGCGACTGGCCCGGGTTCAGCGTGACGCGCTGGTAGCCGCGCAGCTGGTGCGGCGGTTCACCGGACGCGGCCGGGAAGCCGACGTAGAGCTGCGCCACGTCGGTACCGGCCCGGGACCCGGTGTTGGTCACCGTGACGTGGACCGTCGCGTTGCCGCCGCTGAGCGCCCCGACCTGGAGGTTGCTGTAGCCGAAGGTGGTGTAGGACAGCCCGAAGCCGAACGGGAAGAGCGGCTCGATGTTCTTGGC
>NZ_JBSGHL010000055.1:0-55969 GCF_053604375.1 Streptomyces sp. NPDC004031 | reverse complement strand
CATCTACGACCCGGTCGCCAACATCACCGCCGCCTGCAATTACGCGGCCGACCGTTACGGCACGATGGACAACGTGGACTCCGCGTACTGATCCGGCGCCGGAGAAAAGCGATACGGAGGGCGGCGGGGCCGATACGGCCCCGCCGCCCTCCGGCGTGTCCGGATACGCCTACTGCAGCGCGTACGCCCCGAGCACGGTCTGGCTGACGGTGTTGCCCGCGTCGTCCTTCGCGGTGGCGCGCAGCGAGACCCGTGCGGCCGAGCGCGGAGCCTTGACGGTGGTGCTCCAGGTGGCGCCGTGCCCGCGCTTGAGGTGGAGGGCGGTCCAGGTGGCGCCGTCGTCGTAGGAGACCTGGAGGGTGGCCCCGGTGACCGTTCCGGCGCCGGTGACGCCGGGCAGGTGGGAGGCGGTCAGCGTGAGCGGCGCGGTCCGGTGCGCCCGGCCCGCGAGGTCGGTGTTGACGCCGTAGTCGAGCTGCAGCAGCGGCAGGTCGGCGTAGCCGTTGCCCGAGGTGAAGCCCCATTCGGTGCGGGTGCTCGGCGAGCTGGGCAGGACGCCGTCCTGGCTGGTCTCGGCGACCAGCCGGTAGGGCAGCGGGTCGCTGCTCGGCGCATCGACGGCGAGCTGCTGGTAGACGGTGGACCCGAGGTCCTTGCCGCCCTGGTAGAGGGTGACGGTCTCGTGCAGGTTGTCCTCCTCGCCCCACAGGTTGAGGTCGAAGCCGTTGTGGCCGGAGCCGGAGTCGCCCCAGCCGGGGACGTTCAGGACGAAGAAGTCGCCCTGCCGGTTCGGCAGCGACTGGCTGTCGTTCATCCGGGGGTGGTAGACGGGCAGGAACCAGTCGCTCCGCGTGGTGGAGCCCTTGGCCGGGTGGGTGATCAGCGAGCGCTCCTGGACCACCGGGTTGTCCGACTCCTCGTACCAGCCGAAGCGGTCGCCACCCGGGGTGACCCAGTCGGTACGGGACGTGCCCAGCGTCTGGACGCTCTGCAGGCCGACCCCGAACCGGTCGAAGTCCTGCATGTCGTAGCGGCCGTTGTCACCGGGGTCGGCGGCGCTGCCCGCGAAGCGCGAGTCGATCCGCGCCAGGTCGCGCGCCCTGGGCGCGTAGGTCAGGTCGGCGGCCGGTATCGCCCCGTCGTGCCGCTCGACCAGGTCGTAGACGTACGGCGAGGTCGGCGTCGAGGTCACGTCCAGCGTCAGCTTGCCGCGTGCGGCGGCGGCGGCGAGCGCGGCGCCCTGCGTGCTCGGCAGGGACGCCACCTCGACCGGTGAGCGCGAGGTGTAGTCGTCCGCGCCGTACCAGGCCGACAGCCTGCCGGGGGTGTCGCCCACGACCAGCAGCAGCCGGGCGCCCGCGGCGACGGCGGCCGCGGCCTGCGCGGTGTCGGCGGCGGCCTGCGCGGCCGGGTCGGCCTGCCGGTCGTAGCGGACGACCACGGCCTTGCCCCGGGCGTTCAGGCCCGCGTAGTCGGCGGTGCGGCCGAGGCCTGCGGAGACGACGGGGAGCTTGCTGCGGCCGGCCGGCAGCAGCGTGGAGCCCGCCTGCACCAGCAGGCCCGACAGGTCCGCGGCCGCCCCGTGCGGGCCCTTGGCGGCGGCGGTCAGCAGCGGCGCGCCCTTGCGCCAGCGGGTGTCGAAGGCGAAGCTGCCGCTGCTCACCTTGGCCGTGGACTGCGCCCACACGCTGGTGTACGAGACGGGCAGCAGGTAGTTCTCGTTGAGGGCGAAGTCCCCGGCGACCCGGTTCCACTCCACCCGCGTCAGCTGGTCCTCCGACCGCTGCGGGGTGACCGCCGAGACGCGGTGCGCCTTGCGGGCGTCCAGCGCGGCGGTGCGGTCGCCGTCCAGCTGGAGCTGGGGGACGGACAGCACGCCGAGGCCGAGGTCGTCGGGGCCCGCCGCGCCCGGCAGGTCGGCGTACATCAGCACCGAGTACTCGCCCTTGGGCAGCCGCATCACCAGCTTGCCGCTGTCCGGGACCTCCACCTGGTAAGGCGTCGTCTCGCCGGTGCGGTAGACCACCGCGTAGCCCGCGACGGGAGCGCCGGACCGGTCGGCCGTGGTGATCGTCAGGTTGTAGCGCTCCTCCTCGCGGTCGATGCCGATGAGGGTGTGCGCCACCACCGAGCCGTCCGCCGCCGAGGCCTCCAGCTGCCCGTCGCTCACCCCGTACGGTGCTTTCGCCGGGTCGGCGGTCACCTCGACCGAGGCGCTGCCGCCCGCGGGGACGGTGACCGTGGACGCGGAGAGGGCGAAGGCGGCCGACGCGTCCGCGCCGTCGGGGCCGGTGGCGGCGGCCTTCAGGGCGAGGGTGACACCGGTAGTGCCGGAGTTGGTGTAGGTGACCGTCCTGGTCGCCGGGGCGTCCGCGGTGTGCGGCCACGGGTAGAAGCCCGCCCAGGCGGTCGCCGTGGCGCGCACGTCGCCGAGCGCCGCCGCCTGCACGTCGAGCCGTCCGCCGCCGCCCTGCGTGACGGGGATGTCCGGGGTCTCGTGCGCGGTGCTGACCAGGGCGTCCTTGATCTGCTGCCCGCTCCAGCCGGGGTGCTCCTGCGCGACCAGCGCCGCCGCGCCCGCGACGTGCGGGGTCGCCATGGACGTCCCGCTCATCGTGATGTACGGGCCGGAGCCCTCGGCCGAGTACTGCGAGCGGGCGGCGAGGATGTCCACGCCCGGCGCGGTGATCTCGGGCTTGAGACCGCCGTCCCCGGAGCGCGGGCCCCAGCTGGAGAAGTACGCCAGCTGGTCGGCGGAGTCGACCGCGCCGACGGTGAGCGCGGAGGTGGCGGCGCCGGGCGAACCGATGCCGCCCGCCCCGGTGTTGCCCGCGGCGATGACGAACAGCGCGCCGGTGGAGTCGCTGAGGTCGTTCACGGCCTGGCTCATCGGGTCGGTGCCGTCGCTGACCTCGGTGGAGCCCAGGCTCATGCTGATGACCTTGGCGTGCTGGGTCTGCGCCGCCCACTGCATGCCCGCGATGATCCACGACTCGTCGCCGAAGCCGTCGTCGCCCAGCACCTTGCCGACCAGCAGCCGGGAGCCGGGCGCGACGCCCTTCTCCTTGCCGTCCGAGGCGGCGCCGGTGCCCGCGATCGTGGAGGCGGTGTGGGTGCCGTGGCCGAGACGGTCGGTGGTGTCCTGGCCGGGGACGAAGCTCTCCGAGGCGGCCACCTGGCCCGCCAGGTCCGGGTGCCCGGCGTCGATGCCGCTGTCGAGGACGGCGACGTCCACGCCCCTGCCGTCGGCGCCCGCCTGCCACACGGCGGGGGCGCCGATCTGCGCGGTGCTGTCGGCGAGCGTCGCCCTGACCTTGCCGTCCAGCCAGATGTGGCTGATGTTCGCGCCGAAGACGGCCGCGCCGTCCGCGGACCGGGCCTTCGCGCCCGCCGCGCCGCCGTCCGTGCCCTGCCGCTGCGCGGCCCTGGCCTGTGCGCGGGTCAGCGCCGCCGCCGGGGTGACGGCCTGCCAGAAGGCGGCCGCGTCCGACCGGTTCTGGTTCACCGCCCTGCCGTGCACGGCGGGCAGGTCGAGCCGGGCGGACAGGCCGCGCGGCACGGCGGGGGCGGTGCGCGCCGAGGTGCCGCCGTACTGCACGATCAGCGGCAGCGACGAGGCGTGGGCGTCGTCGTAGCCGTCGGCGATCAGGGCGGTGACGTCGAACAGCCGCTGGTCCAGGACGCCCGCGGCGACGTAGGGGAGGACTTCCGACGGATAGACGTACAGGTCCTTGCCGACGGTCCTGGTCTGCACACCGCCGGTCAGGTTCGCCGGGCGGGTGACGGTGGCCGCCGCGCGCCCGTCGGCGAGCGTGGTCACGGTCACCCGGTCGCCGGTCACCAGGGTGACGGTGCTCGCGGTGGCGGTGGCGGTGGCGGGGGCGGCGGCCCGGGGGCCGGGCTGCGGGACGGTCCGGGACGGTGCGGCCTGCGCGATCGACGGGGTCGCCGCCACCGCCGCCAGGACGGCGCCGACGGCGGTCAGCAGCCGCCCGCGCCTGGTCGGGGATCTCACGTGGTGCCCTCCATACGGTGCGTGGAACGCGGAACGCGGAACGCAGCACATTCTTCGGGCGCGGATGAGCAGGCAGAACACTTCGGCGTGACGGTTCGCCGCCATGACGGAAGCCTGCCGCCGCTGACGGCGCGTCAGGTCGCCGGATGCGCGGCGGTAAGGGCGGATACGCCCGAGCCCCGCGCGCGGCTCGGCGGCTCAGCGGCTCAGCCAGCCGCGGGCGACGGCCTCGGCGCCGAGCTGGAAGCGCGAGCCGACCGAGGCCAGGTCCATCAGGGCGCGGATCTTGCGCTCGACCGTCCGCAGGGACAGGTCGAGCTGGGCGGCGATGGTCCGGTCGGTGACGTCGAGGGCGAGCAGCGCGAGGATCTGCCGGTCCAGGTCGCCGGGCTGCGCCCCCGCGGGCTCGGGGCCGGGGCCGGTGGGCACGCCGGGCACCGGAAGCGGCCGGGCACGCTGCCAGTACTCCTCGAAGAGCAGCACCAGCGCGGCCACCAGGCCCGTACCGTGCACGACCACCGTGTCCGCGTGTCCGGGCTCCTCGCCGAGCGACAGCGGCACCATGGCGTTGGCGCGGTCGGAGATGATCAGCCGCATCGGGATGTCCGGCGTCACCCGCATCTTCATGCCGAGGCCGGTGACCTCGCGCACGTCGTCCCACATGCCGGGGACCTCCAGATGGCTGCGGGTGATCATCGCGCGGAAGTCCACCCCGCGCAGCAGCGCGTCGCGCTCCATCGGGTAGACGCTGTCGCGCTCCACCGCGACGACCGACTCCGCGAGGAAGATCAGCACCTCGCGCCGGGCGCCGCCGATGAGCTGCCCGAGCCGGTGGCGTATCGGGACCGGCCCCGACACCACCTCCACCACCCCGCCCGCCGCGCGCGAGGAGGCGCTGCGGAATTGCTCCCCGAGCGCCGCGACGGCCGCGCCCGCCTCGTCGAGCGAGGTGCGGCGGCGGACCAGCAGCGGGGCGAGCGCGACCGAGGGCGACGCGGCCCGGTAGGTGCGGGCACCGGCCTCGCGCGGCCCGGCGTCGTCGAAGGGCGGCGGCTCCTCGCCGACGACGAGCCCGCCCGCCGCCATCTCGTCGAGCCGGGCGACCGCCTCCGCCACGCCGATCCCCGCCCGCTCGGCCACCTCGGCGGCCGAACTGCCCGGCCGGGCGATCAGCAGCACGTACAACCGCTCCTGCTCCGGCGGGATCCCGAGCGGAGCCAGCATCGGCACCCCCGGAGCTGGAACAATCCGTGCGGGGAGTCTTCATGTCCCGTACAACTGCTGTCAACACCCGCCGCCCGCCCGGCGGGTGGGAGTCACGGCGGCGTGTCCCCGCGCCGCCGCTCCTCGCGCAGCAGCGCGTCGAGGTCGGCGAGGCGGTCCAGGCCGGAGACGGCGCGGGCGGTGCGCGGGTTCGCGCCGAGCCGGTCACGATGGCGGTGCAGGAAGGACCAGTAGCCGCGCGTGAACGGGCACGCCCGCTCGCCGCTGCGCTCCCCGGGACGGTAGGCGCAGGAGCCGCACAGGTCGCTCATCCTGTCGATGTAGGCGCCGCCGGAGGTGTACGGCTTGGTCGTCATGCGCCCGCCGTCCGCGTACTGCGACATGCCGACGACGTTGGGCAGCATCACCCAGTCGTAGCCGTCGACGAAGTTGCGGTGGAACCAGTCCGTCAGCTCCGCGGGATCCCAGCCCTGCTGGAGGGCGTGGCTGCCCAGCACCATCAGGCGCGGGATGTGGTGTGTCCAGCCGGTGTCGCGGACCTGCGCCAGCACGGTGGACAGGCACCGCGCGGTGACCGCGTCCGCGTCCAGTGCGGTGAACCACTCCGGCAGCCCCCCGTGGTGCCCGAGCGCGTTGCGCCCCCGGTAGTCCTCACCGAAGTGCCAGTACAGCTGCCAGACGTACTCGCGCCACCCGGCGATCTGCCGTACGAAGCCCTCCACGCTGCTGAGCGGCGCCCGGCCCGCCCGCCACGCCTCCTCCGCCCGCTCCACGCATTCGGCCGGGTCGAGCAGCCCGAGGTTGAGCGAGGACGACAGCAGGCTGTGGCTCATGACCGGGTCCCCGGCGAGCATCGCGTCCTCGTGCGGGCCGAACCCGGCGAGCCGGGTGTCGACGAAGCGGCGCAGCGCCGCCAGGGCCTCGCGGCGCGTGGCGGGGAACATCCGCGGCCCGTCGCGCCCGGCGAAGCTCACGTCACCGGTCCGCTCCCACGCGTCCAGGTCGCGCCGGACCTCGTCGTCGACGGCGTCCTCGCGCGGGCGGTAGGGCGCGGGCGCGCCGAGCGAGGCGGCACCGGGGGGCGGCGGCTCGCGGTTGTCCCGGTCCAGGTTCCACACCCCGCCGGCCGGCTCGGCGCCGTCCATCAGCAGGCCGTGCGTGCGCCTGACCCACCGGTAGAAGTCCTCCTGCCGCAGCCGGTGCCCCTCGCGCCCGTCCGCCCAGGACGCGAAGGCGTCGTGCGGGACGAGGAAGCCCCGGGCGGGCAGCACCCGGACCTGCTCCAGGCGCCCGACCAGCGCCAGCGCGGCGCGGGAGGTGGGGTGGTGCACCGTGACCGGCCCGCTGGGCACCGCCGCGCGCAGCCCCTCCCGGTAGGTGTCGGCCCGGACATAGCGGACGCGGTCGCCGAGTTCGGCCGCCCGGTGCCGCATGGCCGACAGCAGCAGATGGGCCTTCGCCCGGTGGAAGCGGCGGCGGCGGAAGACCGAGCGGGCCTCGATCATCACGACAGGGCTGTCGCGGCCCGGACCCCCGCCGTGCGCGTCCGGGCGCAGGAAGCCGGGGCCGAGCTGGTCGCCGAACAGCCAGTGCGGATCAGCCATCTCCACCTCTCCGGTCGTGCGCGCCGCCCGGCGGTACGCAAATTCCGTCCGCCGGTCCGCGCGCGGGTCGGTACGCGTGCCGTCCCCGGCATGATCGGCGACGCGGGGCCCGCGCGCCCGCAGGCTCACTCCGACGGGCGAGGCGCCATGTCGTCAGGCGGCCCCGGACGGGAGCCGGAAGCGGCGTCCGGCGTTCCGGTCGGCAGCAGGCGGCGTTCAGGCGGCGTACACGCGGTCTCCACGTTCCGTCTCCAGAGTTCGGCCTCGTGCCTACAACTCACTCGCGTGCCGGCGCCGCCTCCCTGTGCGCCGCGGCTCTGACGTTTTCCGGTCTCGCCGTCGCCGGGGTGCTCGCCGCGCAGCCCGCGGCGGCCGCCGACCCGGCCGGCTACCAGAACATCCGGATCAACGAGGTCACCTCCTCGGGCAACGACACCGTGGAGCTGTACAACACCGGCTCGACCGCGGTGAGCATCAGCGGCTGGAAGATGTCGGACGACAGCTTCTCCGCGCAGTCCTTCAGCCCGTCCTCCGGCACGGTCCCGGCGGGCGGCTTCGTCACCTTCACCTCCCCCAAGGGGCTGGGGGACTCCGACAAGCTGGTGATCTACACCTCCGGCGGTACGGTCGTCGACCGGGTCGACTGGGCCACGGACAAGGCCAAGCCCGCGATGGCGCGGTGCGGCGGCGACGGGACCGGGGCATGGGTCACGACCGCCGCCGCGGCCACCTTCGGCTCCGCGAACGCCCCCGGCTGCCCGTCCTCCCTCCCGGCCGCGAGCCGGGTACGCGTCAACGAGGTCACCTCCGACGGCTCGGACACCGTGGAGCTGTACAACGGCGGCACGAGCGCGGTCAGCATCAGCGCGTGGAAGTACACCGACGGCGACACCGGCCACTCCGCGGCGAAGATCTCGTCCTCCTCGCCGAGCGCGACCAGCATCCCCGCGGGCGGCTACGTCACCTTCGACTCCACCATCGGCCTCGGCGACAACGACTCGCTCTTCCTTCTCGACGGCAGCGGCGACACCGTCGACTCGGTGAGCTGGGCGACCGACGGCGCCAAGCCCTCGGACGAGCGCTGCGCCGACGGCACCGGCTGGTTCCGGACCGCCGCGACCGCGACCCTCGGCAGCGCCAACTCCTGCTCGGGCGGCGGTACGACGACCGGCGGGAGCACCACGGGCGGGACCACCGGCGGCACCGGCGGCGGTCAGCCCGGCCAACTGCTCGGCGGCGGCGGCTCGCTCACCAGCGGCTGCACCCCCGAGGCGCCCAGCGGCTCGCACTCCGCCCCCTCCGGCACCCAGGCCTGGCCCGGCGGGGCCGACGTCACGATCGCCGACCGCGTCTGCGCCTTCACCACGTCCACCGGGCCCGAGGGCCGTGACGTGAGCGGCCTGGCCTTCGACCCGGCGAACCCGTCGGTGCTGTGGGCCGTCAAGAACAAGAACTGGCTGTTCAAGCTGGTCAAGAGCGGCAGCACCTGGATCCCGGACTCCTCGTGGAGCACGACCGGCAAGCAGATCCGCTTCTCCGGCGGCTCCGGCGAGCCCGACTCCGAGGGCGTGACGGTCGGCGGCAACGGCCACCTCTACGTGACCTCCGAGCGCGACAACACCAAGAACACCGTCCCGAAGGACACGGTCCTGGAGTACGACCCGGCCGCGACCGGCTCGACCCTCTCCCCGCTGCACCAGTGGGACATGACCTCCCAGTTCCCGCAGCTCGACACCGGCGACAAGGACGACGCCAACCTGGGCTTCGAGGGCGTCGGCTACGTCCCCGACAGCTGGCTGACCGCGGGCGGCTGGACCGACCCGCGCACCGGCGCCGCCTACGACCCGGCGGACTACCCGCTGCACGGCGCGGGCCTGTACTTCGCGGGCCTGGAGTGGGACGGCTCGCTGCACGTGTACGGCCTCAACTCCGACGGCACGTTCACGACCTTCGGCACGATCGCGACGGGCAAGACGTCCGTCATGGACGTGGAGTTCGACACGGCGACCCAGCGCATCGTCGCCACCTGCGACAACACCTGCGGTGAGACCCACACCTTCATGAAGGTCTCCGGCGGCGCGATCGTCCCCGACGTGACCTACACCAACCCCGCCGTGATGCCCGCGGACAACCTGGAGGGCTTCGCCCTCGCGCCCGCCTCGACCTGCGTCGGCGGCTCGCGCGAGGCGGTCTGGTCCGACGACGGCATCTACGGCTTCGGCTCCAAGACGTCCTCCAGCGGGCACGCCCTCTACAGCGGCACCTTCCCCTGCTGAACGCCCGCCGACCCGCCCCCGGGCACGACGCCCCCGGCCGCACCGCGCGGCCGGGGGCGCCGCCGTGCCGGGGCCCGGCGGGGGCCGGTGCGAAAATGAGCGCATGACAGGCGCTGAGGAATTCACACCCGAGTCGGAGCGGGTCATGCGCGTCCTGCGCGACCAGATCACCGACGGCACCCGGGCGCCCGGCAGCCGGCTGGTCGAGCGGGAGATCGCCGCCGAGCTGGGGGTGAGCCGGCTGCCCGTGCGGGACGCGCTGCGCGGGCTGGTCGGCGAGGGGCTGGTGACCCCGCGGCCGCGGACCTGGGCGGTGGTGCGGGAATTCAGCCCCACCGACGTCTCGGACCTCAACGAGGTGCGGTCCGCGCTGGAGACGCTCGGCTTCCGGCTGGCCGCGCAGCGCCGTACCAGGGCCGGGCTGGCGAAGCTGCGCGCCCGGCTGGACGAGGAACTGTCGGCCGCCGCCCGGGGCGACGGGGCCGCCGCCCGGCGGGCGGCCGCCGCCTTCCACGAGACGGTCACCGAGCTGGCCGACAACGCGCTGCTGAACGAGCTGGACCTGACGCTGCGCAGCAGGCTGCGCTGGCTGCTCGGGCAGCACGACGACTTCACCGCCGTCGCCGAGGAGCACGAGGCCCTCTACCGGGCGATCGAGGCGCGCGACGTCCCCGGCGTCGAGGAGCTGGCCGCCCGCCACCTGGAGGCCAGCGGCAGCCGCGCCGCCGCCCGGCGCGCGGTGACCGCCGCGGAGTAGCCGCAGCGGGCCGCGCCGGGCGCCTCCCTGCCCCGCGTTCTCCGGCCGCCGCGGTCCGGCCCCCCGAGCCCGGCGCCCTCCCGCGCCCCGAGCCCCGGCGCTCCGCTCGCCGCGGACCACACAGGCCCCGGCGTCCCCGGCTGCCGCGAAGGGCCCGGTCACGGACCCTGGCTGCCCCGGGTGTTCCTGCTCGCCGCGGAGGGACCGTTGACGGGCTCCGGGTACCCGCCCCCCCGGGTGTTCCTGCTCGCCGCGAAGGGGCCGTTGACGGGCTCCGGGCACCCGCCCCCCGGGTGTTCCCGCTCGCCGGGGAGGAGCTGGTGACGGCCCCGGGCGTCCCCGCTCGCCGCGGAGCAGCCGGGCGCGGGCTCCCGGAGCCCGCGGCGCGTCACGCGCTCGTGAAGATGATGCCCTCCGGCAGGTCCGGGCGGATCTCGGTGCCGACCTTGCGTGCCAGCAGGTCGTCCAGCCGCTCCAGGGGGCCGATGAGCGCGCGGCCGCCCGCCTTGGCGACGCGTACCGCCGCGTCCACCTTGGGCTGCATCGAGCCCTCGGCGAAGGCGAGCTGGGACAGGCCCTCGGGGGAGGCGGTGAGGATGTCGCGCTGCTCGGGGGTGCCCCAGTTCTCGCTGACGAAGTCGCCGTCGGTGAGCATGATCAGCATGTCCGCGCCCAGGTCGGCGGCGAGCGCCGCGCTGGCGAGGTCCTTGTCGACCACGGCCTGCATGCCGACCTGGCGGCCGCGCGAGTCGGTGCGCACCGGCACCCCGCCGCCGCCGACGCACACCACGAGGGTGCCGCCGTCCAGCAGCCGGCTCACCAGCGGCGCCTGCATGATGCGCAGCGGGTTCGGGGACGGGACGACGCGGCGGAAGGCGCCGCCGTCGCGGGCGATCGTCCACCGGTACTCGGCGGCGGCCTCGGCGGCGTCCTGCGCCGAGTACTGCGGGCCGATCAGCTTGGTGGGGCGCTCGAACGCGGGGTCCGCCTCGTCCACCTCCGTCGTGGTGACGATCGCGGCGACCTCGCGCTCCCCGGCCAGCGCGTTGGACAGCTCCTGCTGGATGACGTAGCCGATCATGCCCTGCGTCTCGGCGCCGAGGATGTCCAGCGGGTAGGCGGCCACGTCCTGGTAGGCGAGGTTCTGCAGTGCCAGCAGGCCGACCTGCGGCCCGTTGCCGTGCGTGATGACCACCTCGTGCTCGCGGGCGAGCCCGGCGAGCGCCTGGCAGGCCCCGCGCACGTTGGCGCGCAGGTGCCCGGCCGTCATCGGCTCCCCGCGCCTGGCCAGTGCATTGCCTCCGAGGGCGACGACGATGCGCATGTGGTTGTCCCTGCCTTACGTGTGTTCGCTTGTCGAACAAGAATGGTATACCAATATGGAGGAGTTGCCGGGAGTCCGCGCGGGTGCGCGGGCGTGCCCGGCCGGAACGGCGGAAGGAGGGCGCGATGGCAGGCCATGGGGCAGCGGCCGCGGTGCGTGTGGAGTCCGGCGACGCGGAGCTGCTGCGGCAGCTGGGCGCCGGGAGCGGCACCGGCCGCGTCCACTCCGTCTTCGCCCGTGTCGTCAACGTGCTGACCCCGGAGGACGCGCTCATCGCGCTGGCCGCGCGCGGCTCGGGCGACGCCCCGCGGACGCTCACCGCCGATGTCGGCGGCTGGGCGGGGCGCGGTCTCGCCGCTGGGCAGCCGGTCGCCTTCGCGCCCGGCTGCCTCACCCTCGCGGTGCCGGGGCGCCCCTTGTGCCTCACCGTCGCGGGGGCGAGGCATTGGTATACCATCCGGCCGACGCTGGCCGGTCTCCCGGCGGGTGCGTGCGCCGCGGCGGCCGCCCGGATCGACCGCCTCAACCACACGTACGGCCCCCGTGGCGGCATGCTCGGCGCGGCCCCGGGCGCGGGCCCGATGGACGACGCCGTCGTCCGGGCCCTGCACACCGGGCGGGCGGAGCTGACCGCGGGCATCCGCGCCCGCGACACCGCGGCGACCCGCCGCGGGGTGCTCGCCCTGCTGGGTCTCGGCCCCGGGCTGACCCCGGCCGGGGACGACTTCCTGACCGGGCTGGTGTTCGTCGCCGCCCTGCCGGGCAGCGCCCTGGCCGGTTTCGTCCCCGTGCTGCGCGAGGTGCTGGACGCCCACCCGGGCCGCACCACCGACGTCGCCCTCGCGACCCTGCGCGAGGCCGCCCGCGGCCGGGCCCGCGCCGAACTCCTGGACCTGCTGCGGCTGCTGGAAGGTGCGGCGGGCCCGCTCGACCTGCACGCTCCGGTCCGCGCGGTGCTGGCCGTCGGCCACACCTCGGGCAGCGACACCCTGTCCGGCCTGGCGGCCGGGCTCCACCTGGAAGAAGAACTGCGAGGTCCGCTGTGAGCACCACAGCAGTCGTACGGAAGAACACCTACTTCGACTCCGTGTCCCTGATGTCCGTCTCCACCAAGGCCAACGGCCTGGACGGCGTCGAGCAGGCGTTCACCGCCATGGGCACCGAGATGAACAAGCAGGTCCTGGACAACCTGGGCCTGCTGACCGACGAGCTGCGGGACGCGGGCAACGGCGACCTGATGATCGTCCTGGTCACCGCGCCGGAGGCCGACACCGACGCCCTGCTCGCCCAGGTCGGCGAGCTGCTCCAGCGCAAGGCCCCGGCCGCCGCGGCCCCCGGGGCGGTCGCCCACCGCACCCTGCCGGCCGCCGCCGCGGCGACCCCGGGCGCCAACCTCGCGGTCATCGCCGTCAACGGCGCCTACGCCGCGCGCGAGGCGCGCAAGGCCCTGCTGAGCGGCCTGCACGTGATGCTCTTCAGCGACAACGTGTCCGTCGCGGACGAGGTCGCCCTCAAGCAGCTCGCGCACGAGCGCGGCCTGTTCATGATGGGCCCGGACTGCGGCACCGCCGTCATCGGCAATGTCGCGCTGTGCTTCGGCAACAAGGTGCGCCCCGGCCGTGTCGGCCTCGTCGCCGCCTCCGGCACCGGCTCGCAGGAGGTCAGCGTCCGCGTGCACGCCCTCGGCGGCGGCATCTCGCAGCTCATCGGCACCGGCGGCCGTGACCTCAGCGAGGAGGTCGGCGGCATCATGATGACCGACGGCATCCGCGCGCTCGCCGCCGACCCCGGCACCGACGTGATCGTGCTGGTCTCCAAGCCCCCGGCCCCCTCGGTCGAGAAGAAGGTGCTCGCCGAGGTCGCCGCCGCGGGCAAGCCCGTCGTCGTCTACTTCATCGGCGGTTCGCAGGAGGCGGTCGCCGCGGCCGGCGGGCACTTCGCCGCCGACAGCCACGACGCCGCCCACCAGGCGGTGCGGCTGGCCGGCATCGAGCCCGCGGCCACCGAGGAGCTGGACGTCACGGCCGCCGCGGACGCGGTCGCCGCCCGGCTCACCGCGGGGCAGACCTACGTCCGCGGCCTGTTCTGCGGCGGCACCCTGTGCGACGAGACGATGTACGCGGTGCGCGACGCGGGCTTCGACGTCTGGAGCAACATCCAGAAGGACCCGGCCCGCCGGCTGGCCGCCACCGCGCCCAGCACCGGCCACACCTTCCTCGACTTCGGGGACGACGACTTCACCAACGGCCGCCCGCACCCCATGATCGACCCCTCGGTGCGCCTGGAGCGCCTGGTCGCGGAGGCCGCCGACCCCGAGGTCGCCGTCGTCGTCATGGACTTCGTGCTCGGCTTCGGCGCGCACGAGGACCCGGTCGGCAGCACGCTGCCCGCCATCGCGCAGGCCCAGGACGTCGCCCGCGCGGCCGGCCGCCACCTGGAGATCGTCGGCTACGTCCTCGGCACCGACCTGGACACCCCGTCGGTCGCCGCCCAGACCGAGGCCCTGCGGGCCGCCGGCGTCACCGTCACCACCAGCAGCACCGAGACGGGCCGGTTCGCCCGTGAGATCGCACGGAAGGCCCAGCAGGCATGACCGACACCACCGCAGCCGCCCCGCAGACCACCCCCGCCGCCGCGCTGTTCGCGGGCCCGCCCGTCGTCGTCAACGTCGGCCTGGCCATGTTCGAGCAGGACATCGCGGCCCAGGGCGCGCAGGTCACGACGGTCGACTGGACCCCGCCCGGCGGCGGCAGCCCCGAGGCGGCCCGCGCCCTCGACGTCCTCGACGAGCCGCAGACGGCCGCGCGCATCGCGGCGGCCAACGAGGAGGCGGTCGCGCGGATCACCGCCGCCCGCCCGATGCTCGTCGGCTTCGGCCGCGCGCTGGACGTCGTCCCGGGCATGACGCCCACCACGATCCTGCACTCCGGCCCGCCCATCACCTGGGAGAAGATGGCCGGTGCGATGAAGGGCGCGGTCACCGGCGCGCTCGTCTTCGAGGGCCTGGCCGAGGACCTGGACGCCGCAGCCGAGCTGGCCGCGTCCGGCGCGATCACCTTCGCGCCGTGCCACGAGCACGACTGCGTCGGCTCGATGGCCGGTGTCACGTCGGCGTCGATGTACATGCACGTCGTGCGCAACGAGACGCACGGCAACACCGCGTACACCAACCTGTCCGAGCAGATGGCGAAGATCCTGCGGATGGGCGCCAACGACCGCAGCGTCATCGACCGGCTGGTGTGGATGCGGGACGTCCTGGGGCCGATGCTCAAGGAGGCCGTCGAGATCGGCGGGCCGATCGACCTGCGCCTGATGCTCTCGCAGGCCGTCCACATGGGCGACGAGTGCCACAACCGCAACAACGCGGGCACCCTGCTGCTCGCTCAGGCGCTCAGCTCCTCGCTGATCCGGACGTCCTTCGGCACCGAGCAGAAGAAGGAGGTCTTCGACTTCATCGCCAGCTCGGACTACTTCTCCGGGCCGACGTGGATGGCGATGGCCAAGGCCGCCCTCGACGCCGCGCACGGCATCCCCGACTCCACGATCGTCACCACCATGGCGCGCAACGGCGTCGAGTTCGGCATCCGCGTCAGCGGGCTGCCGGGCCGCTGGTTCACCGGCCCGGCGCAGCGGGTCGTCGGCCCGATGTTCGCCGGCTACAAGCCGGAGGACTCCGGCCTGGACATCGGCGACAGCGCGATCACCGAGACGTACGGCTTCGGCGGCTTCGCGATGTCGGCCGCGCCCGCGATCGTGGCGCTGGTCGGCGGCACGGTGCAGGAGGCCATGGGCTACACGCGGGACATGGGCGAGATCACCACCGCGCAGAACCCCAACGTCACCATCCCGGCCCTGGACTTCCAGGGGCTGCCCACCGGCATCGACGTCCGCAAGGTCCTCGACACGGGCATCCTCCCGGTCATCAACACGGCCATCGCCCACAAGGAGGCCGGCATCGGCATGATCGGCGCGGGCATCACGCACCCGCCGGCCGAGGCCTTCACCGCGGCGGCCACCGCGCTGGCTGGCCTCTTCTCCGGCCCGGCCGCGGCCGCAGATTCCGCAGCATCCCCCGCCGACGCCCTCTCCTGACGTACGAGAGCCCGACCGGAAGCCACATGCCATGAACACGCACGACGCCGCGGCGGACCCGACCCCGTCCGGATCCCCGGAGCCGGACGCCGAGTTCGAGCACAGCCCCGTCCCCGCGGACAGCCGCAAGTCGCTCTGGACGGTCTCGGCCGTCTGGTTCGGCTTCCCGATGATCCTCACCAACGCGGTGCCCGGCGGCGTGGTCGTCGCCATGCTGGGCTTCTGGCGCGGACTGGCCGCCATCGCCGCGGCCAACCTCGTCATGCTGCTGTACGTGGGGATCCTCAGCCACCGCGCCGGCTCCACCGGCGAGAGCTTCTCCCTCCAGGCCACCCGCACCTTCGGCCGGGCCGGCTACGTGATCGCCTCGGCGTTCCTGGCCACCGTGGTGGTGGGGTGGTTCGCCTTCAACACCGGCGCCACCGGCGCCACGCTGCACCAGGCCTTCGGCTGGCACGAGCGGCTCGTCGCCGTCCTGGCCGGGCTCGGCTTCATCGCGCTGACCTACCTCGGCATCAGGGCGCTGTCCTGGCTGGGCGCGGTCGCCGCCCCGCTGTTCCTGCTGGCCGGCGGTATCGCCCTGGTGATCGTCGCCCGCAACCAGGGCCTGGGCGACGTGCTGTCGTACGGCGGGGTGGGCGGCGACGCGAGCCTGACCTTCGGCGCCGCGGTGTCGATGATGATGGCGACCTTCGCCGACTCCGGCACGATGACGGCGGACTTCACCCGCTGGTCGCGCAACGGGCGGCAGGCGGTCCTCGCGACCGTCAGCGCGTTCCCGGTGGCCAGCGTGGTCGCCCAGGTGACGGGCGGCCTGGTGGTCGCGGCGGGCGCGGTCGCCGCTCCCGCCACCGGCGGCGGGGACTTCCTGCCGATCCTCACCGGCGAGCACACCGGGATCCTCAACGTGCTCGCGGCCGTCTTCGTCTTCGTCAACCTCGGTTCGGTGTGCAGCCACTGCCTCTACAACGGCGCCCTGGGCTGGTCGCACCTGACCGGCCGCAGGATGCGCACCACGACGGTCGTCCTCGGGGTGATCGGGACCCTGGCCGCGCTCGCCGGGGTGTGGAACCACTTCCTGGACTGGCTGGTCATCCTCAGCGTGTTCGTGCCGCCGCTCGGCGGTGTGCTCATCGCCGACCAGTTCCTGGCCCGCGGCGGCCGCAGCGCCATGGACAGCAGGCCGACCGCGGCCGTGCGCCCCACGGCCTTCGGCGCGTGGGCGGTCGGCGCGGGCGCGGCGGCGATCGCCCACTGGTGGGCCCCGCAGCTGTCCGACGCGGTGACCGGCCTGGTCGTCGCGGTGGTCGCCTACGCCGTGCTGGAGCGGGTGCTGCCGCAGCCGGAGGGCGTATACGGTCCGCAGCTCCAGGGGAAGGGCCCTGGCGGGAATGTCCTGGACACGCCGCTGTCGAAATAACATGTATATAACAAGATTTTACCTGTGAGAAACCAGACACCCGCGGGAACGCCGCGCACCGTGTCCATCCCGTCACATACGGGTGCATGGTAAATGCACCCAATCCCCTGACGCGGAGGCACGCACATGTGCGGAATCACCGGCTGGGTCGGCTACCGGCGCGACCTGACCGCCCACGGACACGTCCTGGAGGCGATGACCGAGACGATGGCCTGCCGGGGCCCGGACGCGCGCGGCGCGTGGACGGCCCGGCACGCCGCCCTCGGGCACCGCAGGCTCGCGGTCATCGACCTGCCGGGCGGCGCGCAGCCCATGCACGTCGACACCGACGACGGCCAGGTCGCGATGGTCTACTCCGGCGAGGCCTACAACTACACCGAGCTGCGGGCCGAGCTGCGCTCGCGCGGCCACCGCTTCACCACCGAGTCGGACACCGAGGTCGTCCTGCACGGCTACCTGGAATGGGGCGAGGCGGTCGCCGAGCGCCTCAACGGCATGTATGCGCTGGCCGTCTGGGACGCCCGCACCGACCGCCTCGTCATGATCCGCGACCGGATGGGCATCAAGCCCTTCTACTTCGCCGAGACCGACGACGGTGTCGTCTTCGGCTCCGAGCCCAAGGCGATCCTCGCCAACCCGCTGTGCCGCCCGGTGGTGGACCTGGACGGCTTACGCGAGCTGTTCACCTTCGCCAAGACCCCCGGCCTGGCGGTGTGGAAGGACATCCGCGAGCTGCGTCCCGGCCACCTCGCGGTCGTGGACGCGGGCGGTGTGCACGAGCGCGCCTACTGGCGGCTGGAGGCCACCGAGCACACCGACGACCGCGAGGCCACCGTGCGCCGGGTGCGCGAACTGCTGGAGGACGTCATCGCCCGCCAGCTCGTCGCGGACGTCCCGCGCTGCATGCTGCTGTCCGGCGGGCTCGACTCGTCCGCGATGACCGCGCTGGCCGCGCGCGACCTCGCCGCGGGCGGCGAGACCGTCCGCAGCTTCGCCGTCGACTTCCCCGACCAGGAGCGGCACTTCCGGCCGGTCGACATCAGCCCCACCCAGGACACCCCGTACGTGCACGCCGTCGCCGAGCACGTACGGTGCGACCACCAGGACGTGGTGCTCGCCGGCGCCGACCTCGCCGCGCCGGAGGTCCGCCGGGCCGCGGTGGGCGCGCGCGACCTGCCGGTCGGCATCGGCGACCGCGACAACTCGCTCTACCTGCTCTTCCGCGCGATACGCGAGCGGTCGACGGTCGCGCTGTCCGGCGAGTCGGCGGACGAGGTCTTCGGCGGCTACCCGTGGTTCCACGACGAGCGGCGCGACGTCGAGACCTTCCCGTGGCTCGTGGGCGGCGGCGTCTTCGACTCCGCGGAAGTCCTCGACCCCGGCCTGCGTACGGCCCTCGACCTGCCCGGCTACCTCGCCGACCAGTACCGCACCGCCGTCGCCGGGACGCCCCGGCTGGACGGCGAGGAGGGCCTGGAGCGGCGGATGCGCGAGGTCTGCCACCTCCATCTGACCCGCATGGTCCAGTCGCTGCTGGACCGCAAGGACCGGATGAGCATGGCCGTCGGCCTGGAGGTGCGGGTGCCCTTCTGCGACCACCGGCTGGTGGAGTACGTCTTCAACACGCCCTGGTCGCTCAAGACCTTCGACGGCCGGGAGAAGAGCCTGCTGCGCGCCGCGACCCGCGACCTGCTGCCCGCCTCGGTCGCCGACCGCAAGAAGAGCGGCTACCCCGGCACCTTCGACCCGGCGTACGTGACGGCCGTCCAGGAGCAGGCCCTCGATCTGCTCGCCTCCGACCACCCCGGGCTCGCGCTGTGCGACCGCGGGGCCGTCCGGTCCGCCGCGCTCGCCGCGCCCGCGGAGATCACCCAGCAGGAGCGCTCCGCCCTGGAGCGCACGCTCGACCTCGCCGCCTGGTTCGACCTGCGCCGCCCGGTCGTCGAGGCGGCGTGACCCGGCAGGTCAGGTGTTCGCGTAGCCGGGGATGCGGGCCTTGATCCGCTCCATCTCCGCGGTGTCCGAGACGCCCTGGACGTCGTATCGCGGGGTGTACGGGGCCTCCAGGCGGCGGGCCTCCTCGTCGGTGAGGACGAGGTCGAGGGAGGCCACGGCCTCGTCGATCTGACCGGTCGTCCGCGCGCCGACCAGCGGCGCGGCCACCACGGGATTGCGGCGCAGCCACGCCAGGGCGACCTGCGCGCGGCTGACGCCGCGGTCCCTCGCCACGGCGCCGACCTCGTCGGTGATCCGGCGGTCGCTGTCGGCGTCCGCCGCGTAGAGCAGGTCGGCGAAGCCGCCGTCGGTGGCGGCCCGCTCGCCCGCGTTCGCCCGGTCGAAGGGACGGGCGAGGCGGCCGCGGGCGAGCGGGCTCCAGACAGTGGTCGCCACGCCCTCGTCGGCGCACAGCGGGAGCATCTCGCGCTCCTCCTCGCGGGCCAGCAGGTTGTAGTGGTCCTGCATGGTGACGAAGCGGGCCCAGCCGTGCCGCTCCTGGAGGTGCAGGGCCTTGGCGAACTGCCAGGCGTGCATCGAGGAGGCGCCGAGGTAGCGCGCCTTGCCCGCCCGCACCACGTCGTCGAGGGCCTCCAGGGTCTCCTCCAGCGGGGTGTCGGTGTCGAGGCGGTGGACCATGTAGACGTCGACGTGGTCGGTGCCGAGGCGGCGCAGGCTCGCGTCGATCTCGGCCATGACCGCCTTGCGGGACAGGCCGCCGCCGTTGGGACGGCCCGGACGCATGGTGTGGCGGACCTTGGTGGTGACGACGACGTCGTCGCGGTCGGCGTAGTCCTTCAGGGCGCGGCCGAGGATCTCCTCGCTGGATCCGTAGGAGTACATGTTGGCGGTGTCGAAGAAGTTGATCCCGGCCTCCAGCGCGTGCCGGATCAGCGGGCGGGCGGCGGCCTCGTCCAGGGACCAGACCGGGTGGCCGCGGCCGGGCTCGCCGTAGGTCATGGCGCCGATCGCGATCGGGGACACGTCCAGGCCGGTGCGGCCCAGTTTGAGGTAACGCATGGCGGAGCTCCTATGATGGAAGAGAACGGAGACATCTCCGGTTCGCTTCCGACGTTAACGGAGAACTCTCCGTTCAGCAATCGCGGCGGACCGCCGACCCGACGGGAGGGGACCGTGGCCGACACGCCGCCGCGGCGCTCCGACGCGCTCAAGAACCGGGAGGCGATCCTCCAGGTCGCCCACGACGCGCTCGCCGAGGCCCCCGACGCCTCGCTCAACTCCATCGCCAAACGGGCGGGCGTCGGCCCCGGCACCCTCTACCGGCACTTCCCGACCCGCGAGGCGCTGATCCTGGAGGTCTACCGGCACGACGTCGCCCGGCTGGCCGCGTCCGTGCCGGAGCTGCTGGCCGCCCTGGACCCGCTGGACGCGCTGCGCCGCTGGTTCACCGACCTCACCGGCTACGTCCGCATCAAGCACGGGCTGGGGGAGGCGCTGCACTCCGCCGCGGCGCAGGAGGTGGTCAGCGCCACCTGGCCGCCCGTCAGCGCCGCCGTCGCCGAGCTGCTGGAGGCGTGCGAGCGGGCCGGCGAGATCCGCGCCGGCATCGATCCGGTCGACGTCGTCATGCTGCTGAGCTGCCTGTGGCGCACCCCGGACACGCCCGAGGGCGCCGTCCAGGTCCGGCGCCTGCTGGACCTGGCGATCCGCGGCTTCCGCCCCTGACGCGCTGAAGTCCCGGGACCCCGGAGCGCTCAGACCTCGACGACGATCTTCCCGGCGGTGTGCCCCTCCTGGCTGCGGGCGAACGCCGCCGCGAGGTCGCCCAGCGCGAAGGTCTCCGCGACGTCCACCGTGAGGCCGCCCGCGTCGGCGAGCCGCCCCAGCGCGGCCAGGTCCGCCGCGACCGGCCGCACCCACATCCACTGGCCGCCCGCGCCGAGCACGGCCGGGTCGGCGATCGACGCGTGCCGCCCGTCCGCGGCCAGCACCGCGAGCGTGCTGTCGAGCACCCCGCCGACGAAGTCCGCGACCACGTCGACCCCGTCCGGGGCCAGCGCGCGGACCCGCTCGGCGAGCCCGTCCCCGTACGCGACCGGCTCGCAGCCCAGCGCGCGCAGCCGCTCGTGGTTGCGGGGGGAGGCCGTGCCGATGACGCGGGCGCCGAGCGAGCGGGCGATCTGCACCGCGAGCGAGCCGACACCGCCCGCCGCGTTGTGTACCAGCACGGTGTCGCCCTCGCCGGTGCGCAGCCGCGTCAGCACCTGGTAGGCGGTGAGCCCGGCCAGCGGCAGCCCGGCGGCCTGCGCCCAGTCCAGCGCGGCGGGCTTGGGCGCGAGGGTGCGCACGGGCGCGCTGACGTACTCGGCGAAGGTGCCGCCGTGCACGTAGTCCTTGCGCGCGTACCCCATCACCTCGTCGCCGACGGCGAACTCGGGCACGTCGATGCCGACCTCCGCGACGGTGCCGGAGACGTCCCAGCCGGGGATCGCCGGGAACACCACGTCCATCATGCTGTCCAGCCCGCCCGCCATGACCTTCCAGTCCACCGGGTTGACCCCCGCGCAGCGCACCTTGACCAGCACCTCGCCCGGGGCGACCTTCGGCAGCGGCACCCGCTCCTCGCGCAGCACCTCCGTGCCGCCGAACTCCCCGTAGACGATCGCCCGCATGGTCTTGTCGGCCATCTTCCGACCTCTCCGCACGCCGTTGCCCCCGACATCCCTCATCCCACCACGGGCGCCGCCGCCGATCCGGAAGGCGGTGCGGCGCGTCTCGGCGTCCGCCTCCGCCCCCGGTGACATCGTGGCGGCATGACGCTTCCGTCCGGCGGCGGCGCCCTCCCGGAGGGCGCGCGGCCCGGCACGCCCGCGCCCCTGGGGGTGCCGCTCCAGCGGCTGCTGTTCGGCGGCGTGTACGGGACCGTGCTCGCCAGCGCGCTCGCCTCCGCTCTCGACGAGGGCGAGGGCAGGCCCAACGCGGGCTACGACGCGCTGTGGATCCTGGTCGCGGCGCTGGCCGCCGCCGCGGCCCACGGCTACGCGCACGCCGTCGCCCACTGGGCGCCCGGCGGAAGGCGCGCCACCGCGCAGAGCGTCCGCTCGGTACTGGCCGAGTGGCCCCTGGTCGCCGCGGTCCTCCCGACGGTGGCCGCGCTGCTGGGCGCCGCCGCCGGATGGTGGGGCGAGGGGAGCGCCGTCGACGTGATCCTCACCGTCAACACCGTCGCGCTCTTCGGCTGGGGGCTGCTGGCGGCTCGGGCGGCGGGCCAGGGCTGGGGACCGGCCTGCCGCGTCGGCCTGGTGGACGTCCTGCTCGGCCTGTTCATCGTGAGCGCGAACGCCCTGACGCACTGAGCCCGCGGCCGGGGCGGGGCCGTCCGCAGGGCGCGCCCGCTGCCGCCCAGGACACCGGCCGCCCGGACGACGGCCGGGGGCCGCCCGCGTCGCGGTCAGGCCGAGGACAGCTGCTCGGCGATCTCCTTGACCCAGGCGGCGGTCCTCGCCGGGTCGTTGAGGGAGTCCGACCACTCCTCGGGGGTCAGGCGCTGGTCGGCCGGGCCCGCCTTGAGGGCGACGAGCAGCGCCCTGGCCGACTCCCGCATCTCGGCGGAGGTGTCGCCGCTGCCCCTGACGTCCGGCCCCGCGGCCAGCGCGTAGATCTTGCGGGCCATCGCCTGGCGCTCGCCGTTCTCCACCTTCTTCCAGAACTTCAGGGCCTCCTTCAGCGCGTCCCCGCGGGAGGCGGGCTCCGCGGCGGCCGCGCCGTCGTCGGCCCAGCGGCCGGGGTGGCGGGCACCGTCGTAGCGCTTCGTGCCCGCGCGGCCCGCCTTGTAGGCGGTGACGCCGAGGATGAGCCCGGCCGCGCCCGCCGCCAGGCCCCACCCGACGGGGTTGCCGGCCAGCGCGGCGCCGCCCGCGGTCGCGGCGATCGCCGTCACGATGCCGCCCGCGGCCTTGGTGGACTCGCCGACCGCGGTGAGCGCCTGCTTGCCCATCTTGTTGCGCTGCTTGCCGAGCGCGTAGGTGAGGACGGTGTCCATCGTGTTCACGTCCTCGGCGCGCCGGACGTCCCGGGCCGCGTCCCGGGCGCCGCCCATCGCCTCCCAGGCCGCGTCGATCGCGTCGGACACCCGGTCCAGCCGGTCGTCGCCGTCGTGGTCCCACTGGCTGTCCAGCGCGACGTACGCCTCGGCCGCGGCCCACTCCGCGTCGTCGCGCGCCTGCCGGAGCTGGTCCAGTGCTCCGTCGGCGGTACGACCGGGCTTCTCGATGCCTTTCAGGGCACGGTACTTGCGGGCCGTCAGGCCGAAGCGACGGGCGGCCCGCGCCCCCTTCACGGCGCCGACGACGCTGGAGCCGATACCGCTCACCTCCGCCGCCTGCGCGGCGTGCAGCGCCTTCTCGGCCTTCGTCAGCTCCTTGGCGACGCCGAGGGCGTTGTTCCCCGCGCTCGCCGCGCCGACGACCGCCTCGGTCGCCTTGGACGTGAACTTCTTGTTCGCCCCGTGGAAGGCCGCCCCCGCCTTGTGCTTGGCGGCGTCCTTGCGCGCCTTGGCCGCCTCCATGCCGCCGAGCGCCGCGCCCACGGCCTCCGCGACGAGGCTCTCCGACCCGGCGGCGCCGCCCGAGGACGCGGCGGAGTGCTTCAGGCCGTCGTCGACGGTGGCGGCGGCGTGCTGCGCGAAACCGGCGTTGGCGGGTACCTGGACGTTCTTGACGAAGGTGTCGATCACCTCGAAGTTCTTCTTGAGCCGGTCCAGGATCGCCGCGATCCGGTCCCGGTACCCCGGTGACGGCGCCGCCGCGCCCGCGCCCTGCGGCGCCTTCCCCTTGCCCTTCCCGCCGTCCGCGCCTCTGGCGCGCTGCACCATCGCGGCCGCGGCCCGGTTGCCCGCCCCGGCCTGCACGCCGAGCAGCCCGTGCTCGGGCGCCCCGGCGGACGGCCGCCGCTCCTGCTGCCCACGGCCCGCCGTCGTGACGGCCGCCCCGGACTGCCGTTCCGGCGTGCGGTGGACCGGGGTGCTCATGGACGTGCCTCTCCGCAGCGGGACCGGGCGTGTGGACAGTAGCCGCGCAAGGCGAACGGCCGCGGACGTGCGGGCAAAGCTTTGACCGCACGTCACCACAGGTGCCCCGGGAGCCCGGTCGTCCTGCCGCTGCGCGCCGGGAAGGCCGCTCCGGCCGGGCCTTTCCTCAGGCCGCGGCCGCGCCCCGGCGGGCGCGCCGTTCCCCCTCCACCGCAGCGGCGCACGCGCAGCCGACGCCCGCCACCGCGAACCCGGCGGCGACCGGGGTGATCCAGCCGGGGACCGCGTCCGCGGAGTAGTCGTCCCCGTCCGTGGTGTCGCAGACGAACCGCAGCGGCACGTACTCGACGCGGTAGCCGGTCACGTTCGCCGCCCGCTCCGGATGCCCCGCCACCCGGCAGGGCCGCAGGGGCGAGGTGTCGGCCCCGTTGTCCTGCGCGTCCAGGATCGTGAGGGTGAGGGCGAGCAGGCCCACGGTGTAGGGTCTGTCGTTTGGATCTCCGCGGCGTCGCGTGCCCCGGCACGCACATCTGCCGCGTTGTCGTCGGTCGACAACGCTCCGCGTTGCCTCCCTCCTCCGCCTTGCAGCTGCACGCACCGGACCCCGCTCCTTGCTCCACGGAGATCCAAACGACAGACCCTAGACCGCCGCCGCCACGGCCCCCGCGAGCGCCGCCAGGGAGCGCAGCCGCGCCTGCCGGTCCGCATGCCGCAGGCGGTGGCGGCCGAGGCCGTAACCGGCCAGGGCGAGGGCGGTGATGGGACAGCCGGGCAGCAGGAGGAACAGCGCGTACGCCATCGGGCGAGTCCAGCAGGACGGGAGCGCGGCGGCTGTGACGGAGGCCACACTTCCTGCCACAGGACTGTCACCGTTCGCCCCGGCTGCCCTGCGGGTCAATACGCCTGACCGGACACGGGCGCCGGGTGGCCTTCCGCCCATTCGGCGAAGGTGGTGGGCGTGATGCCCAGCTCGCGGGCGAACTCGGGCCGGGCGGGCTGGAGAACCGCGTTGTTCCACTCGTGTCCGGCTCCCCACGCCGGCATGCCCGCGTCGAGGGCCTCCTCCAGGCTCATGGACGGCGCGGTCATCGGCACGCCCCAGGCGGCGGACAGGGTCTGCGCGATCTGCTCCATCGTGAGCAGGTCACCGGCGAGTTCCAGTTCCACCCGGTGGAAGCGGTCGGGGTCCTGGAGGGCGTGTGCCGCGGCCGCGCCGATGTCGCGTACGGCCACCAGGGCCAGTTCGGTGTCCGGCCGGAGGACCGTCAGCAGTCCGCCGCGGGGCCCCCGGGGGGCCAGCAGGGGCAGGTTCTCCATGAAGAAGGCGGGCTTGATCACCGTCCAGCGGGCGAAGCCCGCGCCGCGCACCGCCTCCAGGATCGCCTGCTTGGTGCGGAAGTAGTCGGCTATCGCCGCCCAGCGGCCCTCGGCCCAGCCGGGGGCCCGGGTGTGCGCACCGACCCCGCTGGTCGAGGACTGCACGAACTGCCGTACTCCCGCCGCCTTCGCCGCCTCGACCAGGTGGGCCGCCTGGGCGAGTTCGCCCGCGAAGTCCACGTGGTGCCCGGTCATCGGCGGCATCTGCACCGAGAACACCGCGCGGACCCCCGCGACCGCCGGGCCGAGGGAGGCCGGGTCGGACAGATCCGCCCGCACCAGTTCGGCGCCCAGCGCCTCGATCGCCAGGGCGCGCTCCGACCGCGGATCGCGGACGAGCGCGCGGACGGGCACCCCGGCGGCCAGGAGCGTGCGGGCCGTGGCCCCGCCCTGCTGTCCGGTGGCTCCGGTGACCAGGACCGTTTCACTGCTGATGGGCATGGCTGCTGCTCCCCGTGGACCGCGGGTCAAAAACGGCGGGGCCCGCCGTTTTTCTTGCCGCTACGATATGGCGGGGCCCGCCGTTTAGCAACGAGGAGATCATGACCGGTCAGCGTTCGGACGCCCGGCGCAACTACCAGCGCATCCTGGCCGTCGCCGAGGCCGAGGTGGCCGCGCACGGCGCCGAGGCCTCCCAGGAGCACATCGCCCGCACCGCGGGCGTCGGTTCGGCCACCGTGCGCCGTCACTTCCCCACCCGCCGGGCCCTCCTCGAAGCCGTCTTCCAGGGCCGCATCGAGGGCCTGTGCGAGCGTGCCCGCGAGCTGGCCGCGACCGAGGACGCCCGCACCGCCCTCCTGGAGTGGCTCCACGCCCTCGTCGCCTACGCCGTCTCCGCCCGCGGGTTCGCCGACACCCTCAGCTACGAGCCCCCCACCGAGGAGCCCTCCGCGCACTCCTGCGGCGGCAGGCTCGCCGCGGCCGGGACCCCCCTGCTGCAACGGGCCGTGCGCGACAAGGCGGTCGCGCCGCACGTCACCTTCCACGACCTGCTGACCCTCGCCACCGGCATCGCCCTGGCCACCGAGCACCACGAGGACCCGGGGACCCAGGCCGACCGCCTCTTCCGCCTCGCGGTGGAGGGGCTCAGCCCCGGACGGTGAACGGGCCCCCGGTGACGTCGGGGGCGGCCCGCGGGGGTGTCTGCGTGCGGTAGGAGTGGCCGAGTTCGGGGCCCAGGCCGAAGTAGTGGCGGAAGCTGTAGATCAGGGGGCGCCAGGCGGTCGGGGAGATGTGGTCGGTGCCGGGGACGACGACGGCGGGGTCGGCGTGGACGCTGCGGACGGCGGCCTCGACGACGACGAAGCCGCCCGTGGCACCGGGCCGTACGGCCGCGGCGCGGGCCTCCAGGCGGAGGGGGCATCCGGCGACGCCGGGCGGGCGGACGTGGCGGGAGGGCTCGGGGGCGAGGCCCGCCGCGGCGAACTTGTCGGGTTCAAAGCGGCAGCCCTCGGGCTTGGACGGCGGCACGGGGGAGCGGCCGGTCAGGGGTGCCAGCCGCTCCACGGCCCGCCACTGCGCGGCGGACGGCAGGCTGATCACCAGGTCGGGGCGGCGGGCGAGGTTGTGCGCGGTCTGGCCGTCGCGTCCCAGGCCGAGGACGACCGTGCGGCCGAGGGCCCACGCGGAGGAGATGGGCGCGAGGTTGAAGGAGCCGTCCTCGTTCTCCGTCGACAGCAGCACCACCGGTGTGCCGAAGTAGAGGATGGCGGGCTCGATCTCGACGGAGGTAGCCGGGGCGTCCGGCGGTGCGGTGTCCATGGCGGGGGAGCGTAGGAGCCGGTCGGTTCGGCGGCGGCCGAAGCGTCACCGGGGACAATGGGGCGTATGGACGAACGGCGCGAGCGCGGGACCGGCCCCGACCTGGCATCCGTGGCGGCCCTGCTGGCCGACGGCACCCGGGCGGGCTTCTGCGTGGCGCTGCTCGACGGCCGGGCCTGGACGGCGACGGAGCTGGCCCGGCACATGGGGGTGGCCCGGTCGACCGCGACCGAGCATCTGCACGCGCTGGTCCGCGGGAATCTGCTGGCCGAGGAGCGGCAGGGCCGCCACCGCTACGTACGGCTGGCGGGTCCGCAGGTCGCCGAGCTGATCGAGAGCCTCGCGGCGCTCGCCCCCGCGCGGAGCGCGGCTCCCCGCACGCTGTCGGCGGACGGCCGCCGCCGGGCCCTGGCGCACGCCCGTACCTGCTACGACCACCTCGCCGGGGCCCTCGGGGTCGCCGTCACCGACGCGATGATCGAGCGGCGGCTGCTGGACCTGGACCACGGGCTGGGGCTCACCGCGGCGGGAGCGGCCTGGCTCGCGGATCTCGGCGTCGCCGTCCCGGCCGGGACCCGGCGGCCGTCGGTGCGGCCCTGCCTGGACTGGACGGAGCGCCGCCCGCACCTGGCCGGAGCGGTCGGCGGCGCCCTGTGCCGGCACGCGCTCGACACGGGCTGGATCGCCCGGGTCGGCACCACGCGCGCGGTCACCGTCACGTCCCTCGGGCGACGGGAGCTGCGCCGGCATCTCGGCCTGGACGACAGTCTCTTCAGCGAAACGGGTCGCGCGTCTTGCCGGACGTCCCGCTGATCTCCAAGCTGTGTACATGACACACCGTGCGGCGGCACCCCGCGCGGCGGTCCGACGTACCCCCGCGCACCCCGCGCGGTGACCCTGCGGACATCACGCCTTCTCCCTGGAGTTGGACCTATGCGCTGGACATTCGTACGAGGACGACGCGGTGCGTGGAAGAGAGCGCTCTCATTCCTGCCCGTCGTCGTCGCCACGGTGGCGGCCACCGCCATCGCGTCACCGGCCGCCGAGGCGGCGCCCGCGCCGCCGTCGGGCTTCTCGCTCACCTGGAGCGACGACTTCAACGGCGCCGCCGGCACCGGCATCGACCAGGGCCTGTGGAAGTACGACACCGGGCCCGGCAGCAGCTTCGGCACCGGCGAGATCGAGACCATGACCAGCAGCACGTCCAACGTCTACTACGACGGCCAGGGCCATCTGGTGCTGCAGGCCCAGCACTCCGGCTCCGACCCGCGCAGCGGCTGGACGTCCGGGCGGGTGGAGACCCAGGCCGCGACCTTCGGCGCCCCGGCGGGCGGCGTCGTGCGCATCGAGTCCGTCCTCCAGCAGCCGAACGTCAGCACCGCCAACGGCGCCGGGTACTGGCCCGCGTTCTGGATGCTCGGCGCGCCGCTGCGCTCCGGGGTGACCTGGCCGAAGTCCGGCGAGGTCGACATCATGGAGGACATCAACGGCCGCAGCTCCGACTTCAGCACCCTGCACTGCGGGGTCAACCCGGGCGGGCCGTGCAACGAGTCGACCGGCATCGGCTCGGGCGAGCGGGCCTGCTCCGGCTGCCAGACCGGCTTCCACGACTACGCGGCGGAGATCGACCGCTCGGTGTCGCCCGAGCAGATCCGCTTCTACCTCGACGGCAACAACTTCTTCACCGTCAGCGCCAACCAGGTGGACGCGACGACCTGGGCCGACGCGGTCGACCACCCCTTCTTCATCATCTACGACCTGGCGATCGGCGGCGGCTTCCCCGACGCCTTCGGCGGCGGCCCCAACGCGGCCACGGTCTCCGGCGGCAAACTGGTCGTCGACTCGGTGGCCGTCTACAACAAGGGCCCCGGCTCCGGGGGCGGGGGCGGCGGCGGTTCGGTGAGCGGCCAGACGATCACCGGACCGGGCGGCAAGTGCGTGGACGTGGCCGGTGACGACACCGGCGGCGACGGCACCGCCGTGCAGCTGTGGGACTGCCAGTCCGGGGCGAAGGACCAGCACTGGACGTGGAACGGCCAGACCCTCCAGACCCTCGGCAAGTGCCTGGACATCGCAGGCGGCAACAGCGCCGCGGGCACCAAGCTGCAACTGGCCACGTGCAACACGAGCGGTTATCAGAACTGGGTGCGGCAGACCGACGGGACGCTCCGCAACCCCACCAGCGGCCGCTGCATCGACTCCCCGTCGGGCGCGAGCGCCAACGGCACCCGCCTGCAGATCTGGGACTGCAACGGCTCGGGCGCCCAGCAGTTCGCCATCGGCACCCCGGTCTACGGCCCCGGCGGCAAGTGTGTGGACGTCGCCGGTGACGACAATGGCGGCGACGGCACCGCCGTGCAGCTGTGGGACTGCCAGCAGGCCACCTCCCTGGACCAGAAGTGGACCTGGAGCGGCCAGACCCTGCGCACTCTCGGCAGGTGCCTGGACATCGCGGGCGGCGCCAACGCCAACGGCACCCCGCTGCAACTGGCCACCTGCAACGGCGGCGGCTACCAGAACTGGGTCGTGAACGGGGACGGTTCGCTGTCCAACCCGACGACCGGCCGCTGCGTCGACTCGCCCTCGGGCGCGAGCGCCAACGGCACCCGCCTGCAGATCTGGGACTGCAACGGCTCCGGCGCCCAGAAGTTCGCCCTGGCCTGAGAACGGCCCGGTGCCGGCCGCGCGATCCGCGGCCGGCACCGGGACACCCGGGCAGCGGCGGCTCAGCCGGCGGAGACCGGCGCCATCTTCTCCTCGACGCCCGGGTTCTGCTGCAGCCAGGCGCGCACGCCCTGCATCGTGTTGCCCTGCCCGGCCTGCTGGATGTCGGCCTCCAGCGAGCCCAGCTGGGCGTCGGTGAGGTGGAAGTCCCGCATCCACGCGGACACCTGGGGGAGTTTCGCCGCACTCGCCTTGTTGGCGAGGGTGTGGATCGCGTCGCCCTTGCCCCACAGCCCCTTCGGGTCGGACAGCTTCGTCAGCCGGTACGTGCTGTAGGCCCAGTGCGGCGACCACAGCACGACGGCGACCGGCTTGTGCGCGGCGTAGTCGCGCTTCAGCTCCGCGAGCATCGCCGCGGTCGAGCTGTTGACGAGCTTGTACTCCTTGTCCAGGCCGTAGCCCGGCAGCACCTTCGACGCCAGCAGCTTCGTCTCGCCCGCGCCGGGCTCGATGCCGATGATCCGGCCGCCGAACTCCTTGCCCCGGCCCTTGAGGTCGGCCATCGACGTGACGCCCTTGACGTAGGAGGGGACGGCGATCTCCAGCGACGTCTCGTCGTACCAGGCGCCGAGGTCCGTGTAGTCCTTCCCGTACTGCTGCAGGTAGGACGCGTGGGTCGTGGGCAGCCAGGCGTCGGTGACGTAGTCCAGCACGCCCCGGGACAGGCCGGTGAACGCGGCGCCCGGGTCGTACGTCCTGACGTCGGCCTGGTAGCCGCGGTCGTCGAGCACCGCGTCCCACAGGTTGGCCGTGGCCACCGACTCGTCCCAGTTGAAGGCGCCGATGTGCACGGCCCGGCCCTTGCCCACGGCGGCGGACGCCGGGGACCCCGAGCCGGAACCGGAGCCGGAGCCGGAACCGGAGAAGACGCCGGTGCCGGCCGCCACCAGGGCGAGGACGACGACGCAGGACAGGCCCACCGCCGGACGCGGCCGGTAGCGCAGCACCGCCGCGCCGTGCAGCCCCGCGCGCAGCCGGGCCAGCGCCCGGCGGCCGAGCGGGGAGACCTGGTCGCCGAGGGCGCCGGTCACCCGGTCGAGGTAGATGGCCAGCACGACGACGGCGACGCCGCCCTCGAAGCCGAGACCGATGTCCACCTGGCTGATCGCGCCGAACACGGTCGATCCCAGGCCCTCGGCGCCCACCATGCCGCCGATGACGACCATGGACAGCGCGAGCATGATCACCTGGTTGACGCCGGCCATGATGGTGGGCAGCGCCAGCGGCAGCTGCACCCGCAGCAGTGTCCGCCCCGGCGGGGTGCCGAACGCTTCGGCGGCCTCGACCAGCTCGGGATCGACCTGGCGGATGCCCAGCTCGGTCATGCGCACGCCGACCGGCATGGCGAAGACGATGGTGGCGATCACGGCGGGCACGGTGCCCAGGCTGAAGAAGATGATCGCCGGGATCAGGTAGACGAAGGCCGGGAGCGTCTGCATGACGTCCAGCACCGGGCGCACCACCGCGCCCGCCGCCCGGCTGCGGGCCGCCCACACCCCGAGCGGCACGGCCAGCAGGAGCGCGATCACCGCGGAGACGAGCACCAGCGACAGCGACTGCATCGCCTCGTCCCACAGCGCGAGCGAGTCCACCAGCGCGAAACCGGCGAAGGACAGCACGCCCGCGGTCACCCCGCGCAGCCAGAAGGCGAGGGCCGCGAGAACGGCCGCCATCAGCAGCGGCGACGGCCCGCCGAGCACCCACTCGACGGCGTCGTAGAGGTGGTTCACGACGGCGGAGACGGCGTCGAAGAGCCAGGCGAGGTGGCGGGTCAGCCAGTCGACGACGTCCTCCGCCCAGTTGCCGAGATGGATCCTAGGCACGGGCCGCCTCCTTCCCGAGCGGTACGGCCCCCGGCACGGCGGCTCCCGGGCCGTCCCCGGCGTCCCCGGCGGCGACGTCGGCAGCGGCGGCGCACTCGGGCTGGTCGCCGAGCGCGGCGAGCAGCGTGCCGCGCGGGATCACTCCGGTCAGCCGCCCCTGCTCGTCGACCACCGCGAGCGGCACCTCGGAGCGGGCGGCGGGCGAGAGCAGCTCGGCCAGCGGGGTGTCGGCCTGCGCCACGGCGCAGTCGGTGTGCATCACGTCGCGCACCCGGCCGTGGTCCGCGCCGAGCCCTTCGGCGGCGTCCTCCTCGGTGACATGGCCGACCAGCCGCTGGTCGGGCGCCACGACGAAGGCGGCGGGCGCGTGGTCGTCGCGCAGCGCGCGGATCGCGGCCCGCGCGTCGTCGCCGGGCTCCACGGTCACGGCCGGCTCCTCCATGATCGAGGCGGCGGTGAGCACCCGGGAGCGGTCGACGTCCTGGACGAAGCTCGCCACGTAGTCGTCGGCGGGCCCGACGAGGATGTCCTCGGCGGTGCCGATCTGCACGATCTCGCCGTCGCGCATCACGGCGACACGGTCGCCGAGCCGCATGGCCTCGTTGAGGTCGTGGGTGATGAAGACGATGGTCTTGTGCAGCCGGCGCTGGAGTTCCAGCAGCTGGTCCTGCATGTCGCGGCGGATCAGCGGGTCCAGCGCGGAGAAGGACTCGTCCATCAGCAGCAGGTCGGCGTCGGTGGCCAGCGCGCGGGCCAGGCCGACGCGCTGCTGCATGCCGCCGGACAGCTCGTCCGGCCAGGACTTCTCCCAGCCCGCCAGGCCCACCAGCTCCAGCGCCTCGGCGGCCCGTGCCTCGCGCTCCTCGCGGGGCAGGCCCTGGACCTCCAGGCCGTAGGCGGCGTTCTCCAGCACGCTGCGGTGCGGGAAGAGCGCGAAGTGCTGGAAGACCATGCTGATCCGGCGGGCGCGCAGGGCCCGCAGCGCCTTGCCGGGCAGGGCCGCGAGGTCCTGGCCGTCGAAGAGCACCCGGCCGGAGGTGGGCGCGCTCAGCCCGTTGAGGGTCCGCAGCAGGGTCGACTTGCCCGAGCCGGACAGGCCCATCACCACGAAGATCTCGCCCGCCGCCACCTCGAACGAGGCGTCGATCACGGCCGCCGTGGTGCCGTCGGCGCGCAAACGGGCCCGGTCGGCGCCCTGCCGCAAGCGGCGGACGCCTTCACCGGGTCTGCGTCCGAAGACCTTGTACACGTTCTCGACTGCAAGTTTCGGCACGGCTGCCTTCCTGCCCGGCCACCCCCCGGTGCCCGGCGGGCGACCGCGCCGTTTCAGGGACGGAGTGGTCGCGGCGCGCGTACCCGGGCCCGTGTATCGGGCAAACATTTTGCCCGTCTCCCTGTGGGGCGGCTCACATCCCGTCCCCGCGCGGGGATGAACCGGCAGGTCCGGCGGCCGGGGCCGGGTCGCCCCGGCCGCCGGTCACAGCTCCGCCATCGACGCGATCACCCGGCCCGCGGCGTCCCACACCGTGACCCCGGAGGCACCGGGCGGATCCTGCGCCGCCACCGACGACGGGACGTCGAGGTAGCCGCCCGCCCACCCCGGGTGCACCGCGAGCGTCACGACCGTCGCGGGCCGGACCCGGCCGCCGAAGGTGACACCCATCCGCGCGGGCACGTGCGTCCCCCGGTAGACCAGCAGATAGCGCGTGCCGCCGGTATAGCCGTACGACTGGACGTTCACCGACTCCGGCGGCTGGTTCCCGTCCTCGTTGGACTCGTCCCGGCAGTCCCACCCGGCGCCGTCGTTCCAGTCGACGCAGCGCTCGCCCGCGGTGACGCGCATCCGGGTCCCGCCGCCGAGACCGAAGGCCTTGCCCGGCGCGACCACCCGCACCGCGGGCCAGACGACCGAGGGGGACGCGGACGTGGCGGGATGCGTACGGGACGCGGGGGCGGCCGGCAACGGTCCCGGCGGCCCGTCCGGGCCGCCCGCCGTTCCCGCCAGCACCGCGGCGACGGCCACGGCGGCGGCGGCGCCCAGCGCCGGCACGTACACCGCGGCCCGCCGGACGCGCCGCCGCCGCGCGGCCCGCCCCAGCACCCGCCCGGCGGGCCAGGGGCCCGGCGCGATCGTGCCCGCGGCGTCGGAAAGGGCGCGGCGCAGCCGCTCCTCCAGCCCGCGCGCCTCCTCGGCGGCCGGGTCGCCGGCGCCCTCCTGCTGCTCGCTGCTCACTCCCCTCACCTCTCCCCGCTCTCCGTCGCGGCCAGCGCCGGATGGTCCCGTAACTTGTGCAAGGCCCGGCTCGCCTGGCTCTTGACGTTGCCGACCGAGCAGCCGAGCGCGTCGGCGACCTGCTGCTCGCTCAGGTCCTCCCAGTAGCGCAGCACCACCACGGCGCGCATCCGCGGCGGGAGCGCGGCGAGGGCGGTGACCAGCGACGCCCGGGTCTCGACCCGCCCGGTGCTCTCCGGCCTGCCGCGCTCCGGCAGCCGGGAGGTGAGCAGGTGGACGACGCGGCGGCGGCGGAACCTGCTGAGGTTGTTGTTCGCCAGCGCGCGGTGGACGTACGCGTCGGGTTCGTCGAGCCGGCTGATCCGCGACCAGCCGGGGTAGAGCTTGGCGAGGGTGGTCTGGACCAGATCCTCCGCCTCGTGGTGGTCGCCGGTCAGCAGATACGCGGTCCGCACCAGCCGCGACCAGCGCGCCGCCGCCCAGGACTCGAAGTCCGGGGCCGGCTCCGCGGCGGCGGCGCCGCCCCGGGACGTACCGGGTCCCGGGGCGGCGCCGTCGGTTGCGGTGAGGTCGAGCAAGGGGCTGTCAGAAGTGCGCAAGGACCGTGCCCGAGGCGTCGTACACGGTGACCTCGGTGTCACCGGGGAAGCCGCTGACGGGGGCGCCCCAGACGTAGCCGGTCGCGTACCCCGGGTGCCCGCCGAGCGTGACTACCTGGACCTGGTACGTGACCCCGTCGGCCGTCACCGTCATGCGGGCCGCCCTGCCGTCGCCGATGTAGAGCGGGGAGTACAGGGTGCCCGAGGCGTCACCGGAGCTCTGCAGGCTCACCGAGCCCGCGGGCTGGTTGCCGTCGGTCACGCTCTTGCAGGTGGACCAGTCCTCGGGCGGCGTGCCGACGCAGCGCTCGGTGCGGGTGAGCTTCAGGTACTGCCCGTGCCCGGCGTTCACCAGCTGCCCCGGACGCACGACGAGCACGCCGTGCGCCTTGGCGGCAGCGGCCTTCGCCGGGGCGGCCTTCGCGGGCGCGGCCTTCGCCGGGGCCTTCGCGTGGGACGTGACGGCGGCGGGAGCCGGGGCGGCGGACGCGTGGGCGGTGGTGACGGCGACGGTGGCCGCCGTGGCGACGGCCGCGGCCGACGCGAGGTGACGCAGTTTCATCGGATCCTCCGTGACGGTGTTCGGGGTCGGACGGAGGAGCACCCCCGCGGCTCCTCCGTCCTCCTTCACTCCCGTACCGCCCGTGAGGTTGCACGCCGCCCGCGACTTCCGGGCACCGGCTCTACCGCCCGGTGCCGTTCGCCACGAGCTGCACGGGCAGCGCCCCGCTGGAGATCGCCGCCGCGAGGTTCTCCGCGGCCTCCCGGGTGAAGCTGCCGCTGATCTGGGCCTGGCCGCCGGTGATGGCGGAGTTGACGGCGGGGGCGGAGAGCACCTCGCCGTCCACCACGATGGCGAACTGGTTGGTCGGCTGGAGGTTCTGCGCCAGCTTCGCGGTGACCTGGGCGAACTCGGTGGAACCGGACGGGGTGAAGGCGAGGTTGATGATCCATCCGCTGCCGTTGGACGTGTCGAGCGCCGCGGTGGCGCTCTCGACGTCCGTACCGGGCAGGGCGGTCGGCCCCAGCAGGTACTTCTCCTTCATCCGGCGGTCGCAGGCCACGGCCGGGCCGTCGGGCAGCGAGGTGATCGCCCGCGTCGTGCCGTCGCAGGCCAGGGCGGAGTACGCCTGCCCCAGGCCCTGCTGCGCGGCGGTCGCCGGGTCGAGGACGGGGCGGAACTCCAGCAGGGCCGTCGCCGTCATCTGCGCCACCCGGTCGGTGTCGGCGCGGGGCGCCACGATGGTGACGACGGTGCCGGCGGCCGTCACGTCCGTGTTCTTCAGGCCGAGGGACTTCGCGCGCTTCCGCAGCCGGTCGGCGGTCGTCCGCATGTCCTCGGCGGTCGGGGCGCCGGAGTCGGCGCGGCTCGCGGTGTACGTCGTGGTCGTGCGCGCCTGCGGGGCGCCGGACGGCGGCGCCGACATCGGGCTGCCGCCGGAGTCCGAGCAGCCGGAGACGGCGGGCCCGAGGACGAGCACGACGGCGGCGAGCGCGGCGGCGTACGCCTTGCGGTGAGGGAGCATGACCCCAGTGTGACGTGTCGCCCCCCGCCGGGTGCCGGTCTTCGGCAAGCCCGGCGGGGGAGCGGCTGACGGGCGGTCAGCGCGGGCAGTGCCCGTGGTACGGGGGCGCGCAGCGGTCCGGCGGGACGGGCAGCGGGTGCCCGTCGAGCTGGACGAGGGCGAGCAGGGTGACGGCGCCGGTCCAGGCGAGCGGGACCACGGACGCGGGGTTGCCCGCCGTATCGACCTGCTCGGGCAGCTCGCCGAGCGTGTTGCGGTGGTCCAGCAGCCAGTCCACCACCTGGCGGGCCTGGCCGGACCTGCCGGTGCCGGACCACGCGAGGGCGAAGAAGGCGGTCTCGGGACCCCAGCTGGTCGCCCAGGGGTGCGCGGGGTCGTCGCCGGGCACGACACCGCCGTTCGGGCGCAGCAGCGCCCGGTAGGTGTCGTCGATCGCGCCGGCCAGTCCGTCCGGCGGGCGGTTGAAGGGCGGCGCCATGAACGTCACCGCGGAGTCCCGGCCGTGCAGCCCGTCGGCGGTGCGCGGGTAGCCCCGTGGCGCGAAGTCCCGCGCGATCCCCGCGGACAGCCGGTCCGCCGCGCCGGTCCAGGCCCGGGTGTCGGAGGGGTGCCCGGTGACGCGGGCGAGGCCGGCGGCGGCCCGCAGGCCGGACAGCAGCGGGGCGGCGGTGCCGATGTTCGGCGTGTCGGTGCCGATCTCCCAGTAGTCCGGTGAGGCGGGCGGCAGCCCCTGGTCGTCCAGCGAGCCGGTGACGTAGTCCTCGGACTTCCGCACCATCGGGTAGAGCGCGCGCAGCATCCCGTCGCGGTGCGCCCGGGGCGCGGCCTCGTACCACTCCCAGACCGCCCACGGCACCCAGCCGTCGGCGTCGAGCTGCCAGTGCCGGGAGTCGGGCGGGCCGGAGCCGTCGAGCCGGGTGCGCGCGTCCCAGGTGCCGTCGGGGAGCTGGGTGCGCGCGTTGTAGGCGAGTATCCGGTAGGCCTCGTCCGGGTGGCCGGTGGCGGCGAACGCGGCGGCGGCGAAGCTGCTGTCGCGCGGCCACGAGTACGTCCAGGCGCCGTACCACGCGGCGGCGACCGCCCCGTCCGGCTGCGTGAGCAGACGCAGCGTCAGCAGGGCACGGGCCGCCGCGTCGCGCTCCGCCGGGGTGCGGCCGGGCACGGTGCCGGAGGCGAGCCAGGCCCGCGAGGCGGCGATCTGCGCCGCAGCGCCGCGGTCGCCGGCCGGTACGGTCACGGGCGGCGCCGCCCCGTCCGGCAGGTAGCGCCAGTCGCCGTCGGGCAGCCGCAGGACGTTGCTGCCGGACACGTAGGAGGCGCCGTAGGCCTCGAAGGGGGTCAGCGAGACCGTCGTCGTCCCGTTGCCGAGCAGCCCGGCGGTGGTCGCGGCGAGGATCCCGGCCGGGACCGGCCGGTAGCAGGTGTTGGCCGCGGCGCAGGCGTCCGCGCCGGTGAGGCCGATGCCGAAGGCGGCGTGGGTGGTCGCCAGGGTGCCGGAGTCGTACGCGTGCCAGCCGCCCCAGTAGGCGGGGTCGTAGTTCCAGGACGGCAGCGCGCCGGACAGCGTGGACCTGGTGCCGTTCCACACCACGTCGCCGGACGTGCCGCTCGCCTGCACGACGAGGTAGTAGTCCTGCCCGGCGGCCAGCGTGGCGTCGACGGGGAAGTCGACCCAGCCCTCGCCGGAGCCGCCGAGGTCCGCGAGGTCCACCCGGCTGTCCGCGACCGCGGTGGCCGGGTCGGTGACGTCGGTGCGGATCTGCGCGTCCAGCGTGCCGACCGGCGAACTGCTCGCCAGGAAGGCGCTGACGCCGCCGACGTGCGTCGCGGCCGTGCTGAACTGCTGCGCCGCGGCGTGGTCGGGGCCGTTGACCAGGAACAGCCCGGTCGTCGCCGTGAGCTGGCGGTCCCAGACCGCCGCCGCGCGGGCCGGGCCCGTACCGGCCGCGCCCGCGCCGACGGCGAGCGCGAGCACGCCCGCGGCGGCCACGAGCCGGTGTCTGCCGTGCGTCGTCCCCAGCATGGAGATCATCTCCCTCGGAAGTCGGACGGACGTTCGCCGGTCCTTCCCGCCGCCGGGCCACGGCGTACGGTCCCGAACGACCGTCAGGCGGTCGCCGCACGGGCCGGGATGAGCAGCGCCGATCAGGAAAGTGCACGCGCGTTTCACGGTAGTGAAGGACGGGCTGGGAGGCGAGATGCCTCGCGGGGCCGAAGAGAACCGAGGGGCCCGGGGGGCGCCGGGCGGGCGCGGTGCGCGGGACCGGTCACAGCCCCGGGCGGCGAAAGCGGAGACCGGCGGGGGCCGGGGCCGTTACGCTGCCGCCGTGCCCGCATCCACCGCGCCCGCGCCCGCGCTGCTGCCCGACCCCAAGGGGCCGGGAATCACCGCCGTCGCCGTTGCCTTCGGCGCGCTCCTGGCGGTGGCCGGGTGCGCCGGCGCCGTGGTGTGCGTGGTCCTCGCCGTGACGGGGGCGGGCGGGACGCACGGCGGCCTGGTGTGGGGCGCCTGGGCGCTCGCGGCGCTCGGGGTGTTCGTCCTCCTCGTCGGCTACTCCACCGTCGCCAACGCCCGGGAGGAGCGGCGTCTGACGCTCCGGCTCGCCGCCGCCGGACTGGAGGCGACCGCGCTGGTGCTCGCCGTCGCCTCGGCCCCGCCCACCCACGACGACCACCCGCAGGTGCGGCTCCGGCTGCGGGTCGGCGGCGCGGGCGTCGAGCCGTTCGAGGTCGAGGTGGAGGTCTTCAGCTACCGCTTCGGCGACGCCGCCCAGGGCACCGTGCTGCCCGCCCGCGTCGATCCGGCGAGCCTCGTCTTCACGCTCGGCCGCCCCACCCCGCCGCCCGCACCCGCCCCCGGCGGCTGAGAGCCGCGCCTCACCCGGCCGGGCCGCCGAGGAGGGCCCGCCGCAGGGGCTCGCGCCAGGCGCCGCGGACGGGGTCGAAGGCCCCGAAGTCGGTGCCGAACTCCCAGTAGGCCCAGCTCATGCCGAGCCGCTCGGCCTCGGCGCGGACGAAGGCCGTCCACCGCTCCCGGGAGTCCATGGGCGCCGCCGAGAAGGCGCCGAACTCGCCGACCAGCAGCGGAAGTCCGTGCTCGCGCCCCCATGCCGCGGCCCGGCCCAGATCGGAGCGTACGGCGTCCTCGTCCGCGGCCGAGCCCCAGGTGCGGCCGAGCCAGCGGTCGGCGCCGCGCACCCATCCGGCGCCCTGGTGGGTGAAGCCGAAGGGGGCGTAGTAGTGGACGCAGGCCAGCAGGTGGACGTCGTCGGCGACCACGACGGCGGCGGCCGGCAGCGCCAGGGAGGAGACGGTGCGGGTGAGGGCGAGCAGCGCGAGTCCCGCGGCCAGCAGCACCAGCCCGGTGACCGCGGGCCGGCGCGCCGGACGGTCGTAGCCGGCGAATTGTGCGGCGGCGGAGCACAAGCAGCATGAGGGCCACCGCCGCCCCGCCGAGCAGCAGCGCGATCTCCACCGCGAAGGGCAGGACCCGCGGCGCGGGGGCGTACTGCGCGAGCAGCCCGCCGACGACGGGTCCGAGGCCGAGGCCGCCCACGGACGCCACGGTGGAGGCGAGGGCGGCCCGGCGCCGGTCGCCCGCGGGTTCGAGGTCGGTCAGCGCGGCGGTCAGCGGGCCCGAGGCCGCGCCGACGGCCGCGCCTTGCGGGACGCGGGCGGCGAACCGCCACCCGGTGCCGGAGGCGAGGGTGAACAGCAGCGACCCGAGCGCGGCGGCGCCCATCGCGGGCAGCAGCACCCGGCGGTGGCCGACCGCGTCCGCCGCGGGGTCCGCCAGCAGCAGGGCGGGGATCAGCGCGGCGACGTACGCGGCGAAGATCGGCGTGACGACCAGCGGCGAGAAGCCGAACGTGGCCGCGTAGCCGCGGTGGAGCGGGGCCGGCATGTTCGTGCCGGTCGGCAAGTCCACCCAGAGCGGTCACTTCAAGGTCCTGCGCGAGGCCGGGGTGATCAGCCGGCGTGACGAGGGCACCCGCCGCGTGAACCGGCTCCGCCGCGAGGACCTCGCCGTCCGGCAGGGCCGCGAGGCGTCGTCCGGTACCTGAGCCGCCCGCCCGTGCCGCCGGGTGTCCCGGCGGTGTCGGCGGCGTGCGGGGCGGGCGCGGGAGCCTCACTCACCCCACCCTCACCAATTGGTCTGGACCTATTGAATTCTCCCCTCCGCACCGGCCAAGCTTCGTGCTGCGCGCGCACGAGTGTCCACGCACTACGCACCACCTCCACCTGCCGGTTCAGCCGCAGGCGCATCCGCCTGCCTGGAAGGAGTTGAGAGCGACATGCGCACCAAGATCCTCGCCCGCGCGGCCGCCGTCGCCGCCACCGCCGTACTGGGGCTCGGCCTCGCGACCACGGCGGCGCAGGCCTCGCCGCCGCCCGGAAGCGGGTTCATGTTCCTGGGGTACTTCCCGACGAACGAGAGCTGCGTCGCCCAGGCGCAGGCGTACGCGCCCGTACACGGGCCGGTCTACATCTGCGAGTACGGCACCAACGGCCTGTACCTGCTCTGGATGCACTGAGCCGGAGCGGCGCCCCGGGCCCTCCGGCCCGGGGCGTCACCCCCGCAGGCGCGCCGCCGCCGCGTCGCCGAGGGCGACCATCGCGTCGGTGAGATGGGACATCTGGCGGGCGATGGTGCGCTCGGGGTCGGTCTGGGAGTTGACGAAGGCCCCGTCGAAGCCCGCTATGGCGAAGTGGTCCAGCTCCTCGGCGACCGCTCCGGCGATCTGCGGGCCCTCGTCGGCGAAGGCCGAGGAGATCATGACGCGCATGTAGGCGCGGCCCTCCTCGCGTACCTGCCGGTTGATCTCGGCGACCTCCGCCTCGGCGGCCTCGTCGCTCATCATCAGCAGCATGTGGAGCCGCAGGAAGTCCGGCTTGGCCGTGAAGACGGCGGCCGTGCGGTCCAGGTACCAGGCCATCCGCTCGCGGTGGGTGCCGCCCGTGGGCGGATCGGCGTGCGCGGCGCGCATCGCGTCGAAGAAGTCCCGGGCGCCGCGTGCCATGACTGCCGAGAGCAGCCCGCCCTTGGAGCGGAAGTGGTGGTAGATCGCGCTCTTCGGCAGCCCGGTCTCGGTCGTGATCGACGAGATCGTGGTGCCCGCGTAGCCGCGTACCGCCATGACGCGCGCGGCCGCGTCGAGGATCTCCCCGCGTGAGCGCTGCCCGCGCCGGTTGCCGTTCGGCGCCTTCGATCCTCGCTCCATTCCGTTGATCATACGGGCCCCCACCTGCGGCCGTGTCCGGAGGTGTGCCCGAAAAAGGTTGCCCCAGGCCTCTTGACGCGAGGCCGCTCCCGTATGACCGTGTTCACTATTGGACGGAACGGTCGGTCCAATAGTGAGAGAGCGATCACTGGAGCTCGCATGACGCAGACCCCCCTCGCGGGATACGACACGGACGTGGCGATCATCGGCTACGGCCCGACGGGCCTGGTCGGAGCGCTGACGCTGGCCCGCCGGGGGGTCCGCGTCACCGCCTTCGAGCGTGACCAGGACATCCACGCACGCGCCCGTGCCGTGACCGTGAACGACTGGACGATGCGGATCTTCCAGGACCTCGGCATCGACGAGCGGATCGAGAAGGTCGTCGAGCCGCAGCGGGCCCTGCGCTGGGTGACCTACGACGGCCAGGAGGTCATGCGCGTCGAGCACCCGCCGTCCACCCTCGGCACCCGCAACACCAAGCCGCGCTTCTACAACATCTACCAGCCGGCCATGGAGGCCGAGCTGCGCCGCTGCGGCGGGGAACTGGACGGCCTGGAGGTCCGCTACGGCGCCGAGGTGGTCGCCGTCGAGCAGGACGCGGACGGCGTGACCGTCACCGCGCGCGACCGTGCGACCGGCGCCGAGACCCGCACCCGCGCCCGCTGGGCGATAGCGGCCGACGGCGGCTCCAGCCCCACCCGCAAGATGCTCGGCATACCGATGCTCGGCGACACCGTCGACACGCTGTGGGTCGTCATCGACTGCCGCGTCAAACGCTGGTGGCCGGACCGGGACTTCCTCACCTTCTGGACCGACAGCGAACGCCCGGTCGTCGACATCGCGCTCTCGGCCGGGAACCACCGCTGGGAGATCCCGCTCAAGCCCGGTGAGACCGAGGCCGACTTCCCGACGGCCGCCGAGGTGTGGCCGCTGCTGGAGGCCCTCGGGGTGACCGGGGACGACGTCGAGATCCACCAGCACGCGTTCTACCGCCACCATGTGCGCGCCGCCGAGACCTGGCGCCGCGGCCGGGTCTTCCTGGCCGGCGACGCCTGCCACCTGATGCCGCCGTGGGCCGGCGCCGGCATGCAGACCGGCATGCGCGACGCCCACAACCTGGGCTGGAAGCTCGCCGGCGTGCTGCGCGGCGAGCTGCCCGAGGAGTGGCTCGGCACCTACGAGGCCGAGCGCCGCCCCAGCGCCGACTTCTACACGGGCCTGGCCGTCGGCCTCGGCCGCGTCATCAAGCAGGAGGCGTCGCCGGAGGAGGTCGCGGCGATGAACGCGGTCCCGGAGAACACCGTGACCCCGTGGGAGCCGCCGCTGACCGCCCCGCCGGTGCTCACCGGCGGCTGGCTGCGCGGCGAGCAGGGCGACGCCAGCGTGATCGGCCGCATGGTGCCGCAGCCGGTGTGCGGCGACGTCACCGGCGTCATGGCGCGCCTCGACGACCTGCTGCCCCGCGGCTTCGTGCTGCTCGGCGCGGACACCGACCCGGCGGCGCTGCTCACCGGGCAGGAGCGGGCGGACTGGGACGCCCTCGGCGCCTCCTACGTCGCCGTGCGTCCGCGCACCGCGTACACGCGAGGCCCCGGCGACCTGGTCGACCTCGACGACGTGCTGCTGCCGTGGCTCGCCCGCTACGGCGTCCGGGCCGTGGCCGTGCGCCCGGACCGCTTCGTCGCCGCCGCCGACCCGGGCGGCCTGGCCGTCCCCGCTCTCTGAACCCTTCACCCCTCCGCCCCCACTGACCTGGGCGGCGCCGCGCGTCCGCGCGCCCGCCCGCGGATCGAAAGGACACCGTCATGACCGGAGTGAAAGAGCTCGCGTACGTCGTGTACGAGGTCGGCGACCTCGCCGACTGGGAGCACTTCGGCACCACCCTGCTCGGCATGCAGCTGGGCGAGAGGACCGAGCGCGGCTTCACGCTGCGCACCGACGAGAAGGCGCACCGCTGGATCGTGACCGAGGGCCCGGCCGACGACCTCGCGGTCAGCGGCTACGAGGTCGCCTCCGCCGAGGACCTCGATGCGCTCGTGGCCCGGCTCGCCGAGGCCGGCGTCGAGATCGCCGAGGGCGGCGCGGAGCTGGCCGCGGCCCGCCGCGTGGACCGCGTCGTGCAGCTCGCCGACCCGATGGGCAACCGCATCGAGCTGGTCACCGGCCTCGCCGACGCCGCCACCCCGTTCCACTCCGACGTCCTGCTCGGGGACTTCGTCACCGGCAGCGGCGGCGCCGGCCACCAGGTGCTGCTGTCCAAGGGCGTCGCGCGCGCCGACTACATGGCCTTCTACGAGGGCCTGCTCGGCTTCCGGATCAGTGACATCATCCGTGAGGAACTCGCCCCCGGCATCGTCGCGGACCTGATCTTCCTGCACTGCAACCCGCGCCACCACAGCGTCGCGTTCGGCGACATGCCGCACCCCAAGCGGACCCACCACTTCATGGTCGAGGTCACCGACATCCGCGACGTCGGCATGGCCTACGACCGGTGCATGGACGCGAAGCAGCCGTTCGAGATGACGCTCGGCATGCACCCCAACGACCACATGTTCAGCTTCTACGTCCGCACCCCGTCCGGCTTCTCCGTCGAGTACGGCTGGGGCGGGCTGCTCATCGACGACGACACCTGGCAGGTCCGGACCCTCGACCGGCTGCACAGCTGGGGCCACCGCCCGCCGGAGGCCGTGCACGCCCTGCTCGGCCAGGCACCCTTCACCAACCAGACCCCCGGAGGAGCCCACTGATGGCCCTGCAGCAGAGCGACATCTCCCGCTACGTCCAGACCCGGGACTGGCGGATCCACTACAACGAGGCCGGCGAGGGCCACCCGGTGGTGCTGCTGCACGGCGGCGGCCCCGGCGCGACCGGCTGGAGCAACTACTCCCCGAACATCGAGGCGCTCTCGCGGCACTTCCGCGTCATCGCGCCCGACATGCCGGGCTGGGGCGACTCCGACGAGGTGGACTTCGGCACCCTCGACCACGTCGAGGCGGCCTGCCAGCTGCTTGACGCGCTGGGCATCGAGAAGGCGGCCTTCGTCGGCAACTCGATGGGCGGCCACACCTCGCTGCGGCTCGCCGCCGAACGCCCCGAGCGGGTCTCGCACCTGATCACCATGGGCCCGCCGATCCAGATGAGGCCCTTCCTCTTCGGCGCGGGCGGCGGCCCGACCGAGGGCCTGAAGATCATGTACGAGACGTACACGAACGCCACCCCCGAGGGCATGCGGCGGCTCGTCGAGATCATGGTCTACGACAAGGCCCGCTTCGCCACCCCCGAACTGTGCGAGCTGCGCTCCAAGGCCGCGCTCCGGCGCCCCGAGCACCTGGCCAACATCGCGGCGGCCGCCCCCCGGGCGCCGATCCCGATCTGGCTCGACCTGGCCAAGGCGGCGGGCATCACCGCGCCCTCGCTGCTCATCCACGGCCGCGACGACCGGGTGGTCTCCTTCGAGTCCACGCTCTTCCTCGCCGCGAACATCCCCGACTCCCGCGCGCACCTCATCAACCACTGCGGCCACTGGGCCCAGCTGGAGCACGCCGACGAGTTCAACCGCCTGGTGACGGACTTCGTCACGCACCACTGATGCTCCCGCGCCGCCGGGTGCGCCCAAGCGCCCGGCGGCGCGGTCCCACGGTTCCTTCAGGAGTACCCATGAGCAATCCCCGTACCGTCGAGACCGACGTCCTCGTCTCGGGCGCCGGTCCGGCGGGCGCCGCCGCCGGCGCCCTTCTGGGGGCGTACGGAATCCGCGCGATCGTGCTGAACAAGCACGGCTCGGTGGCGAACACGCCGCGGGCCCACATCACCAACCAGCGCACCATGGAGGTGCTGCGCGACCTCGGCGTCGAGGACGACGCCAAGCGCGCCTCGATGCCCCAGCACCTCATGGGCGAGCACGTGTGGGCGACCAGCCTGACCGGCACCGAGCTCGGGCGGCTGCGGACCTGGTACACGCACCCGACCTTCAAGGCCGAGCACGATCTCGCCAGCCCGACCGCGGTGTGCGACCTGCCGCAGGACCGGATGGAGCCGATCCTGCTGGGCGCCGCGACCCGCCGCGGCACCACCCTGCGGACCGGCACCGAGCTGCTGTCCTTCACCCAGGACGACGACGGTGTCACCAGCACCGTGCTCGACCGGGTGACCGGCGAGGAGTACCTGATCCGGTCGAAGTACCTGATCGGCGCCGACGGCGGCAACTCGCGGATCATGTCGCAGCTCGGCATCCCGCTGGAGGGCGAGATGGGCCTCGGCGGCTCCATCAACATCGTCTTCGAGGCCGATCTGACGCATCTGGTCGCGCACCGGCCCGGCGACATGTACTGGTTCGTCCAGCCCGGTGTCGGCCACGACGGCAACGGCGTCGGGGTGCTGCGCGCGGTCCGCCCCTGGACGACGTGGATGGCGGTCTGGGGCTACGACGTCGAGCAGGGCGCCCCCGAGCTGACCGACGACTTCGGCCGGGCGATCGTGCACCAGCTCATCGGCGACGACACCGTCCCGGTGCGGATCGAGTCGATCTCCACCTGGGCGGTCAACCACGTCCACGCCACCGACAATACCGCCGGGCGGGTCTTCTGCGCGGGCGACGCCGTCCACCGGCACTCGCCGATGAACGGCCTCGGCTCCAACACCTCCATCCAGGACGCCTTCAACCTGTGCTGGAAGCTCGCCCTGGTGCTGCGCGGGCAGGCCGGCCCCGGGCTGCTGGAGACCTACCGCGACGAACGGCTGCCGGTCGCCCGGCAGATCGTCGAGCGGGCCACCGCCAGCAACGGGCTGATCCCGCCGCTGTTCATGGCGCTGCGGGTGCCGCCCGCCGCGGGCCCCGAGGCGCTCGGCGCGGCGCTGGAGACGCTGCGGGCCCCGACCACCGAGGGCGCGCAGGTGCGCGCCGCCTTCGACACGGCGGTGCGCGACACCCTGCTGTGCTTCAACTCGCACGGTGTGGAGACCAACCAGAACTACCGCTCCGCGGCCCTGGTGACGGACGGGGAACCCGCTCCGGCCGCGCCGCGGGACGAGGAGATCCACTACTTCGCGACCACCTACCCCGGCCGGCACCTGCCGCACGCGTGGCTGCTCGACGGGCAGCGCAAGGTGCCCGTGATCGACCTGTGCGGCCACGGCCGCTTCACCCTCCTGACCGGGGTGCGCGGCGCGGACTGGCGGGAGGCCGCGGCCAGGGCCGAGGCGGAGACGGGCGTCGCCGTCGACGTCGTCGCCATCGGACGCGGCTGCGCCTACGAGGACCGCTACGGCGACTGGGCCGACGTGTGCGGCATCGGCGAGGACGGCGCGGTGCTGGTCCGCCCCGACCACATCGTCGGCTGGCGCAGCACGGGGCGCGGCGACGACCCGTCCGGCGCGCTGCTCGGCGTCATGCGGTCGATCCTCCAGACACCGGCCGCCTGACCGGCCGGTGACGGGAACGGCCCCCTCGGAGATCTCCGAGGGGGCCGTTCCCGTGCGCGGGTCCGCTCAGCCGGCGGCCAGCGTGAGGGCGATGTCGATGATCATGTCCTCCTGGCCGCCCACGAGCCGGCGCCGCCCGCACTCCATGAGGATGTCGCGGACGTCCACGCCGTAGGTCGCCGACGCGTTCTCGGCGTGCCGCAGGAAGGACGAGTAGACACCGGCGTAACCGAGCGTCAGGGTCTCCCGGTCGACCCGGACGGGCCGGTCCTGGAGCGGGCGGACGAGGTCGTCGGCGGCGTCCTGGAGCTTGAACAGGTCGCAGCCGTGGGTGAATCCCGACAGGTCCGCGACCGCGACGAAGGCCTCGATGGGGCAGTTGCCCGCCCCGGCGCCGTGCCCGGCGAGCGAGGCGTCGACCCGGGTGACGCCGTTCTCGACGGCGACCACGGAATTGGCCACCGACAGCGACAGGTTCTCGTGCGCGTGGATGCCGATCTCCGTCTGCGGGCCGAGCACGTCGCGGTAGGCGCGCACCCGCGCGGCCACGTCGTTCATCGTCAGCCGGCCGCCGGAGTCGGTGACGTACACGCAGTGCGCGCCGTAGGACTCCATGAGCCTCGCCTGCGCGGCCAGCTCCTGCGGCGGGGCCATGTGGGAGAGCATCAGGAAGCCGGAGACGTCCATGCCCAGCTCGCGGGCCGCCGCGATGTGCTGGGCGGAGACGTCCGCCTCGGTGCAGTGCGTGGCCACCCGGACCGAGCGCACCCCGAGGTCGTAGGCGCGCTTCAGCTCGTGCACGGTGCCGACGCCCGGCAGCAGCAGGGTGGTCAGCCGGGCCCTGCGGAGCACCGAGGCGGCCGCCTCGATCCACTCCCAGTCGGTGTGCGAGCCGGGGCCGTAGTTGACCGAGCCGCCCGCGAGGCCGTCGCCGTGCGCGACCTCGATCGCGTCCACGCCCGCGTCGTCCAGCGCCGCGACGATGCGGGCCACGTCGTCGGGGGTGATCCGGTGGCGTACGGCGTGCATGCCGTCGCGCAGGGTGACGTCCTGGATGAAGATCGGAGTGCTCACGGCTGCACCTTCCCGGCGGCGAGGCGCTCGGCCACCCGCAGGGCGGCAGAGGTCATGATGTCGAGGTTCCCCGCGTAGGCCGGGAGGTAGTGGGCGGCGCCCTCGACCTCCAGGAACACCGACACCTGGTGGGTGGGGCGGGACACGCCGCCGGGGAGCAGCGTGTGCACGGGCTGGTCCGCGGCGATCGCGGTGATCTGGACCTGCTGCTTGAGGCGGTAGCCGGGGACGTACCCGGCGACCTCGGCGACCATCGCGCCGACGCTCTCCCGGATCCGCTCGTGCAGCTGCGCGGTCGGGGCCTCGACGAGCGCGAAGACGGTGTCGCGCATGATGAGCGGCGGCTCCGCCGGGTTGAGGATGATGATCGCCTTGCCGCGGCGGGCGCCGCCGACCTCGACGATCGCGGCCGAGGTGGTCTCGGTGAACTCGTCGATGTTGGCGCGGGTGCCCGGTCCCGCGGACCGGCTGGCGATCGAGGCGACGATCTCCGCGTAGTGCACCGGGGCGACCCGGGAGATCGCGGCGACCACGGGTATGGTCGCCTGCCCGCCGCACGTGACCATGTTGACGTCCCCGGCGTCGAGGTGTGCGTCCAGGTTCACCGCCGGGACGACGTACGGGCCGATCGCGGCCGGGGTCAGGTCGATCAGCCGCTTGCCCAGCGGCCGCAGCCGGGCGGCGTTGGCCACATGGGCCTTCGCCGAGGTGGCGTCGAAGACGATCCCGATCTCGTCGAAACCGGGCAGGGCGACCAGGCCCTCCACACCCTCCGCGGTGGTCGCCACGCCGAACCGGCGGGCCCGCGCGAGACCGTCGGACGCGGGGTCGATACCGACCATCGCGCCCATCTCCAGATGCTGCGAGGTGCGCATCACCTTGATCATCAGGTCCGTGCCGATGTTGCCGGAACCGATGATCGCGACCTTCGTGCGCGGCGCGGCCGTCATCGCTGCTCCTCTGCAAGGGTGAAGGAGGCCGTGCCGAGCGGCCCGACCGTGGCCCGTACCGTGCTCCCGGGCGCGACCGGCACCATCGGGCCCAGCGCGCCGGACAGGATCACCTGGCCCGCCCGCAGCGGGTCGCCGAGCGCGCGCGCCTGCCGGGCCAGCCACCGCACGGCCAGCAGCGGGTCGCCCAGGCAGGCCGTGCCGGTGCCGGCGGAGACCTGCTCGCCGTCCACCTCCAGCGTCATCACCGCGTCCCGCGGCTCGAAGTCCGCGAGGTCCAGGCGGTCCGGACCCAGCACGAAGGCGCCGCCCGAGGCGTTGTCCGCGACCGTGTCGGCGAAGCTGATGTCCCAGCCCGCGATCCGGCTGCCGCAGATCTCGATCGCGGCCACGGCGTGATCGACCGCGGCGCGGACCTGATCCACGGACAGCTCGCCGTCGGCGAGGTCCGCGCCCAGCACGAAGGCGATCTCCGCCTCCGCGCGCGGCTGGAGCACCGCCGCGGCCGGGACGGCGGCGCCGTCCTCGTACCTCATGGTGTCGAAGAGCACGCCGAAGTCGGGCTGGTCCACGCCGAGCTGGGCCTGAACCGCAGGCGAGGTGAGGCCGATCTTGCGGCCCACCACGTGCTCGCCCGCGGCCAGCCGGGCCCGGGTGAGGAGCTGCTGGACGGCGTAGGCGGCCGTCACGTCGTCGCGGCCGATCAGGTCCCGCACGGGCGGGCACGGCGTGCCGCCGGCCTGAGCGCGAAGGAGCCGGTCGGCCGCCTCGGCCACGGCATCCGTGGCCACAGGGTTGTCGGTCATGCCGCTCAGGCTCGCATCGCCGCAGGTCCGCGGCCACGACGGCGTTCCGCTCAGCGGTACGCTGTTCGTGTGGAACCGGAGCTGAACACGGTGCTCGGCAAGGCCGTGGCCATCCTGCGGTCGTTCACGGGCGACGACCGGGTCCTCGGCCTGGCCGAGCTGGTGCGCCGCACCGGGCTTCCCAAGGCCACCGTGCACCGCCTCGCCGCCGAGCTGGTCGAGCACCGGCTGCTGGACCGCGACCGCTACGGCTACCGGCTCTCCGGCGGACTGTTCGAGCTGGGCCTGCGGGCCTCCGCCGAGCGGACCCTGCTGGAGGTGGCCATGCCCTTCCTCCAGGACCTCTACGAGCGCACCCACGAGACCGTCCACCTGGGCGTGCGCGATGGCGCCGAGGTCGTCTACATCGCCAAGATCGGCGGCCACCGGCAGGCCGCCAGCCCCTCCCGCACCGGTGGGCGCATGCCGCTGCACTGCACCGCGATCGGCAAGGTGCTGCTCGCCCACGCCGGGCCCGACCTGCGCCGGGAGGTGCTGGCCGGGCCGCTGGAGCGGCGCACCCCGCACACCGTCGTGGCCCCGGGCGCGCTGGAGCGCCAGCTCAAGGGCGTCCTGGAGGCGGGCGTCGGCTACGAGCACGAGGAGTCGGCGGCCGGGCTGCTGTGCGTGGCCGCCCCGGTGCCGGACGCGGAGGGCCGTACCTCGCTCGCGATCAGTGTGTCGGGGCCGGTCGGCAGATTCCGCCCGGAGAGCCACGCCGACGCCGTGCGGGCCGCCGCCACCGGTCTCGGCAACCAGCTCGCCCGCCGCCGCGTCCCCCCGCACACCGCCACGCTGTGACCCGGGCGGTGGTGCGGGGGAGGAGGCCCCCGCACCACCCCCGGCGGGTCAGTTCAGGCCGAACCGCTGCGCCTCGGTCCCGTTGCACTGGTGGATCCGCAGCGGTGTGCCGTTGGCGGTGGAGCCGTCCTTGGCGTCCAGGCACAGCCCGGACTGCGGGTTGAGCAGCGAGCCGTCGGTCTGCAGCCGCCAGACCTGGCCGCCGTTGCCGTCGCAGTCCCACAGCTCGACCGGGGTGTCCGCGGCCGTCGAGTCGCCCGTGACGTCCAGACAGCGGCCGAGCGTCGTCAGCGAGCCGTCGGCGCGGTGGTACCAGTGCTGGTCGACGGCGTACGACTGGCAGTCGTAGAGCTGGGCCGCGGCGCCGTCGCCGCCGTTGTCGTCGCCGTAGACGTCCAGGCACTTGCCCGCGGGGCCCGCGACCGCGCCGCCGCCGTTGACCGCGAACTTCTGCGCCGCGGTGCCGTTGCAGTCGTGGATGCGCAGCCGGCTGCCGTTGGCGGTGGAGCCGCTCGGCGTGTCGAGGCAGCGGCCGGACTGCGGGTTGTACAGCGAGCCGTCCACCTGCTGTGTCCACTTCTGGCCGCCGACGCCGTTGCAGTCCCACAGCTCGACCTGGGTGTCCTGGGCGGTGCCGTTGCCGTTGATGTCCAGGCACCGGCCGAGGGTGCGCAGCGAGCCGTCCGACTCGTGCGTCCAGCGCTGGTCGACGGCCCCGGTCTGGCAGTCCCACATCTGGACGGCGGCCCCGTCGCCGCCGACGTCGTTGCCGGTGACGTCCACGCACTTGCCGCCGGGCGCGCCGACCGTGGCCGGGGCGGTGCCCGCGGTGTCACCCGCGTAACCGGCCGCGACGACGTTCGCCTGCACGGCGTTCTCGGCCGCGTCGGAGGGGTAGCCCGCGGTCATGGCGCCCTCGAAGAAGGAGCCCCCGGCCCGGTTGCTGTTGTCCCCGCCGGTGCCCAGGACGATCGAGCCCTCCTTCTTCATGGGCGCGTAGCCGGGCGGCAGGGCGCCGTTCCACCACGTGGTCAGGCCGCCGGAGCGGGAGTCGCCGCCCTTGAGGGCGAAGGTGTCCTTGCCGTTGTTCTTCAGCACCGCGGTGACGAACGGCGTGGCGTTGCCGCCGTTGCGGCTGTGCGCGTTGGTGTCGGCCTGGAAGATGCCGTTCTCCAGGTCGGCCTGCACCCACGGGCCGTTGCCGGTGCAGGGGTCGCAGGCGCGGGCGGGGGAGATGTTGAGGGCGTCCATGTGCCCGGCGCCGGTGTCCTCCTCCTTGGCCTCGACGTTGCCGAAGTCGAAGCAGCAGTCGTGGATGGTGTGGGTGCCGCTGGTGACCATGTACATGCCCTCGGGCTGGTCCTTCGTCGCGACACCCGAGCCGACCGCGTGCCGGTAGCCGACGCCCGGCTGCACGTACACCCCGTAGACCGAGTGCCCGGCGAGCGTGACGTGCAGCGCGCTCGCGAGCGCCCCCGCGTTGGCGGCGCCCGCGGTGCCCGCGCCCGCGATCGTCAGGTCGTTGTGCTGCGGCGACTGGTCGTAGATCCGGCTGATGCGGCAGGCGGTACCGGTGCAGAAGGCGTTCTGCGCGCCTGCGTCCGCCCAGCCGCCCGTGGCGACCGGGCCGATGTCGCGGGTGGCGCCGTCGGTGACCCGGGTGACCTGGTAAAGGCTGCCGCCGTAGCCGGAGTAGAGGGCGCGCACCGTGCTGAAGGCGCCGACGCACGGGGTGCCGGCGTCGCCGTAGATGTCGCAGGGGAGGGATCCGGCCGCGTGCGCGGGGCCCGTGGCGCCGAGGAGGAGGCCCGCGGCGAGGACGAGCGTGCCGCCGAGGGCGAGGAGGGCGCTGCGGCAGCGGCGCAGGGCGAGGCGCAGCCGGCCGTGGCTGCGGGGAGGGTGTGCGGTCATCGTCGACCCTTTCTCCGTCGAGTGTCCGTCGAGGTGATGCGGGGTCGTGCGGATCGTGCGGGTGCTTGCCGCGCGGCGGCCGGGTGCTGTGGTGCCGTGGCCGCCGCACGCAGCCGTGCGGTCCTACGACGGAGAAGCATGCCCCACCCAGCATTGTGACGAACGATCACCCCCGGTGCGGAAGGGGCGGATGCGCCCACGCCCGCGCGGCGGCGGTCCGGGACGCGGAAAGGGGGTGCCCGCGGGCGCCGGATCGCGCAGAATCCCCGGATGGCTGTCATGAACGTCGACGGGGCCGGCGGCGCCCCGCTCCCGCGCTCCTCGCCGACCGCGCTCGCCGGACGCGCCTTCGGCGCCGTGCCCCCGCCCGCCCTGGTGCTGGTCGGCATCGTGAGCGTCCAGGTCGGATCCGCCCTGGCCAAGCACCTCTTCGACGAGGTCGGCAGCTTCGGCACGGTCGCGCTGCGGCTGCTGTTCGCCGCCGCGGTGCTGATGGCGGTCTGGCGGCCGCCGCTGCGCATGGGCCGCCGCGCGTGGACGGTGGTGCTCGGCTACGGCGTCGTGCTCGGCGTGATGAACCTCTGCTTCTACCTGGCGCTCGCCCGGCTCCCGCTGGGCATCGCGGTGACCACCGAGTTCCTCGGCCCGCTCGCCGTGGCCCTGGGCGGGTCGCGGCGGTGGCTGGACGCCTTCTGGGCGCTGCTCGCGGGCGGCGGAGTGCTGCTGCTGATGGAGGGCCGCGGCGACATCGACCTCGTCGGCCTGCTGTTCGCCCTGGCGGCCGGGGCCTGCTGGGGCCTCTACATCCTGCTCGGCGCCGCGCTCGGCCGGCACACCACGGAGGGCAACGGGCTCGCCCTGGCCATGGCGGTGGCCGCGCTGGTCGCCGTGCCCTTCGGTGTGGCGGACAGCGGGACGGCCCTGGTCTCGCCGTGGGTGATGCTCGCCGGGCTCGGCGTGGCGCTGCTGTCGTCGGTGGTCCCGTACTCGCTGGAACTGGAGGCGCTGCGCCGGATCCCGCCGCACGTCTTCGGCATCCTGATGAGCCTGGAACCGGCGACCGCGGCGCTCGTCGGCCTCGTCGTGCTCGGCGAGTCCCTGCACTGGTCGCAGTGGGTCGCGGTGCTGTGCGTGATGGCCGCGTCGGCGGGCGCCACGCGCGGCGCCCGGCCGGAGGCGTGAGCCCCCGCCGCCCCGGGCCCGCACCGCAGCGGGCATGGGGCGGCGGGCGGTCAGGTCAGCGGTAGAGGCGGACGTCCGCCAGGCTCCACCAGTTGGCGGCCGTACCGGTCTGGGTGACGCGCAGGTAGCGGGCGGTGGTGGTGCGGGGCAGCCGGACCGTGGTCAGCTGGCCCGTGTCGGCGCCCTGCGCGGCGGTACGCCAGTGGGCGCCGTCGTCGCTGACCGAGAGCTGCCAGCCGCGGGCGAAGTCGCCCGGGTTGTCGCCCGCGTCGAGCGCGACGGTGCCGAAGGCGGTGCGGCGCCCGAGGTCGAGCTGCACGTACTGGCCGGGGGCCTGCGCGGCGCCGCTGGACCAGCGGGTGCTGCCGTCGTCGTCCAGTACGGCCGCGGCCGCGCCGTCACCCGCGGGGGCGGCGGTGGCGGTGGCGCCGGACAGGTCGAGCTGGCGCAGGGTGGTGTGCAGGCGGCCGGACGCGGGCCAGGTGAAGGTCGCGAGCGCCCCGCCGGGCAGCGTGTAGTCGAAGGACTGGTCGCCGACGGCCACGGTGAACGAGCGCGGCGCGTCGTTCTCGTTGTGGACGACGAGCGCGGTCGAGCCGTCGGGGTTGGTGAACGCCACATCGGTGAGCTGGCCGTTCCAGCCCGTGGTGCCGTAACTGGTGCTGGCGATGCGGAACGCGCCGGGCTTCACGAACTTCGACAGGTGCCCGATGGTGCTGTACTCGGCGTTGGCGCTCACCGTGCCGTCCGGCTGCACGGTGAGCAGCGCGGTGCAGGTGTCGCAGCCGCCGTTGTGCGGGCCGCCGTCGGCGTCCAGGGCGAGGTTCCAGTCCGCCACGGACTTGGCCCAGTTGCGGGTGGTGCCGACGGTGATGGTGCGGGCGTGCCAGGTCAGGGTGCCGCGGAAGATCTCCGCCGGGGTGTCGGTCGCCCCGTGCGAGCCGGAGCACTCGGTGAACCAGATGCCCTTGTCCGGGTGGGCGTCGTGCAGGGCGCTCTGCGCGCTCGGGTCGCCGGAGTAGCAGTGGTAGGCGGTGCCGGCCACCCACTTGGCGGCGGGGCCGTCGAGGATCTCGTACGGGTAGTCCGTCTGCGGGTCCTCGCCGAGCTTCTCCGCGGTGGCGATGTCGCCCGGGTGCGTCGTCCAGTTGTGGTCGTAGGCCAGGATCTTCGTACGCAGCCCGGCGGCCCGCAGCATCGGGCCGAGCGCCTCGATGACCTTCGCCTCCTGCTCGACCGGCAGGTCGGTGCCGGGGTACGCGCTGGGCGTGCGGTTCTGCGGCTCGTTCTGCACCGTCAGGTAGTCGACGGGGACCCCGGCCGCCCGGTAGGCCTGCACGAACTTCACCAGGTAGCGGGCGTACGCCTGGTAGACGGCCGGGTCGTCCTTGAGGTGGCCGCCGACCAGGGAGTCCGAGTCCTTCATCCACGCGGGCGGACTCCACGGCGTGGCCAGCACGGTGAGCTGCGGGTTCAGCTGCTCCGCCTGCCGCAGCAGGGGAAGGATCTGCTTCTGGTCGTGCGCGATGCTGAAGTGGCGCAGCGCGAAGTCGGTCTGCCCGGCCGGCATGTCGTCGTACGTGTAGTGCTCGGCCTCGGCGGTGAAGTCGGAGGAGCCGACCGGCTGGCGCAGGAAGCTCACACCGATGCCGGACGCCGGGTCGAACAGCCGCCTCATCGCGGCGTCCCGCGCCGGGCGGGGGAGCGCGCCGAGCACCGCGGTGGAGGAGTCGGTGAGGGCGCCGCCGAAGCCGTCCATCTGCTGGAAGCGCCGCGTGGGGTCGACGGTGATCGTGGTCAGGTCCGACGCCCCCCGGTGGAAGGCGACGGGCGCCTGCCGCTGGAGCTGCGCGGAGTCGTCGGCGGTCGTGAGCCACACCTGTGCCTGCGGCTCGTCCGGCCCGTGGGCCGGGTGCGCCGCCGCGGTGGCGGTGGACGGCAGGCAGGCCAGGCACAGCGCGGCGGCCATGAGGGCCGAGGCGCCGAAGGCGCGTTTCATGGACGTCTCCTTGCTGACGGGACCCGGCCGCCGGTCTTTGACCTCGTCCGGGTGAAACAGAATGAAACACAATGTGCGGGCGGTGCGGCGTGCATCAGCAAAGACGGCACGCCTCTCGGGTGTCAAGAGGCGTGCCGCAAGGGGTTGGTGCATGACGTGATGAAACAAGTTGATGTAACAGGAACGGCCGACGGGGAGCCGCGCGCGGCCCGTTCCGGACGGCCCGCGCGGCTCCCCGTGCGGCGGCCGTTACACCTCGGCGGGCGGTTCGGCGGGCGGTTGGGCGGACCGTTCGGCGGACTTCGGCGACGCGGCCCCGGGCAGCTCCGCCCGCTCCCCGGCCGCCGTCAGCTCACCCGCCTCCTCGGCGGGCTCCACCGGCTCGACCCGCTCGGCCTGCTCCACCGGCTCCATGGGCTCGACCGGCTCGACCGGCTCGACCGGCTCGACCGGCTCGACCGGCTCGACGGGGGAGGCGGACGGGGCGGGCCGCGGGGCCGCGCCCGACGACGCGCGGTCGAAGAAGCGCAGCAGCTCGACGGGGAAGGGCAGCACGAGCGTCGAGTTCTTCTCCGCCGCGACCTCGACGACGGTCTGCAGCATGCGCAGTTGCAGCGCGGCGGGGTTGGCGTCCATCGTGCGGGCAGCCTCCGACAGCTTCTGCGACGCCTGCAGCTCACCGTCCGCGGTGATGATCCTGGCCCGCCGCTCCCGGTCGGCCTCCGCCTGCCGGGCCATCGACCGCTTCATCGACTCCGGCAGCGCCACGTCCTTGATCTCCACCCGGTCGATGTGCACGCCCCAGCCGGTCGCCGGGGTGGCCA
>NZ_JBSGHL010000054.1:30152-60389 GCF_053604375.1 Streptomyces sp. NPDC004031 | reverse complement strand
CCGGGCGGCCAGGCCGCGGGCGCGCCGCGCTCCGCCGCACAGCCGGGCGCGGCCGCGACGCCCGCCACCGCCCCGGGCACCGCGCCGCAGGCCGAGGCGGCGGGAGCCGTCGCCGTCGAGGCGCAGGCGGGCGCCGTGTCGCTGCCCGCCCCGCGCCGCGGGGACGCGACGGACGTGCTGCCCGACGCGCTCGCCACCCGGCTGGAGGCCCAGGGCGAGTCCGTGCACCGCCCCGAGCTGGGCGTCCTGGTCGCCCAGGTGCCCGTGGACGCCGCCGCCGCACAGGCCGCGGACGCCGCCGTCGCCGCCGTCGACGAGGAGCCGGTGCGGCTGCGCAGCGCCGTGAAGTCCCGCGACGGCTTCTTCACCACCCACTGCATCAGCCCCTACTCGCGCTACATCGCGCGCTGGTGCGCCCGCCGCGGCCTCACCCCGAACCAGGTGACGACCGCCTCGCTGCTGGTCGCCCTGATCGCCGCGGCCTGCGCGGCCACCGGCACCCGCGGCGGCTTCGTCGCCGCCGGCGTGCTGCTGATCGCCTCCTTCGTGCTGGACTGCACCGACGGCCAGCTCGCCCGCTACTCGCTCCAGTACTCCACGCTCGGCGCCTGGCTCGACGCGACCTTCGACCGCGCCAAGGAGTACGCCTACTACGCGGGCCTCGCGCTGGGCGCCGCCCGCGGCGGCGACGACGTGTGGGCGCTCGCGCTCGGCGCCATGGTGCTGCAGACCTGCCGGCACGTCGTCGACTTCGCCTTCAACGAGGCCAACCACGACGCCACCGCCAACACCAGCCCCACCGCAGCCCTGTCCGACAAGCTGGACAGCGTCGGCTGGACGGTGTGGGCGCGCCGGATGATAGTGCTGCCGATCGGCGAGCGCTGGGCCCTGATAGCGGTGCTGACCGCGGTCAGCACCCCCCGGATCACCTTCGTGGTGCTGCTCGTCGGCTGCGCCCTCGCCGCCTGCTACACCACCGCGGGACGCGTCCTGCGCTCGCTCACCCGGCGGGCCACCCGCACCGACCGCGCCGCCCGCGCGCTCGCCGACCTGGCCGACAGCGGCCCGCTCGCGCAGGCCCTGGCGGCCGCGCTGCGCCCGCTCGCCCGCCGGCTGCCCGGCTTCGCCGCCCCGGCCGCCGCGCTGGTGGGCGCGGGCGCCGTGACCGCGACCGCCGCGCTCGCGCCCGTCGGCAGCTGGTACCCGGTGCTCGCCGCGGTGGTCTACGTCGTGACCTCGGCCCTGGCCGTCGCGCTGCCGCTCAAGGGCGCGCTGGACTGGCTGGTCCCGCCGCTGCTGCGGGCGGGGGAGTACGGCACCGCGCTGGCGCTCGCCGCCGTCTGCGGGGTGAACGGGGCGTTGCCCGCCGCTTTCTGCCTGGTTGCCGCCGTCGCCTACCATCACTACGACACGGTGTACCGCATACGCGGGGGCGCCGGAGCGCCGCCGCGGGCTGTGGTGCTGGCCGCCGGCGGACACGAGGGCCGCACGCTGGTCGTGGCCCTGACGGCGGCCGTCGCCGCGCACCACACCGGCTTCACGGCCACGCTGGCGGTGCTCGCCGGCGTCATCGCGCTGCTGGTCGCGTCCGAGAGCATCCGCTTCTGGGTGACCTCGGGGACCGCCGCGGCCGTACACGACGAATCAGGAGAACCCGCATGATCGGCCTCGTGCTGGCAGCCGGCGCAGGCAGGCGCCTGCGCCCCTACACCGACACCCTGCCCAAGGCCCTGGTGCCGGTCGGCCCGCAGGACGCGTCCGAGAGCCTGACCGTGCTCGACCTCACGCTGCGCAACTTCGCCGAGGTCGGCCTCACCGAGGCCGCGATCGTCGTCGGCTACCGCAAGGAGGCCGTCTACGCGCGGCAGGCCGCGCTGGAGGCGGCCTACGGGCTGAAGCTGACGCTCGTCGACAACGACAAGGCCGAGGAGTGGAACAACGCGTACTCCCTGTGGTGCGCGCGCGGCCTGTTCGACCAGGGTGTGATTCTGGCCAACGGCGACACCGTCCACCCCGTCTCCGTCGAGCGCACGCTGCTCGCCGCGCGCGGCGAGGGCCGCCGGATGATCCTGGCGCTGGACACCGCCAAGCAGCTCGCCGACGAGGAGATGAAGGTCGTCGCCGAGCCCGGCCGCGGGGTGCGCCGGATCACCAAGCTCATGGACCCGGCCGAGGCCACCGGCGAGTACATCGGGGTGACCCTCATCGAGCCCGAGGCGGCCGCCGACCTCGCCGACGCCCTCAAGGCCACCTTCGAGCGCGACCCGGACCTGTACTACGAGGACGGCTACCAGGAGATGGTCGACCGCGGCCTGACCGTGGACGTGGCCCCGATCGGCGACGTGGCGTGGGTCGAGATCGACAACCACGCCGACCTCGTCAAGGGCCGGGAGATCGCGTGCCAGTACTGACCCGGCTGATCCCCTCGCCGGTCGTCGTCGACATCCGCTCCGGCGCCCTGGCCCACCTGTCGCGGCTGCTGGCCGACCAGCGGATCTCCACCTCGGGCAAGCTCGCCTTCGCCGTCAGCGACGGCTCGGGCGCCCGGCTGCGCGAGGCGCTGGCCCCCGAGATGCCCGGCGCCGACTGGTTCCCGGTCGCCGGCGGCACCATCGACGCGGCCGTCACGCTCGCCGACGCCATGCGCGGCAAGCGCTACGACGCCGTCGTGGGCCTGGGCGGCGGCAAGATCATCGACGTCACGAAGTACGCCGCCGCCCGCGTCGGCCTGCCCATGGTCGCCGTGGCCACCAACCTGTCGCACGACGGCATCTGCTCGCCCGTCTCCACCCTGGACAACGACAACGGCCGCGGCTCGTACGGCGTGCCCACGCCCATCGCGGTGGTCGTCGACCCGGACGTCATCCGGGAGGCGCCGGCCCGCTACGTGCGCGCCGGGATCGGCGACGCGATCTCCAACCTCTCGGCCATCGCCGACTGGGAGCTGTCGCACCGCGAGACCGGCGAGCGCATCGACGGCCTCGCCGCGGCCATGGCCCGCAGCGCGGGCGAGGCCATACTGCGCCACCCCGGCGGGATCGGCGACGACGACTTCCTCGGCGTCCTCGCCGAGGGCCTGGTGCTCTCCGGGATCGCCATGTCCATCAGCGGCGACACCCGGCCCTCCTCCGGCGCCTGCCACGAGATCAGCCACGCCTTCGACCTGCTCTTCCCCGCCCGTGCGGCCGCGCACGGCGAGCAGGTCGGCCTCGGCGCCGCCTTCGCGATGCACCTGCGCGGCGAGCCCGAGGTCTCCGGCCTGATCGCGCAGACGCTGCGGCGGCACGGCCTTCCGGTGCTGCCTTCGGAGATGGGCTTCACCGAGGCGGAATTCACCGAGGCGGTGCTCTTCGCCCCGCAGACCCGCCCCGGCCGCTTCACGATCCTGGAACACCTCGACCTGTCCGCCACCGAAATCAGGGACGCGTACGCCGACTATGCCAAAACCATCAGTAGCTGAACTGCGACCGGTCGTGCACCCCCCGGGTGTGAAGGACCGGCGCAGCGGCGAGCACTGGGCCGGGCGGCTCTACATGCGCGAGGTCTCCCTGCGCATAGACCGGCACCTGGTGCCGACCTCCGTCACGCCCAACCAGCTGACGTACCTGATGACCGTCTTCGGCGTGCTCGCCGCCCCGGCCCTGCTGGTGCCCGGGATCACCGGAGCCGTCCTCGGCGTGCTGATGGTGCAGATGTACCTGCTGCTCGACTGCGTGGACGGCGAGATCGCCCGCTGGAAGAAGCAGTACTCGCTCAGCGGTGTCTACCTCGACCGGGTCGGTGCCTACCTCACCGACGCGGCCGTGCTGGTCGGCTTCGGGCTGCGGGCCGCCGACCTGTTCGGCGACGGCCGGATCGACTGGCTGTGGGCCTTCCTGGGCACCCTCGCCGCGCTCGGCGCCGTCCTGATCAAGGCCGAGACCGACCTGGTCGGCGTCGCCCGGCACCAGGGCGGGCTGCCGCCGGTCAAGGAGGCCGCGTCCGAGCCGCGCTCGTCCGGTGTCGCGCTCGCCCGCCGGGCCGCCTCCGCGCTGATGTTCCACCGGCTGATCCTGGGCATCGAGGCCTCGCTGCTGATCCTGGTGCTGGCGGTCGTCGACCAGATCCGCGGCGACCTGTTCTTCACCCGGCTCGGCGTCGCGGTTCTGGCCGGAATCGCTCTTTTGCAGACCCTGCTGCATCTCGTATCGGTCCTCGTCTCCAGCAGGCTGAAGTGAGGCGGGCATGGCGGGTATGAGCGAGCCGCTCACGGTCGGCGCGGTCGTCCTGACGATGGGCAACCGGCCGGTCGAGCTCCAGGCGCTGCTGGACTCGGTGGCCAAGCAGCAGGGGCCCGCGATCGAGGTCGCGGTGGTCGGCAACGGCGCCCCGCTGCCGCCGCTGCCGCCCGGTGTGCGCTCCGTGGAACTGCCGGAGAACCTGGGCATCCCCGGCGGCCGCAACGTCGGCATCGAGCTGTTCGGTCCCGGCGGCAGCGAGGTCGACGTGCTGCTCTTCCTGGACGACGACGGGCTGCTGCCCGGCGACGACACCGCGGAACTGGTACGCGCCGCGTTCGCCGCCGACCCGCGGCTCGGCATCATCAGCTTCCGGATCGCCGACCCGGACACCGGGGTCACCCAGCGCCGCCACGTGCCCAGGCTGCGCGCGTCCGACCCCATGCGCAGCTCGCGCGTGACGACCTTCCTGGGCGGCGCGAACGCGGTCCGCACCGCGGTGCTGGGAGAGGTCGGGCTGCTTCCGGCCGAGTTCTTCTACGCGCACGAGGAGACGGACCTGGCCTGGCGCGCACTCGACGCCGGCTGGATGATCGACTACCGTTCCGACCTCGTACTGCACCATCCGGCGACCTCGCCGGCCCGGCACGCGGTCTACCACCGCATGGTGGCCCGCAACCGGGTGTGGCTGGCCCGGCGGAACCTGCCGTGGCTGCTGGTCCCCGTCTACCTCGGCGTGTGGTTCGCCCTGACGCTGCTGCGGCGGCCGTCCGGTGCGGCACTGCGCGCGTGGCTCGGCGGCTTCCGTGAGGGCTGGGCGACGTCCGCCGGCGCGCGGCGGCCGATGAAGTGGCGGACGGTCTGGCGGTTGACCCGACTGGGCCGACCGCCGATCATCTGACAAGCTCGGACCTGAGAGCATCAGGCGCAGCCCGGGACCCCCTGCACCCGGCGCGCACATTGAGGACGAAAGTGTCAACTGTGAGCGAGACAACGCACAATGGTGCGGTCGCCGTCGGAGCGCCACCGGCGCCCACGGCCGATGACGGCCTCAGTCCCTCCCAGCTCGCCGCGAAGTACGGGCTGACCGTCAGCGGTGCCCGTCCGGGGCTGGCGGAATACACCCGGCAGCTGTGGGGCCGCCGACATTTCATCAACGAGTTCGCCAAGGCCCGCACGGCCGCGCAGTACACGCAGGCCCGCCTCGGCCAGCTCTGGCAGGTCATGACGCCGCTGCTGAACGCGGCCGTCTACTTCCTGATCTTCGGTGTGCTGATCGGTACCAGGAAGGGCATCGACAACTTCATCGCGTTCCTGGTCACCGGCGTCTTCATCTTCACCTTCACGCAGTCCTCCGTGATGTCGGGTGTGCGGTCGGTGGCGGGCAACCTCGGCCTGATCCGGGCGCTGCACTTCCCGCGCGCCTCGATGCCGATCGCTTTCACACTGATGCAGCTCCAGCAGCTGATGATGTCGATGTTCGTCCTGATCTCCATCGTCCTCATGACGGGCGAGACACCGAACGTCAAGTGGCTGATCCTGATCCCCGCGCTGCTGACCCAGTGGGTCTTCAACACCGGCCTGGCCATGATCACGGCCAGGCTCGGCAGTAAAATGGCCGACCTGGCGCAGCTGATGCCGTTCCTGCTGCGTACCTGGATGTACACGTCGGGTGTCATGTACAGCATCGACAACCTGACCGCGCACTCGCCGCACTACGTCAAGGTCCTGCTCGACATCAACCCGGTCGCGGTCTACATCGATCTGGCACGGTTCGCCCTGATCGACAGCTTCACCGGCTCGCAGCTCCCGCCCCACGTCTGGGCGAGCGCCGTGGGCTGGGCGGTGCTGGTCGGCCTCGGCGGCTACGTCTACTTCTGGAAGGCGGAGGAGCAGTATGGCCGTGGCTGAACCGCAGCCCCTGCGCGCGGAGCCCGAGACGGCCCCCGCCCGCGTGCCCACGGTGATCGTGGACGACGTCCACATCGTCTACAAGGTGTACGGCGCGGGTACCGGCAGGGGCAGCGCGGCGACCGCGCTCGCCCGGCTGGTGCTGCGCCGCGGCGGCAACCCGAACGTCCGCCGGGTGCACGCGGTGAAGGGCGTGACCTTCACCGCCTACCGCGGCGAGGCGATCGGCATCATCGGCTCCAACGGCTCGGGCAAGTCGACGCTGCTGCGGTCCATCGCGGGTCTGCTGCCGCCGGAGAGCGGCAAGATCTTCACCGACGGCCAGCCGTCCCTGCTGGGTGTCAACGCCGCGCTGATGAACGACCTGACCGGCGCCACCAACGTGCTGCTCGGCGGGCTGGCGATGGGCATGACGCAGGAGGAGGTCCGCAGCCGCTACAAGGGCATCGTGGACTTCTCCGGCATCAACGAGAAGGGCGACTTCATCTCGCTGCCGATGCGCACGTACTCCTCGGGCATGCAGGCCCGGCTGCGCTTCTCGATCGCGGCGGCGAAGAACCACGACGTGCTGCTCATCGACGAGGCGCTGGCCACCGGCGACCGCCAGTTCCAGAAGCGCTCCGAGGCGCGGATCCGCGAGCTGCGCAAGGAGGCCGGCACGGTCTTCCTGGTCAGCCACAGCAACAGCGCCATCCGCGACACCTGCGACCGCGTGGTGTGGCTGGAGAAGGGCGAGCTGCTGATGGACGGCCCGACCGAGGAGGTCCTCGCGGCCTACGAGGCGCACACCGGCAAGTAGTCCCCGCGTGCCCACGGGCGGCCCGCCGCCGCTTCCACCCCCCGCCGGATCCTCCGGCGGGGGGTGCGTGCTGTGCCGCCGCGGGTGTGTGCCGCGGTCCCGCGCCGCTCGGGGCGCCCCCGGCGTACGCCTGAGCGTTGCCCGACGTAAGCTGTACCGGTGCTGGGGAGCCCTTTCAAGATCGAAACCGGGTGCCGGACGCCCGGCGCGGCGGCGTGTCCGAAATGGGAAGATTCGTCCGGGCGGTGTAGAACGGGGGATGTGGCGGCCATGACGAATGGGACCATCCTGCTCCGGGGCACCTGTCCCGCCTGTCTGCCGGGCAGCCCGCGGTGACCGCGGCCGACACGTCGCGGGCCGTTCTGGACAAGGCCGCGCGCGAGAACTTCCCCGTGGCCCCGGTCTTCCTGCCGCGCGCCTGGCGCCAGGACCTCACGGCGGTCTACGGGTTCGCCCGGCTGGTGGACGACATCGGTGACGGCGACCTCGCCGACGGCGGCCGCCCCGACGCCGTCCTGCTGGGCCTGGAGCCCGAGGCGGCCGGCGACCGCATCACCATGCTGGACGCCTTCGAGGCCGACCTGGGGCGGGTCTTCGACGGCCCCGGCGAGCCGTCGCACCCGCTGCTGCGGGCACTGCGCCCGACCGTGCGCAAGCACGCCCTGACACCCGAGCCCTTCCTGGGCCTGATCGCGGCCAACCGCCAGGACCAGAGCGTCGCGCGCTACGCGACCTACGCGGACCTGCTCGCCTACTGCGAGCTGTCCGCCAATCCGGTGGGCCGCCTCGTGCTGTCCATCACCGGCACCTCGACGCCGGAAAGGGTGCGGCGCTCCGACGCCGTGTGCACCGCACTGCAAATCGTCGAGCATATCCAGGACGTCGCGGAGGATCTCGCCCGGGACCGGGTGTATCTGCCTGCGGAGGACATGAAACGCTACGCGGTGGACGAGGCCGACCTCGCACAGCCGCAGGCCGGTCCGCAGGTCAAGGCACTGGTCGCGTTCGAGGCCGAACGCGCCCGCGAGCTGTTGTATGAAGGTGCTCCCCTCGTGGGTAGCGTCCGTGGCAGGCTTCGGCTGTTGCTCGCGGGATTCGTCGGCGGCGGGCGCGCGGCGCTGAAATCGGTCGAGCGGGCCGGATACGACGTGCTTGCGGGTTCGCCCAAAGCCACCAAGAGCGGCCTGCTGCGCGAAGTGGGGTCGACATTGCGAAGAGAGGGGTGAGCAGGACCGTGAGCGGTTCCGCCCACACGTCCGGTCCGGTACTTGCTGCATACAGGTACTGTGAGGCCGTGACCGGCCACGAGGCCCGTAACTTCGCCTATGGCATCCGGCTGCTGCCCGCCGCAAAGCGGCAGGCCATGTCGGCTCTCTACGCCTTCTCGCGGCGGGTCGACGACATCGGCGACGGCGATCTCGCACCCGCCGAGAAAATCGAACGCCTGGAGTCCACCCGCGACCTGCTCACCCGGGTGCGCGGCGGCGAGGTCCGGGAGGACGACACCGATCCGGTCGCCGTCGCCCTCGCCGACGCGGCACGGGTATTCCCCCTTCCGCTCGAAGGCCTGGACGAACTCATCGACGGCGTTCTGATGGACGTCCGGGGCGAGTCCTACGAGACCTGGGACGACCTGGCCGTTTACTGCCGTTGTGTGGCAGGTGCCATCGGACGGCTGTCGCTGGGCGTGTTCGGCACCGTAAATGGGCACGATCATGTGCGTGCCGCCGAATACGCCGACACGCTCGGCCTCGCCCTGCAACTCACCAACATCCTGCGCGACGTCCGCGAGGACGCGGGCAACGGACGGACCTATCTGCCTGCCCAGGATCTGGCGAAATTCGGCTGCGCCGCCGGTTTCCACAGTGACGTCCCGCCGGCCGGATCCGATTTCGCCGGCCTGGTGGAATTCGAGGTGCGCCGCGCCCGTGCGCTCTTCGCCACCGGCTACCGGCTGCTCCCCATGCTCGACCGCCGCAGCGGCGCCTGCGTGGCGGCCATGGCGGGCATCTACCGCCGGCTGCTGGAGCGGATCGCGGCCGACCCCGACGCCGTACTGCGCGGCCGGGTGTCGCTGCCCGGCCGGGAGAAGGCCTACGTCGCCGTCCGCGGCCTCGCAGGCCTGGACGCGCGCCTGGTCGCCTCCCGCGCCCCCCGGGGTGACAGATGAGACCCACCCGCGGATGCGCGGGTCCACGGCACGCGGCACAGCAGACGGAACATCACCACCCGGCGCCCGTACGACGCCAGGCAACCTGCCACCGCTCCTTCGCGTCCCCTCCCGCGACGGTGTGCCGCAGCCCGCGGCGCACGGCGGAAGACCAGGTCAGAGACCGGGTCGGACACCAGGCACGAGGGGAGGGTGAATGACCGCGCCACACGGCATGCCGGAGCAGGCGCCCGGCCGCACGGCCGTCGTCGTCGGCGGCGGGCTCGCGGGCGTCACCGCGGCGCTTCGGCTGGCCGACGCCGGGGTGTCCGTCACCCTCACCGAGGCCCGGCCCCGGCTGGGCGGCCTCGCCTTCTCCTTCAGGCGCGGCGATCTGACGGTGGACAACGGCCAGCACGTCTTCCTGCGCTGCTGCACCGCCTACCAGTGGTTCCTCGACCGGATCGACGCGCGCGACCTGGTGCACCTTCAGGACCGGCTCGACGTACCGGTGTACGACGCGGCGAACGGCCGCACCGGGCGGCTCAGCCGGGCCGGCCTGCCGGTGCCGCTGCACCTGGCGGCGAGCCTGGCCCGCTACCCGCACCTGTCGCTGCGCGAGCGCGCCTCGGTCGGCCGCGCCGCCCTGGCGCTGCGCGGCCTGGACCTGGCCGATCCGGCGCTGGACGAGGTCGACTTCGGCAGCTGGCTCGCCGAGCGCGGCCAGTCCGCCCGCACCATCGAGGCGCTGTGGGATCTGGTCGGCGTCGCCACGCTCAACGCGACCGCCGCGCACTCCTCGCTGGCGCTGGCCGCGATGGTGTTCAAGACCGGCCTGCTGACCGAGCCGGGCGCGTCCGACATCGGCTGGGCCAAGGCGCCGCTCGGCGACCTGCACGACGGCCGCGGCCGCACCGCGCTGGACAAGGCCGGTGTCGTCACGATGCTGCGCACCCGCGCCACCGCCCTGCGCCCCGCCGAGGGCGGCGGCTGGCAGGTGGAGCTGGAGACGGGTCCGGGCCGCGGCGCGGCGCTGCCGGCCGACACGGTGGTGCTGGCGGTGCCGCAGCGCGAGGCGCACGGCCTGCTGCCGGAGGGCGCCGTCCAGCATCCGGAAAAGCTGTTGCAGATCGGTACCGCGCCCATCCTGAATGTCCATGTGATCTACGACAGGAAGGTGCTCCACGAGCCGTTCGTCGCGGCTCTCGGCAGCCCCGTCCAGTGGGTCTTCGACCGCACGGAGAGCTCGGGCCTCACCGGCGGCGGGCAGTACGTGGCCGTCTCGCAGTCGGCCGTCGAGGACGAGATCGACCTGCCGGTCGCCCAGTTGCGCGACCGCTACCTGCCCGAACTCGAACGCGTCCTGCCCGACTCCCGCGGCGCCGCGGTGCGGGAGGTCTTCGTGACCCGCGAGCGCACCGCGACCTTCGCGCCCACCCCCGGGGTGGGCGCGCTGCGGCCCGGCCCCGTCACCCGCGCCCCCGGCCTCTACCTGGCCGGGGCGTGGACCGCGACGGGCTGGCCCGCGACCATGGAGGGCGCGGTGCGCAGCGGGCTGCACGCCTCCGCAGAAGCGTTGTCCGCCCTCGGCCTGCCCGTTGACAACGGCGTCCTGGAGGCGGCATGAGTGCTATTGGTGCAACCCGAGGAGAAATCGTGACCGCTGCCGGCGTCATCGCGCTACTGGAAGACGGCCGCACCCTGACCACACCAGTGCTGCGCGCGGCAGTCGCACGCCTCGCACCGCCGATGGACACCGTCGCGTCCTACCACTTCGGCTGGATCGACCAGACCGGCCGGCCCGCGGAGGGGGACGGCGGCAAGGCCGTGCGCCCCGCGCTGGCCCTGCTGTCGGCGCAGGCCGCGGGCGCGCCCGCGGAGGTCGGCATCCCCGGCGCGGTCGCGACGGAGCTGGTGCACAACTTCTCCCTGCTGCACGACGACCTGATGGACGGTGACGAGCAGCGCCGGCACCGCGACACGGTGTGGAAGGTGCACGGCCCGGCCCAGGCGATCCTGGTCGGCGACGCGCTCTTCGCGCTCGCCAACGAGATCCTGCTGGAGCAGGGCACCGCGGAGGCCGGCCGTGCCACCCGCCGGCTGACCACCGCCACCCGGCGGCTGATCGACGGTCAGGCCGAGGACATCTCCTTCGAGCACCGTGAGCGCGTCAGCGTCCAGGAGTGCCTCGACATGGAGGGCAAGAAGACCGGCGCGCTGCTGGCCTGCGCCTCGTCCATCGGCGCGGTGCTCGGCGGCGCCTCCGAGGCGGACGCCGACGCGCTGGAGGAGTACGGCTACCACCTGGGTCTGGCCTTCCAGGCGATCGACGACCTGCTGGGCATCTGGGGCGACCCGGCGAGCACCGGCAAGCAGACCTGGAGCGATCTGCGGCAGCGCAAGAAGTCGCTGCCCGTGGTCGCCGCGCTGGCCGCCGGCGGCCCCGCGTCGGAGCGGCTGGGTGAACTGCTGGCGGCGGATGCGAAGAATCCTGAAACCGGTGCCTTCAGCGAGGAAGAGTTCGCCCTGCGTGCGGCGTTGATCGAAGAGGCCGGTGGGCGTGAATGGACCTCGGAAGAGGCCCGGAGGCAGTATGCGACTGCCATCGCCGCACTGGACAAAATGGACATGCCGGAAGAAATCAACCGTAAACTTGTGGGTCTTGCGGATTTTGTGGTGGTCCGCGAGAAGTAAAGAAGCACCAACGTGGAGCGCTGACGTCGCCGGTCCCTCGCATGTGACGGCCGACGGCCGCCCCAACACCGCAGAAGTCTCAACTGCAAAGGGGAAGCCATGACAGCGACGACCGATGGCAGTCCAGGTTCGCCAACCCACCGGACACCTTCGGCCAGCACCTCGGACCCGGAGTCTCTTCCAGCCGGCGACACCGAGGCGGCGGTGCAGCGTGCCGTGCAGCGCGCCGCAGACCACCTTCTGGCACGGCAGCACCCTGACGGATGGTGGAAAGGCGACCTCGAGACCAACGTGACGATGGACGCCGAGGATCTGCTGCTGCGGCAGTTCCTCGGCATCCTGGACGCCCGCACGATCGCCGCCTCCGCCCGCTGGATCCGCTCCCAGCAGCGCGAGGACGGCTCGTGGCCGACCTTCCACGGCGGCCCGGGTGACCTGTCGGCGACGGTCGAGGCCTACGTCGCGCTCCGGCTCGCCGGCGACTCGCCGGACGAGGCGCACATGTCGCAGGCCGCGAAGTGGTCGCGCGGCGAGGGCGGGGTGGCCGCCAGCCGGGTCTTCACCCGGATCTGGCTGGCCCTCTTCGGCTGGTGGGACTGGGAGGACCTGCCGGAGATGCCCCCCGAGGTCATCTACCTGCCCAAGTGGATGCCGCTGAACATCTACTCGTTCGGCTGCTGGGCCCGGCAGACCATCGTGCCGCTCACCATCGTCGGCGCCCTGCGCCCGGTGCGCCCGGCCCCGTTCGGCATCGACGAACTGCACCTGGACCCCGAACGGCCCAACCCCAAGCAGCGCCGCGCCTCGATCACCAGCTGGGACGGCGTCTTCCAGCGGCTGGACCAGGTGCTGCACGCCTACCGCCGCTTCAGCCCCCGCCCGCTGCGCCGCAGCGCCATGAACGCGTGCGCCCGCTGGATCATCGAGCGCCAGGAGTCCGACGGCTGCTGGGGCGGCATCCAGCCGCCGGCCGTGTACTCGGTCATCGCACTGCACCTGCTCGGCTACGACCTGGACCACCCGGTGCTCAAGGCCGGACTTGAGTCGCTGGATCGTTTCGCCGTGTGGCCCGAGGAGGGCGTGCGGATGATCGAGGCCTGCCAGTCCCCGGTGTGGGACACCTGCCTGGCCACGATCGCGCTCGCCGACGCGGGCCTGCCCGCCGACCACCCCGCGCTCGTGAAGTCCGCCGACTGGCTGATGGACGAGCAGATCACCCGTCCCGGCGACTGGTCCGTCCAGCGCCCGGAGCTTCCCCCGGGCGGATGGGCCTTCGAGTTCCACAACGACAACTACCCGGACATCGACGACACCGCCGAGGTGGTGCTCGCGCTGCGCCGGATCGCCCATCCGGACCGGGCCCGTATCGACACCGCCGTGGACCGGGCGGTGCGCTGGACGGTCGGCATGCAGTCCCGCAACGGCGCCTGGGGCGCCTTCGACGCCGACAACACCAGCCCCTTCCCCAACCGGCTGCCCTTCTGCGACTTCGGCGAGGTCATCGACCCGCCGTCCGCGGACGTCACCGCGCACGTCGTGGAGATGATGGCCGCGCTCGGGATCCAGCACGACCGGCACGCCCGTACCGGCATCGACTGGCTGCTCGCCGAGCAGGAGGACAACGGCGCCTGGTTCGGCCGCTGGGGCGTCAACTACATCTACGGCACCGGTTCGGCCGTCCCCGCGCTCGCCGCCGCCGGGCTGGGCGCCGATCATCCCGCGATCCGCCGGGCCGTCGACTGGCTGGAGTCGGTGCAGAACGCCGACGGCGGCTGGGGCGAGGACCTGCGCTCGTACTCCGACCTGGAATGGGCCGGCCGCGGTTCCTCCACCGCCTCGCAGACGGCCTGGGCGCTGATGGCGCTGCTGGCCGCCGGGCGGCGGGACACCGAGGCCGTCGAGCGCGGGGTGCGCTGGCTGGCCGACACCCAGCTGCCGGACGGCTCGTGGGACGAGCCGTACTTCACCGGCACCGGTTTTCCGCGGGACTTCTCCATCAACTACCACCTCTACCGGATGGTCTTCCCGCTCACCGCGCTGGGACGCTACGCCCGCCGCGAACCCCTCGGGGCCGCGGTGCACACCGCCCCGGCCACCGCGGGCGCCGGGAAGGGGGCCTAGAGCGTGGTCCCTCCCCGACCTCCGCTGCTGGTGGTGTGCGCCCTGCGCATCGAGCGCTTCGCGCTGCGCAGGGGCGCGGCGCGAGCCGCCGCCGCACACCCGGTCACCGTGCTGCGTACCGGCATGGGGCCGACAGCCGCGGAAGCGGCCGTGCACGAAGCGCTGCGCGATCCCGCGCGGCGCGACGCGGCCGTCCTCACGACCGGCTTCTGCGCGGGCCTGGCCCCGGGCATGCGGCCGGGCGACGTCGTGGTCTCCGACGAGGGGCACGAGAGCGAGGCGCTCGCCGCCGCGCTCAAAGCCGCGGGCCACACCGTCCACACCGGCCCGCTGGCCGAGTCCGACCATGTCGTGCGGGGCGCCGAGCGCACCGCGCTGGCGGCGAAGGGTGCCATCGCCGTGGACATGGAATCGGCCGCCATGCGGCGCGCCGCACTCGCCCAGGGAGTGCGGCACATCGCCGCGGCACGCGTCGTCGTCGACACGCCCGAATACGAACTCGTGCGCGTCGGCACACTGCGCACCGGGATCATCGCATTCCGGGTGCTCAGAGATCTTGTTCCTGCCTTTCTCGATTGGCACCGCACTACCGCTGCTCCCCCGGAGGTGAGCTAGATGGCTATGCCGCTTCGTCAGACCATCCGTGTCGCGTCGTACCTCTTCGAACAGAAAATGGTCCGGCGGCGCGAAAAGTTCCCGCTCATCGTCGAGCTGGAACCGCTCTTCGCGTGCAACCTCAAATGCGAGGGCTGCGGCAAGATCCAGCACCCGGCAGGAGTGCTCAAGCAGCGCATGCCGGTTGCCCAGGCCGTGGGGGCGGTGCTGGAGTCCGGCGCGCCCATGGTGTCGATCGCCGGCGGCGAGCCGCTGATGCACCCGCAGATCGACGAGATCGTGCGCCAGCTGGTGGCGAAGAAGAGGTATGTCTTCCTCTGCACCAATGCGCTGCTGCTCCGCAAGAAGATCGACAAATTCACCCCGTCGCCCTACTTCGCCTTCACCGTGCACATCGACGGCATGCGCGAGCGGCACGACGAGTCGGTGGCGAAGGAAGGCACCTTCGACGAGGCCGTCGAGGCGATCAAGGAAGCCAAGCGCCGGGGTTTCCGGGTCACCACGAACTCGACGTTCTTCAACACCGACACGCCGCAGACCATCATCGAGGTGATGAACTTCCTCAACGACGACCTCCAGGTCGACGAGATGATGCTGTCGCCCGCGTACGCCTACGAGAAGGCCCCCGACCAGGACCACTTCCTGGGCGTGTCGCAGACCCGCGAGCTGTTCAAGAAGGCCTTCGACCACGGCAACCGGCGCAAGTGGCGGCTCAACCACAGCCCGCTCTTCCTGGACTTCCTGGAGGGCAAGGCGGACTTCCCGTGCACCGCGTGGGCGATCCCGAACTACTCGCTCTTCGGCTGGCAGCGCCCCTGCTACCTGATGGCGGACGGCTACGTGCCGACCTACCGCGAGCTGATCGAGAAGACCGACTGGGACAAGTACGGCCGCGGCAAGGACGAGCGCTGCGACAACTGCATGGCCCACTGCGGCTACGAGCCCACCGCCGTCCTCGCGACCATGGGCTCCCTGAAGGAGTCGATCCGCGCCGCCCGGGAAACCGTCGCATCCAACCGCGCGAAGTGACCCGACGGTGAAAGGGTACGAGCCACCGGCCGGGGTACGCGGCCGGTGGCTCGCCCGCGCGCAGCCACCGGCCGGATCCGGGCCGGTCGACATCCCGGCAGGAAAACCGGCAGGAACGAGGTGCAGACATGTCGTTGCTGGAGAGCGTCACATGCCCTGACGACCTGAAGGCGCTGCCCGACGGCAGACTCGACGAACTGGCGGCCGACATCCGCCACTTCCTGGTGCAGGCCGTCGCCAGGACCGGCGGCCACCTCGGTCCCAACCTGGGCGTCGTGGAGCTGACCATCGCCCTGCACCGGGTCTTCGACTCCCCGCGCGACCGCATCCTCTTCGACACCGGCCACCAGTCCTACGTCCACAAGCTGCTGACCGGCCGGCAGGACTTCTCCAAGCTGCGCGCCAAGGGCGGCCTGTCGGGCTACCCGTCGCGGGCCGAGTCCGAGCACGACGTGATCGAGAACAGCCACGCCTCCACGGTGCTGGGCTGGGCGGACGGGCTGGCCAAGGCCAACGAGCTCAAGCGCCGAGACGACCATGTGGTCGCCGTCATCGGCGACGGGGCGCTCACCGGCGGCATGGCCTGGGAGGCGCTCAACAACATCGCCGCCGCCCGCGACCGCCCCCTGGTCATCGTCGTCAACGACAACGAGCGCTCCTACGCGCCCACCATCGGCGGCCTCGCCAACCACCTCGCGACACTGCGCACCACCGACGGCTACGAACGCTTCCTGACCTGGGGCAAGCAGGTCGTCCAGCAGACCCCGGTGATCGGCCAGCAGCTCTACGAGTCGCTGCACGGCGCCAAGAAGGGCTTCAAGGACGCCTTCGCGCCGCAGGGCATGTTCGAGGACCTGGGCCTGAAGTACCTCGGCCCGATCGACGGCCACGACGTCGCCGCCGTGGAGTCCGCGCTGCGCCGCGCCAAGCGCTTCCACGGGCCGGTCGTGGTGCACTGCCTGACGGAGAAGGGCCGCGGCTACCCCGCCGCCGAGCAGGACGAGGCCGACCACTTCCACGCCGTGGGCGCCATGGACCCGGCGACCCTCACCCCGCTGTCGCCCTCGGCCGGGCCCTCCTGGACGTCCGTCTTCGGCGACGAGATGCTCGCGCTGGGCGCCGACCGGCCCGACGTCGTCGCCGTCACCGCGGCCATGCTCCAGCCGGTGGGCCTGGGCAAGTTCGCCGCGGCCTACCCCGAGCGGGTCTTCGACGTCGGCATCGCCGAGCAGCACGCCGCCACCTCCGCCGCGGGGCTCGCCACCGGCGGGCTGCACCCCGTCGTCGCCGTCTACGCGACCTTCCTCAACCGCGCCTTCGACCAGGTGCTCATGGACGTCGCCCTGCACAGGTGCGGGGTCACCTTCGTCCTGGACCGGGCCGGTGTCACGGGTGTCGACGGGGCCTCGCACAACGGCATGTGGGACATGTCGATCCTCCAGGTCGTCCCGGGCCTGCGGATCGCCGCGCCGCGCGACGCCGACCAGCTGCGCGCCCAGTTGCGCGAGGCCGTCGACGTCGAGGACGCGCCCACCGTCGTCCGCTTCCCCAAGGAGACCGCGGGCGCGCCGCTGCCGGCCCTGGAACGGGTGGGCGGCACGGACGTCCTGCACCGGCCCGCCGAGGGCCACGCCGAGGACGTGCTGCTCGTCGCGGTCGGCGCGCTCGCCGGCTGCGGTGTCGCGGCCGCCGAACTGCTCGCCGGGCGCCGCATCGGCGTCACCGTGGTCGACCCGCGCTGGGTCAAGCCCGTCGACCCGGCGCTGCCCGCGCTGGCCGCGCGGCACCGCATGGTCGCCGTCGTCGAGGACAACGGGCGGGCCGGCGGCGTCGGTTCGGCCGTCGCCCAGGCGCTGCGCGACGCCGGCGTGGACGTGCCCGTACGCGACTTCGGCATCCCGCAGCAGTTCCTGGCGCACGCCAAGCGCGGCGAGCTGCTGGCCGACCTCGGCCTGACGCCCTCCGAGATCGCCGGCGGCATCGGCGCGGCCCTGCTGCGCCTGCGCGCCAAGAACCCCGGGGACACCCCGACGATCCCCGCCCCGCATACTGCGGAGAACAGCGGGGAGCAGCAGCAACGCACGCAAGGAGCAGGTGAGCGATGACATCGTCCGAGCCGACCGACACCGAACCGGCGCAGCACGAGCCCGCGGCGGCCGCCGCCGGGCAGCCGGACGGCGTACCGAACGGCGCCCCGGACGCCCCGGCCACCCGCCCCAAGGGCTTCGACCTGGCCACGCTGCTGGCCGAACGCGGCGCGGAGCGGTACGAACTCCAGGCGAAGTACGTCAACCACCAGCTGCCGCGCATGCTGCACACCATCGGCTTCGACCGGGTCTACGAGCGTGCCGAGGGCGCCCACTTCTGGGACGCCGAGGGCAACGACTACCTCGACATGCTCGCCGGCTTCGGCGTGATGGGCGTCGGCCGGCACCACCCGGTGGTCCGCAAGGCGCTGCACGACGTCCTGGACGCCGGGCTCGCCGACCTCACGCGCTTCGACTGCCAGCCGCTGCCCGGCCTGCTCGCCGAGAAGCTGCTCGCGAACACCCCGCACCTGGACCGGGTGTTCTTCGGCAACAGCGGCACCGAGGCCGTCGAGACCGCGCTGAAGTTCGCCCGCTACGCCACCGGCAAGCCGCGCGTGCTGTACTGCACGCACTCCTTCCACGGGCTCACCACCGGCTCGCTGTCGGTCAACGGCGAGGAGGGCTTCCAGGACGGCTTCGCGCCGCTGCTGCCCGACACCGCCGTGCCGATGGGCGACCTGGACGCGCTGGCCCGGGAGCTGAAGCGCGGTGACGTCGCCGCGCTCATCGTCGAGCCGATCCAGGGCCACGGCGTCTACATCCCCGAGCCCGGCTACCTGCGCGCGGCCCAGGAGCTGCTGCGCAAGCACAAGGCGCTGCTGATCTGCGACGAGGTGCAGACCGGCATCGGCCGCACCGGGAAGTTCTGGGCGTACGAGCACGAGGAGGGCGTCGAGCCGGACCTCGTCACCGTCGCCAAGACGCTCTCCGGCGGTTACGTGCCGGTCGGCGCCACGCTCGGGAAGGACTGGATCTTCAAGAAGGTCTACTCCTCCATGGACCGGGTGCTCGTGCACTCCGCGAGCTTCGGCTCCAACGCCCAGGCGATGACCGCGGGCCTGGCGACGCTGTCGGTCGTCGAGGACGAGCGGCTGGTGGAGAACTCCCGGGCGATGGGCGAGCTGCTGCGCGACCGGCTGGCCGCGCTCACCGGGCAGTACGAGATGCTCAAGGAGGTGCGCGGCCGTGGCCTGATGATCGCGATCGAGTTCGGCCGCCCCAAGTCGCTGGGCCTGCGCAGCCGCTGGACGATGCTGCAGACCGCCCGCAAGGGGCTGTTCGCCCAGATGGTCGTGGTCCCGCTGCTGCAGAAGCACCACATCCTCACCCAGGTTTCCGGCGACCATGTCGAGATCATCAAGCTGATCCCGCCGCTGGTGGTGGACGAGGCGGACGTCGACCGTTTCGTGACCGCCTTCACCGCGGTGATGGACGACGCCCACGGGGGCGGCGGCCTGATGTGGGACTTCGGCAAGACCCTGATCAAGCAGGCGGTCGCGAACCGGTAGCCGTACGGACGGGGGCCGGGTCCGCACCCGGCCCCCGTCACCGGCGGGTCAGCCGTCGAGCAGGTGCTCGCGCAGCCGGGCGCGGCGCTCCGGCGTCAGGCCCAGGCCCTCGGAGAGATAGCGGTCGACCGAGCCCCAGCGCTCCTCGACGGTCGCGAAGGCCGCCCGCAGATAGTCGACCCGCGCCTCGAACAGCGGATCGAGCAGCTCCCTGATCTCCGGGTCGATCGCGGTGCCGGTGCTGCCGTCGCCGCGCACCACCTTGTAGCGGCGGTGCTTGGCGTTGCTCTCCAGGTAGTCCGCCTCGATCGCGTCCCGCTCGACCCCCAGCGCCAGCAGGATGATCGCGACCGAGGTGCCCGCGCGGTCCTTGCCCGCAGCGCAGTGCAGCAGCGCCGGGACCGCGGGGCGGCCCGGCTCCGTCAGCAGTTCCAGCATCCGGCCGTGCTCGGCGGTGCGCTCCAGCACCAGCTGCCGGTAGGCCAGCGTCATCCGCGCCGCGCCCCGGCCCTCGGCCAGCGCGGCCCGCAGCGCCGGGAGGTCGCCATTGCGGACCGTCTTCCAGAACTCGGCGCCCTCGGCCGGGTCGCTGAGCGGCATATTGAGGTTGAGGGTGCCCGGGAGAGCGGTGTCCGGGCCCTCCAGCGCGATGTCGTCGGCGTTGCGGAAGTCGAACACGGTGTGCAGGCCCAGCCCCTGGAGGTACGCGGCGTCCTCGGCCGTCGCGTGCGCCAGGTGGCCGCTGCGGAAGAGCACCCCGCGCCGGACCCGGCGGCCGTCCTCGGTCGGCAGGCCGCCGACGTCGCGGAAGTTCCGCACGCCGGTCAGCCGTGGCTCGGGCTCGGGGTCGGATCCTGTCGGAACGGTCTGCCGCACTTCCTGCGTCACCGGCGCTCCTCGTCGCTCGCTGCTGGGTCATGCTGGGGCACTCCCGACGATACGGCAGCGCGGCTCACGGCGTACCGAGCGGTATGTGGCGGCCGGGGGACTCCCGCGAGTGCAACCATTGCCCCTCCTGCCGGACCTGGCCGATGATGTCCGGATCCGGCCGTGCGGCGGCCGGAAAGTGGGGGAGTGCGAATGATCGAGACGGGCGGCTACGGCCGGCTGTGGCTGCTGTCGGGACCGGGCAGCAGCTATGCCCTGCACCTGACCGAGCGCGACGAGCTGCTGCACCTGCACTGGGGGCGCCGTATCGCCCTGGGCGACGCCGAGGCGCTCGCCGCCGAACCGCCGTGCGCACAGCGCCCGTTCGGGCCCGCACCGGACCCCCGGGCGGAATTCCCCGGCGCGGGCGTCCCGGGTGCGCCGCCCGCCGCCCTGGCCGTACGCCCCCGGCACCCGGGCGGCGCCGAATGGTGCTTCGAGGAGTACGAGATCACCGCCGGGGCCGGCGCCGCCGGGCAGGAGCTGCGGCTGCACTTCCACGACTCGCACCACCACCTCGACCTCACGCTGCACTACCGGATGCGCCGCGGCAGCGACGTCGTGGAGCGCTGGACCACCGCGACACACGTCGCCGGCGGCCCCGGCGGTCGGCTGGAACTGCTGCGCGCCGACGCCGCCTGCTGGACACTGCCGCAGCGCGACGGCTGGCGGATGTCACGCCTGCACAGCCGGTGGGGTGCCGAGTCGCAGCTCGACCGCGCCCCGCTGCCGCCCGGCGACCAGCTGCTCGGCGGCGGCTCGGGAACCGCCGGGCAGCGCCACCTGCCGTGGTTCGCACTGGACGCGGGCGACGCGGGGGAGGAGCACGGCGAGGTGTGGACGGCCGCGCTGGCCTGGTCCGGCCCCTGGCACATCGCCGTCTCCCGGCTGCCGGACGGCCTGGTCCGGGCCACCGGGGGCACCGGGAGCGAGGGCGCCGCCCCCGTCGAACTGGAACCCGGCGCGAGCTGCGTCAGCCCGGTCTTCGCCGGGCTGTGGACCGACGGCGGCTTCGGGGCGGCCAGCCGGGCGTGGCACGCCCACCAGCTCGACCACGTCGTGCCCGGCGCCTGGCAGCTGCGCCCGGTGGCCTGCTACGGAGGGGCGCCCGCGGACGGCGCCGGCGATCCGGACACGGCGGAGGTAATGCGGGCCGCGGAGGGCGGGGCGGCGGCGGGCTCCCTCGACGCCGCGGACGCCGCGGACGCCGCCGACGCTTCGGACGGCGAGGGGGCGTACGACCCGTTCCCCGGCCCGTACGGCGCTCCCCGGCGCGGGACGCCGGGGCAGGCCGAACTCGCCCGGCGGGCGGCCGCGATGGGCGTCGAGCTGTACGTCGTCGACGACGGCCCGCCGGGCGCGCGGCTCGGCGACCGCGCCCTCACCGGCGACGCCGACCCGGCCGCCGGACGCTCCCCGGATGGCCTGAAAACGCTCTCCGACGAGGTGCACGCGCTCGGCATGCGCTTCGGCGTACGGATCGCCCCCGAGACCGTCGGCCCCGACTCCGACCTCGCCCGTACCCGCCCCGACTGGCTCCTGCGGCCCGCGGACGGCGCCGCCGGGCACGGCGGACCACTGCAGTTGGACCTCGCGCGGGCCGACGTCCGCGACCACCTGGCCGGCGCGATCGGCGCCCTGCTGCACAGCGCCCCCGTCGACCACCTGGTCTGGGACCTGGACCGGCACCCGGCCGCCCACGCGGGAGAACGCTCTTCCGCAGCCGCCGGGGACCAGCGCGCCCGCACCGCGGGCCTCTACGCGCTCCTCGACCGCGTCCGGGCCGAGCACCCGGGCCTGACCGTCGAGTCCTGCGCCTCCGGCACCCGGGTGGACCTCGGCATCCTCGCCCGCACCGACCGGCTGGGCACCTCCGACAACACCGACCCGCTCGACCGGCTGACCGTCCAGCACGGCTTCGGCCAGCTGCACCCGGCCCGCGTCATGGCCACCCTGGTCACCGGCGGTTCCGCCCCCGGCCTCAACCACCGCCGCAGCTCGCTGCGCTTCCGCTTCGTCAGCGCCATGGCCGGCGCCCTCGGTATCGGCGCCGACCTGCTGGAGCTGGGCCCGGAGGAACGCGCCGAGGCGGCCAGCTGGATCGCGCTCCACCAGCAGGTGCGGCCGGTCGTGCAGTTCGGCGAGCTGTACCGGCTGCGCCCGCCGGGCGGCGGCGGCCTGACCGCCGTGCAGTTCGTCCGCGGGCCCGAGACCGTGGTGCTCGCCTGGCTGCCCGCGCAGGGCTTCGGCGTGCCCGTGCCGCCGCTGCGGCTGCGCGGCCTGGACCGCGGCGCCCGCTACCGCGATGTGACCACCGGTGTCGTCCAGCGCGGCGCGGTGCTCGCCGAGCGCGGGCTGCGCACCACGCTGTCCGGCGACCTGGACGCCGCCGTATTCCATCTGCGGCGGGTTTGACCTGGTGGGATGAATCACGTCCCGTCAACCCCTCCTTACGGTCGCGTAGGTCACAGCCGGAGGAGAAAAATGCCAGTCGTGGCTGATGATTCGCAGGGACGACAGGAACCGCCGGAACAACCGGGGTGGCAGGTCCGGCCGCCCGGCGGCGGGGCCGGTGCCGGGACGACCGGGCCGATCGGCTCGTACGCGGCCGTCGGGGACAGCTTCACCGAGGGTGTCGGCGACCCCGGCCCGGACGGTTCCTTCGCCGGCTGGGCGGACCGGCTGGCCGTCCTGCTCGCCGACCGCCACGAGGACGCCCGGGAGCGCGCGGCAGCGGGCGCCGGAACGGGGCAGGCCGGACAGGACTTCCGCTACGCCAACCTCGCGGTACGCGGCCGGCTGCTGGACCGGATCGTCGCCGAGCAGGTGCCGCGGGCCGTCGAGCTGCGCCCCGACCTGGTCAGCTTCTGCGCCGGCGGCAACGACATCCTGCGTCCGGGCAGCGACCCCGACGCCATCGCCGAGCGCTTCGAGGCCGCCGTCGCCGACCTGGCGGGCGCGGTCGGCACGGTCCTGGTGTGCACCGGCTTCGACACCCGCGGGGTGCCGGTGCTGCGCCATCTGCGCGGCAAGATCGCCACGTACACCGCCCATGTGCGGGCCATCGCCGACCGGCACGGCTGCCCCGTCCTCGACCTGTGGTCGCTGCGCTCGGTGCAGGACCGCCGGGCCTGGAGCGACGACCGGCTGCACCTGTCACCCGAGGGGCACACCCGGGTCGCGCTGCGCGCCGCGCAGGTGCTCGGGCTCGACACGCCCGCCGATCCGGACGCGCCCTGGCCGCCGCAGGACCGCCGCCCGCACTCCGCGGTGCGCCGCGAGAACATCCAGTGGGCGCGGGAGTACCTGGTGCCGTGGATCGGCCGCCGGCTGCGCGGCGAGTCCTCGGGCGACCACGTCGTGCCCAAGCGCCCCGACCTGCTGCCGCTCGACCGCCGGGCCTAGAGAGCACCGCGGGGCCCGGACAACGCCGCAGGGCCTGGAGAACACCGCAAGGCCTGGCGCCGCGGCGCTCCCGGCCGCCGGACCCGGCGGAGGCGGTACGTCAGCGGGGCGGGCGGTGCGAGGCCAGTTCGGCCCACACCACCCGCCCCGTACCGTCCTCCGCCGGATCCGACCCCCATGCCAGCGAGAGCACGCTGACCAGCAGCAGCCCCCGCCCGCCTTCTTCGTCGGCGCCCGCACACCCCTGCGCGGGGACCCCGCCGCCCCGGCCCTGGTCGGTGACCTCGACCCGGACGACGCTTCCCGCGTCGTGCAGCGCGCAGGTGATCTTCTCGCTGTCGGTGTGGCGTACGGCGTTGGTGAACAGCTCCGTCACCACGAGGCTCGCGTCGTCGCGCAGTTCCGCGCACAGCCCCCACTCGTGCAGGCGAGCGCGTATCCGCCCGCGGGCGTCCGCGACGGACGCGCTCAGCGCGGGCAGCCGGAACACGTCACGGCGACCGGGGAGGCCGACACCGTCTCGGCGTTCACACCGGAGGGCATCAGGTGAAGGAACCACTCTGCAACTATGAGGGTCGCGTGGGACACATGGCAAGGTCCGATCTGTAATTTGCAGAATCGGCGCTACATGCTGTTGTGTGCGCTGACAACATGACAGACTGCTTCTCAGCCACGGGAGTTGGAGGAGGACACACCGTGATGGACCCCCGGCCGGGCGGAGCGCCCACCGTCCTGCGCATGGTGCTGGGCAAGCGCCTGCAGGATCTGCGCGAGCAGGCCGGTATCAGCTTCGAGCAGGCCGGCCGGGAGCTGGACGTCACGCACGCCACGATCCGCCGCATGGAGAAGGCCGAGGTCGGGCTCAAACTCCCCTATGTCGAAAAGCTCCTCCACACCTACGGCGTCACCTCGCCCGAGGAGGTCTCCGGCTTCCTCGCTCTTGCCCGCGAGGCCAACCGCCCCGGCTGGTGGCACAGCTTCCGCGACGTCCTGCCGGACTGGTTCAGCGCCTTCGTCAGCCTGGAGGGCGAGGCCTCGGTCATCCGCGCCTACGAACCGCACTACGTACCGGGCCTGCTCCAGACCGCGGAGTACGCCCGCGCCACGCTGCGCGCCGGCCAGCCGCACACCCCCGCCGCCGAGGTCGACCGGCTGGTGACGCTGCGGACCGAACGCCAGTCGCTGCTGGGCAAGGAGAAGGCGCCGCTGCTGTGGGTGGTCATGGACGAGACGGTGCTGCGCCGCCCCATCGGCGGGCGCAAGGTCATGCGCGAGCAGATCGCCCGGCTGGTCGAGGCCACGGAGCTGCCCAACGTCCGGCTCCAGGTCATGCCGTTCGCCGCCGGCCCGCACCCGGCGATGTACGGGCCCTTCCACATCTTCCGGTTCCAGCTCCAGGAGATCCCGGACATCGCCTATTCCGAGAGCCTGGTCAGCGGCGTCTACTTCGACGAGCGGGACGACGTCTCCGCCTTCCTGGAGGCGCTGGACCGGATGTGCGCGCAAGCAGCGCCAGCACACAGCACCAAAGCCATCCTCGATGGCATGCGCAAGGAGATCTGAACGATGGATCGCGTCGGCAATGACGGCATCTGCGGCTACGAGGACGTGGTCGACGGCATCTACAACGGGATGCCCGCCAACGAACTCGGGGTCGACGGCTGGCGCAAGCCATGGAGCGGCGGCAACGGCGGCTCCTGTGTCGAGGCGAAGCGGCTCAACGACGGACGGGTGGCCATCCGCCAGTCCACCGACCCCGACGGTCCCGCGCTGATCTACACCAACCACGAGATCGCGACCTTCATCCTGGGCGCCAAAGCCGGCGAAGCGGACTTCCTGCTCGGCTGAACCGCCCCCCGCACCACCCCGTACCACCCGCAGGGCCCGTACCACCGCATCACCACCGCACCGCCCCGCACCACAGCATGCAAGAGCCCGCACACCAGCGAGGCCACCGACCGGAGGACGGCTTGACCGACCAGGGATTCACCGCCGCGGACATCGACACGAGCAGGCCGCACCCTGCCCGGATGTACGACTACTACCTCGGCGGCCGGGACAACTACGAGGTGGACCGGGAGGCGGCGCAGCGCGTCATCGACCTCTTCCCGGACATCGTGTCCATGGCGCGCGGCAACCGGTCGTTCATGCACCGCGCGGTGCGGTTCCTTGCGGAGAGCGGTGTCCGGCAGTTCATCGACATCGGCACCGGCATCCCCACCGCGCCGAACACCCACCAGACCGCGCAGGCGGTGGCCCCGGACGCGCGGGTCGCCTACGTGGACAACGACCCGATCGTGGCGACGTACGCGGGCGCGCACCTGGTGGGCGCGGGCAGCACCGGCTTCTTCCTCGGCGACGTGCGCGACCCGCAGAGCATCCTCGGGCACCCCACCCTCCGCGAGCTGATCGACTTCGACCGGCCGGTGGGTCTGATGCTCGTCGCGATCCTGCACTTCGTCCGGGACGACGAGGATCCCGCCGCCCTGGTCGCCGCCTACCGGGACGCCCTGCCCAAGGGCAGCTACCTGATCCTCAGCCACACCACCGGCGACTTCCACGAACTCGACGGCGACGCGGGGGAGGCCCGGGACGTCTACAAGGACCGGCAGGCCACCGCGACCCTCACCCTGCGCTCGCACGCGCAGGTGCTCGACTTCTTCGACGGCTTCGAGCTGGTCGAGCCCGGTCTGGTCCAGCCGCCGCTGTGGCGTCCGGACGAGCCGGTGCCGTCGGACGAGGAACTGGCGCACATCGGCTTCTACGGCGGTGTCGGCGTCAAGCGCTGACCCGTCACCCGTACCGTCCGTACCACTCGTACTGCCGTCACTACCCGCACCGCCCGTACCATCCGTACCACCCGCTCCATCGGTACCGCCCGCACCGTCCTGTCATGAAGCAACCGGAGGAGGGCAGTTGATGTACCAGGTATCCACCGTCGCACGCACCGTGGTGTCCACCGTCGCGGAGCCGGACTCCGCGCGGCCGCACCCGGCCCGTGTCTACGACTACTACCTCGGCGGCGGCGACCACTTCGCGGTGGACCGGGAAGCCGCCCGGCGGGTCATCGACGTCTTCCCGGACATCGTGCCCACCGCGCGGGCGAGCCGGGCCTTCATGCGCCGGGCGGTGCGGTACATGGTGGAGAGCGGTATCCGGCAGATCGTCGACGTCGGTACCGGCATCCCCACCGCGCCCAGCACCCACCAGGTCGCGCACGCGGTCGCCCCCGACGTCCGGGTGGCGTACATCGACAACGACCCGATCGTGGCCGCGCACGCCGGGTCGCACCTGCTGGGCGTCGCCAACACCGGCTTCTTCCTGGCCGACCTGCGCGACCCGCAGACCGTGCTGGGCCACCCCACCATCGGCAAGCTCATCGACTTCGACCGGCCGATCGGGCTCATGATGTCGGCCGTCCTGCACTTCGTGCCCGACGAGGCCCGCCCGGCCGCGCTCGTGGCCGCCTACCGGGACCGGCTGCCGGCCGGCAGCCGACTGGTCCTCAGCCACGCCACCGCCGACTTCCACCCGCCGGAGTCCGGTGTCGACGAGGCCCGCGGCTTCCACCGCGACCACCGCGCCGCCACCACCGTGACCCGGCCCTACGAGCAGATCCTGGGCTTCTTCGACGGGTTCGACCTGGAGGACCCCGGCCTGGTCCAGCCGCCGCTGTGGCGACCGGACGGACCGCTGGCGACCGCCGGGCAGCTGGCACGTATCGGGGGGTACGCCGGCGTCGGCACGAAGCTCTGACACGCAACGCCAACAGCCGAACGCCGAACGCCGACTGCCGGACGCAGCCGGACCGGCACCGCGCAGCAGCGAGGGAAAAGAGACGAGGGGGAGCCGTGGTCGCACAGCAGCAGCAGTCCGCCGGGTGGTACGGCGGTATCGACACCAGCAGGCCGCACCCGGCCCGCATGTACGACTTCTATCTGGGCGGCAAGGACAACTACCACGTAGACCGCGAGGCAGCGCAGCAGGTGATCAGCTCCGCGCCCGCCGTGGTGGACAGCGCCCGCGCCAACCGCGACTTCCTGCGCCGGGCGGTGGGACATCTGGCGGAGAGCGGTGTCCGGCAGTTCCTCGACATCGGCACGGGCATCCCGACCTCGCCCAACACCCACGAGGTCGCCCAGGCCGTGGCACCCGGCGCGCGCGTCGCGTACGTCGACAACGACCCGATCGTGGCCGCGCACGCCGCCGCCCGGCTGCTCGGCACCGGCAACACCTCCTTCGCGCTGGCCGACCTGCGCGACACCGACGCCCTGCTGGCCATGCCCGAGGTCACCCGGATGATCGACTTACGTCAACCCGTCGCCGTCCTTCTCGCGTCCGTCCTGCACTTCGTCGGGGACGCGGACGACCCCGCGGGCATCGTCGGCACGCTGCGGGACGCGCTCCCCGCCGGCAGCCACCTGGTGCTCTCGCACGGCACCGACGACTTCCACGCCGACCGGGTCGGCGAGGCCGTCTCCGTCTACCGCACCGCGACCGCGGAACTCAGCCTGCGCCCGTACGACCGGGTGCTGGACTTCTTCGACGGCTTCGACCTGCTCGCCCCCGGCCTCGTCCGGGTGCCGCTGTGGCGCCCCGACGGGCCGCCACCCGGACCGGACGAGCTGGCGTCGATCGGCGTCTACGGCGGCGTCGGCCGCAAGGCCGCCTGACCCGCGGCCCCACTGACCAACCATCACCGGGGAAGAGAAAAAAGGAGGGTGGTGGCCGGGCGGTTTCTCGTACCGCCCGGCCACCGCTCACCGACCGGCCACGGGGACGTCCCGTGTCCCGCGCCCGGTGCGCGCCCCGCCTGCCTCAGTGCAGCGTCGCGACCGTCACCGCGACACCGTCCAGCGTGCCCGCGAAATCCGCGCCCAGCGCGCGCGAGGGGGTCTGGAAGCCGTCCGGCAGCTCCGGCAGCCGCGGCACGATCCGCAGCACCGAATCGACCGTCAGCCGGTACGCGTTGGGCCCGGTGAGCGTCGCCGTCACGGTGTTGCCCGCCGCGTCCCGCGCCCGTCCCCACACCTCGCAGCCCGTACCGTTCAGGGACCGCTCGCCCGGCCCCCGCACCAGCCGCCCCGCCGCGCCGCCGAGCACCCCGCGCAGCGGCCCGAACCGCAGCACCCGGCCCGCCGCGAGCGCGGGCGAGGGCACCGCGGTGTACGTCGTGACGTCCGGGATGCCCGTCGAGTGGTACGCGGTGCTGACGTCGCCCCACGGCACCGACACCACGGTCCGCGCGCCCGACGGGAAGGCCGCCCGCACCTGGCGCGAACCGAACGGCACCGCGCGGATCTCACCGCCCGAGCGCAGCCGCCCGCCCTCCGCGGCGCTCTCCACCACCGTGCGCACCGTGCCGGGGCTCGCCCCGCCGCCGGTCAGGAACGCCAGGTCCAGCTGCGTCGCGTCCGGCAGCCGGGCCGCGAGCAGCGCCGCCACGCAGTCCGTCGGCACCACGTCGAAGCCCGCGCCCGGCAGCAGCGTCACGCCCGCGGCCGCGGCCCGCGGCCCCAGCGCGTGCAGCGACTCGAAGACGTCGATCTCCCCGGTGATGTCCAGATACTGCGTGCCGGACTCCACGCACGCCCGCGCCATCGGCAGCGCGGTCCGCACGAAGGGGCCCGCGCAGTGCGCCACGCTCTCCACACCTGCCAGTCCGCGGCGCACCGCGGCCGCGTCGTCCAGCCCGAACACCCGGTGCTCCAGGCCCAGTTCGGCAGCGAACGGAACCACCTTCGCGGCACTGCGGCCGGCCAGCACGGGCCGCATACCGAGGGCGACGGCACGGCGTGCGATCAGGCGGCCGGTGTAGCCGGTGGCGCCGTACAACAGCCAGGTCATGGATCTGATCCTCCTCGCGAGGGCGTGACCGGAACCGTACACGCGCCGCCCGTCCCGGCGATATCGGGTGGGCGCGGCGGCTCCGACGTGCCACTCTGGTGACATGACCGACCAACAGCAGGCCCCCGCGGCCGAAGAGACATCCGAGCCCGGGAGTGCGGGTGCCGCGGTCGCGGCGGACGCCGGGGACGCCGGTGGTGCGGCCGAGGCCGCGGAGGGCGCGGAGGGCGCGGAAGCGCCGGGCGCCGAGGACGATGTGAAGCGGAAGTTCCGCGAGGCCCTCGAACGCAAGCGCGGCGGGGGCCGCGCGGGCGGGGCGAACGGGGCGGGGCCCGACACCTCGAAGATCCACGGCGCCCATGGGCGCGCCGGGGGGCCGCGCGAATTCCGCCGCAAGAGCGGCTGACGCCTGAGGGTCCCCTTATGCGGGGGGCTCGCGCCCCGTGGCCCCTGCGTGGGGGCGCGGGGCGCTTCGTTCTGCGGTGTGCGGTGCGGTGCGCGACCTTGCGGTGGGTGGGTGGTTGCTCGCGCCGTTCCTCGCGCCCCTTTGCGCGGCGCGCCGGTGGGCGGGTCGGGGGCCGCCACGGGGCACCTCCTCGGAATGCGCCTTCACCCTCTTCCCGAGTTGGTGAAGGGACCGGCAGCGCATTCCTGCGGGGGCACCCCGCACCGTCCCCCTCCAGGAGCGATGGCGGCTGCCTGCCGGTGGGGGCACCTCCCAGGCGAAGCTCTGGGGGAGAACTGCGCGACAGCCACGATGGCGGGAAGGTCGCGACGCCCACCGCAAGTGGCAGTCTGGGGTGTAGGGGCGCGAGGAACGGCGCGATTAGCCACGATGGCGGGAAGGTCGCGACGCCCACCGCAAGTGGCAGTCTGGGGTGTAGGGGCGCGAGGAACGGCGCGATTAGCCACGATGGCGGGAAGT
>NZ_JBSGHL010000054.1:0-30055 GCF_053604375.1 Streptomyces sp. NPDC004031 | reverse complement strand
AGGTCGCGACGCCCACCGCAAGTGGCAGTCTGGGGTGTAGGGGCGCGAGGAACGGCGCGATTAGCCACGACGGTGGGAGGGTCGCGAGGCTCACCGTGAGAGGCAGCCTGGGGCGTAGGGGCGCGGGGAACTGCGCGCTCGGCCCCCACCGGGGGAGGGTGGGCTGCTGCCGCAGGTGGCAATGACCCGGGGGCACGTGGGGGTACCTCCCCGGCGAAGCTATGGGGGAGACCAGCCGGTCACCGGCGGGAGGTCGCGGCGACCACCGCGAAGGGCAGCCCGGTGCGGCGCCAGGCGATTGCGCTGCCGCGGTGGGTGGGAAAGCCGGGTGCGCCGTGGGGGGCGGGCGCGTGAGGATGGGGCGCATGGGATGGACCTTCAGCCACAGCCCCGCCGACTTCCTCCGCGATGCCGAGCCGTTCCTGCTCGCCGATCCGGTGGAGAACTCCGTCCTGTTGACGGTGACCGACACCCTGCGCCGCCGCGGCCTCGCCGCGTACGGTCAGGAGCCGCCCGTCTTCGGGTGGTGGCGCCCGGAGGCCGCCGGGGCCGTCCGGGCGGCCTTTCTGCGGACGCCCCCGCACCCTCCGTTGCTGACCCGGGCCCCCGCCGCCGCGGCGGACGAGCTGGCCGCGGTGTGGGCGGACGCACCTCCCGCGGAGGTGCGGGGCGATCACGAGGCAGTCACGGCGTTCGCCGAGGCCTGGTCGGCGCGGGTCCGCGCTCCGTACCGCGTCGTCGAGCGCATCCGTTTCCATGAACTCGGCACGCTGACCCCGCGGGCGCCCGCGCCGCCCGGTCACGCCCGTGTCGCGGACGCGGCCGACCGGGCGCTGCTGATCCGGTGGCAGCGGGAGGCGGACGCCGAGATCGGCCACGGCACCCCGGGGCGTGAAACGGTCGCCGACGACGCGATCCTGCACGGTCTGCGCACCCTGTGGATCGGCCCCGGCGGCGAGCCGGTCGCGATGGCCGGGCGCACCCTCGAAGTCGCGGGCTCCGTGCGGGTGGTGGCCGTCTACACCCCTCCCGGGCAGCGGGGCAGGGGCTATGCGGGCGGCGCGGTGACCGCGGTGTCGCAGGCCGCGCTCGACGCGGGCGTGCACCGTGTCCTGCTGATCACCGACCTGGCCAATCCGGTCAGCAACGGCCTCTACCACCGGCTGGGCTACCGTCCCGTACGCGACGGGCTGCGTGTCGCCCTCGGGGCCCGCGATCCGGGCGAGGGGCGGGGTGTGCCCGGTCAAGATCGGCGCGCCCCCGCATAATGGAACAGGCGGATGATCCGCCGACCATACGATCGTGTGTGCCTGGAGGACTCGTGACCAGCGCCGGCCGTCCGCCGTCCCGTCTTGTGAAAGCGCGCCCCGCGCCGTTCGGGGCCGACCCGACGGGTGCCCGCCTGGAACGCATCCTGAACTCGCCGAACTACGCCGACGGCGCCTTCGTCAACCCGACCGCGACGGGCACGGGCCCCGGCGCGGACTTCTTCAGGTCCCTGCCGGCCAACCTCCGCAAGGAGGCGCGGATCCCGCGCAAGCCCGCGCGGCGGATCCCCGTCCACCCCACCATGCTCGCCGACATCGCCACCCCGCCGGCGTCCGGTCTGCGGCTGACGTGGGCGGGTCACTCCACCGTGCTCGCCGAGATCGGCGGCCGGCGCGTGCTGTTCGACCCGGTGTGGGGCGAGCGCTGCTCGCCCTTCCCGTTCGCGGGCCCCAAGCGTGTCCACCCGGCGCCGCTGCCGCTGTCCGCCGTCAACGGGCTCGGCGTGGACGTGGTGGTGATCTCGCACGACCACTACGACCACCTCGACATGCCCACGATCGTCGAACTCGTGCGCAGCGACGTCGTGTTCGCCGTCCCGCTGGGCGTCGGCGCGCACCTGGAGCACTGGGGCGTGCCCGCGGCGCGGCTGCGCGAGCTGGACTGGAACGAGTCGGCGGAGGTCGCCGGGCTCACCCTGACCGCCACCCCCGCCCGGCACTTCTGCGGGCGCGGGCTGCGCGGCCGCCAGCAGACCCTGTGGGCGTCCTGGGCGGTCACCGACGGCACCCACCGGATCTTCCACAGCGGCGACACCGGCTACTTCCCCGGCTTCGCCGACATCGGCGCCGAGCACGGCCCCTTCGACGCCACGATGATCCAGATCGGCGCCTACAGCGAGTTCTGGCCGAAGGCCCACGCGAGCTGCCCGCCGGGCGAGCCCTGCGACTGCGTGCCCGACCCGGGCCAGTGGCCGGACATCCACATGACGCCCGACGAGGGCCTGCGCGCCCACCTCGACCTCCAGGGCGGCCGCCCCGGCGGCGTCCTGCTGCCCATCCACTGGGGCACCTTCAACCTGGCCTTCCACCCCTGGGCCGAGCCCGCCGAGCGTACGATGCTCGCCGCCCGCGCCGCCGGCCAGCAGTCCGCGACCCCGCGCGTCGGCGAGCCCTTCGAGCCCGCCGCCTGCCCCGCCCCCGACCCGTGGTGGCGGGCCGTGTCGGTCACCCCCGCGGCCGGCTGGGCGCCCTGGCCCCCCGCCGCACCGGGTGCCGCGGTGCCCGAGCTGGCCGCGGAGGCCTGACGGCACCGGGTCCCGCCGGGCCGACCCGCGGGGCGGCCGCGCTCGTGCCCGTAATGTGCGGGACATCCTAAAATCGGGCGTATGGACCTCAGGAGGCTGGAAGACCTGCCGGAGCGGACGCCCGGCCTGGCGCTCCTGGTTCCGTTCGCCCTCGTCATCGTCATCACCGTCGCCGACGTGGTGTCGCCCCGGGAGGTCTTCCTCAGCCCCATGCTGGTCGTCGCGCCCGCGCTGACGGCGTCGTTCTCCGGGCCGGGGCGCACCGCGCTGATCGCCCTCGTGGCCGCGGGCGGGCAGGCGGTCGTGACCTGGGCGGGCGGCGGCGCGGGCACGGTGGTCAGGGTGTGGCAGTTCGTCGCCCTGATCCTGCTCTCGGTGCTGCTGGTCTTCTTCAGCTACGTCCGCGAGCGCCGCTCCCGCCAGCTGACCCGGGCCAGACTCGTCGCCGAGACCGCCCAGCGGGTCCTGCTGCGGCCCCCGCCCGGCCGGGTCGGCGCGCTGCGGATCGCCTGGCGCTACCTCGCCGCCGAGGACGACGCCCAGATCGGCGGCGACCTGTTCGCCGTCACCCGGCGGCGTCCCGACACCAGCCGGCTGATCATCGGGGACGTCCGCGGCAAGGGCCTGCCCGCCATCGCGGAGGCCGCGGCGGTCCTCGGCGCCTTCCGGGAGACCGCGCGGTACTGCCCGACGCTCCCGGAACTCGCCGAGTCCCTGGAGGAGCGCATCAACCGTGACATCGAGGAGGTCGCGGACGAGCGCGAGGACCCCGGCGAGCACTTCGTCACCGCCCTGCTGCTGGAGGTGCCCGACCGCGGCGGCGAGGTCCGGATGGCCTGCTGCGGGCACCCGCCGCCGCTGCTGATCCGCGCCGACGGCCGGGTCGCGGCCACCCGGTGCACGGACCCCGCGCCACCGCTCGGCTCCGGCCTGCTCGTGGCCGGCGGCGCGAAGGACGAGCCGATCCCGTACGGCGACGGCGACACGCTGCTGCTCTACACCGACGGCCTGATCGAGGCGCGCTCGGCGCAGGGCGTCTTCTACCCGCTCGCCGAACGCGTCGCCGGCTTCCCGCCCGCCCTCGACCCGGACGGCCTGCTGCGGCACCTCAGCCAGGACCTGCTCGCGTACACCGGCGGCCGCCTCGCCGACGACGCCGCCCTGCTCGCCATCACCCGCACCCCGGCCGAGACCGCCCCGGACGGCGTCTGAAGCCCTCCTCGCAGGTCCGCCCGGCCGGGCGGCTCCGGCCGGGCGCGCGGCGGAGCAAACTGGAAGGGAAAGGCGCCCCGCCCGGCGCGGCGGGGGAACCTGCCACGACGGGCCCGGCCGGCCCGGCCGGGCCGGCCGGGCACGGGAGGTGCGATGAACGGATCGCTGCCACTGGGCCGGATCGCCGGCGTCCCGCTGCGGCTGCACTGGAGCGCGCCGCTGCTCGTCGCCGTCCTGGCCTACGGACTGGCCGCCGGGGTGCTCCCCGACTGGGCCCCCGGCCACTCCGGCACGGCCTACGGGCTGTGGGCGGTGGCCGGGGCGCTGCTGCTGACCTTGAGCCTGCTCGCGCACGAGGCCGCGCACGCCCTCGTCGCACGCCGGGCCGGGGTGGACGTCAAGGACGTGACCGTCTTCGCGCTCGGCGGTGTCACCCGGATGGGAACGGCCGCCAAGGCGCGCACCGCGGGCGTCATCGCCGCGGTCGGCCCGCTCACCAGCGCGCTGCTGGGTGGGGTGTTCCTCGCCGCAGCCGTCGGCGTGAACGCCGCCCCGCACGGACTGCTGCCCGCCGCCGTGCTGGCCTGGAGCGGCTGGGCCAACATCCTGCTCGCCGCCTTCAACCTGATCCCCGCCAGCCCGCTCGACGGCGGCCGCATCCTCCAGGCGGTGATCTGGCGCGTGCGCGGCGACCGCGACCGGGCGGCCCGTGTCGCCGGGCGCTGCGGCCAGGTCGCGGGCGCGCTCATGGTCGTCGGCGGCTGGCTGGAATTCCTCGCGGGCAGCGGCTCGGGCCTGTGGCTCGCCCTGCTCGGACTGTTCGTCGCCATGGCCGCCGCCGCGGAGGTGCGCCGCGCGACCCTCGCCGAGGCGGTGCGCGGGGTCCGGGTCGGCGACGCGATGCGGCCCGCGGTCACCGGCCAGGACTGGCAGACCGTGGACCGCTTCCTCACCGACACCGCCCCCGGCGCCGCGGGCCAGCCCGTCGTCCCCGTGACGGACCTCGACGGCCGCCCGACCGGCGTCGTCGAACCCGCAGCCCTGCGCGCGGGCCTGGCCGGACGTACGGCCGAGGTGCGGGTACGGGACCTGGCCGCGCCGCTGGAGAGCTGCACCCTGGCCCGGCCGGACGAACAGGTCGGCGAGGTCCTGGAACACGGTGTGCTGAGCGCCGGACGGCCGATCCTGGTCCTGTCCGACGGGCGGGTCGTCGGGATGGTCACCGTCCAGGACATCCTCGGCCTCATGCAGCGGGGCAAGCGCCCCCACCCGCCCGCCTGGCGTCCCCCCACCGGCCACCGGGCCGGGCACAGCCACTAGACGACGCCGGTCTTGTCCCGCCGTACGGGCAGACCCTGTCCGTACGGCGGGAGAGCGCTCTACGAGGTGGCGCGCCCGAGATACGTCAGCTCGCCCGCGTCCGGCACGTCGATGACATGGAAGCCGAGCCGGTCGTAGAAGGCCCGCGCGGAGACGTTCGCCGTCAGCATGCCCAGGTGCACCGCGGGCACCCCGCGGTCCGCGAGCGAGCCGAGGAAGGCGTTCATCAGCGCCCGCCCGTGGCCCTGCCCCTGGTGGCCCGGCAGCAGGTCGATGTGCAGGTGCGCCGGGTAGCCCGACACCGCAGGGACGATCATCCGCTCCGGCCAGTGCAGCAGCCACGCCATGACCTCGCTCGGCGTCGCCGGGTCGCCCTCCGGCGCGGGCCAGCGGTCGCCGACCTTCGGCAGCCACTCCGCGCGGAAGCGCTCGACGAAGCCCGGCGTGTCCGCCGTGCCCAGGATGTAGCCGACCGGCTGCCCCGTGCCGTCGTCGGCCACGAAGGCCGACTCCGGTTCCAGCACGGCGTAGGGCGCCGCGAAGAGGGTGCCCAGCAGGTCGCGGTCCTCAGGCGGGTAGTCGGCGGACGCGTCGCCGCCCGCCGCGCCGGTGCGCAGACAGATGTCGTAGAGCGCGGGCAGGTCGGAGGGGCGGTACGGGCGGATCGTGACGGTCACTGCGGCTCCCGGTCGGTGGGCGGTGCGTCCGGCCCGGCGGGGCCGAGCGGCGCGAAGAGGAAGGAGAAGGCGGCGGGGGCGGCGTCCAGCCGGTGCTCGGGCAGCGTGCCTGGCCCGCAGGACGCGCTGCCCAGGCCGTGCAGCGCGTGGTCGAGGTGCAGCCACAGCCGGCCGTCCCGTACCGGGTCGGTGGTGTGCTCGGCGGCGTCCAGCGCCTCGGTGGTCCACGGCCGGACGGTGAGCCAGAAGTCGGGCACGCCGGCGCCGTGCGGGCCGGGCTCCCCGGCGGGCCCTGCCTGGGCGGCGGTGGACCCTGCCTGGGCGGCGGTGGACCCTGCCTGGGCGGAGGCGGGCCCGGTGGGCGCGGCCGGGGCCGCGACCCGTGCGGCGGCGGCCTCGATGCGCAGGCCGGTCCCGTCGGCGCCGCGCAACTCGGCCCAGCGCACACCGGCCCGCGCGCCGTTCTCCTGCGGGCGGACGTACGGGGTCGCCAGTCCGTCCGCCGCGGCCCGCCAGCGGCCCAGACGGGCGGCGGCGCGGCTGTCGGGGTAGGCCTCGCCGGGCCCGCCGCCGTACCACTCGACGCGGTCGAGCCGGGCGGGCAGCCCGAGCCGCACGCCGAGCCGGGGGAGCGGCAGGTCCCAGTCGCCCTCGGGCGTCACCTCGACGTCCAGGCGCAGCCGGTCGCCGGTCGCGCTCCAGGTCAGCACGGTCTGCAGGGCGCGGTCGGCGGCCGCGGGCGCGACGCGCGAGGTGACCGTCAGGGCGTCGCCGCCCACCGCGACCCGCACCACCCGGTGCCGCAGGCGGTGCAGGCCCGCCTCTCGCCACCGGTCGGCGAGCCGGGACTCGGCGAACCACGGCATGCCCCGGTCGTTGTCGGTGGGCGCCCGCCAGACGTCCAGCCGGGGAGCCTCGACGGGCACGCCGCCGAGGCTGCGCAGGGCGCCGGTGACGGGGTCGAAGGCACCCGGGCCGAGCAGCGTCAGTCCGTCCGGGCCCGTCCGCGGGGAGTGCGGGCGGCCCCGGCGCACGCGCTGGGCGGTGCCCAGCAAAGTAGCCGCGGGGAACTGTCCCCAGGCCACCTCGTGCCCGGCGGGGGCCCACGCGGTGTCCTCGGCGAGCACTGCGCGCACCGTCCAGTACGCCTCCCGCCCGAGGCCGTCCGTGGGCTGCTCCGGAAGGGGGAGGAGAGCGCTCTCCCCGGGGCCGGTGGGCGGCACCTCCAGCCGCCCCGACGCCACCGTCTCGCCCTCGACCTCGTACGCCCAGCGGAAGGTCAGCTGCGAGAGGTCGGCGAAGTCCTGCCGGTTGGCCACGGTCAGCTCGCCGCGTGCCGCGTCACCCGTGATCGTGACCGGCTCGATCACCTTCTTGTACTCGACCAGCCCCGGCGAAGGCGTGCGGTCGGGGAAGACCAGCCCGTCGCACACGAAGTTCCCGTCGTGCAGCTCCTCCCCGAAGTCCCCGCCGTAGGCGAAGAACCCGGTCCCGTCGGCCGCGGTGCGGCGCAGCCCGTGGTCGATCCACTCCCACACGAAGCCGCCCTGGCAGCGCTCGTACGCCTCGAAGATCCGCTGGTACTCCGACAGGCCGCCGGGCCCGTTGCCCATCGCGTGCGCGTACTCGCACAGCACGTACGGCATCGCGCGCCGCCGCTCGTCCAGAGCGGGGTCCGCCAGCGGCGGTTCGGCGCGGCGGCCGATCAGGTCGGACTCCGCGTGGTCGGCGTACATCCGCGAGTACACGTCCGTGTCGGCGCAGGAGAGGTCGCCCTCGTAGTGGATCGGCCGGGCCGGGTCGCGCTCGCGGATCCAGGAGGCCATGGCCGACAGCCCCGCGCCGGTGCCGCACTCGTTGCCCAGCGACCACATCACCACCGACGGGTGGTTCTTGTCCCGCTCCACCATCCGCGCCGCCCGGTCCAGCAGCGCCGGGGTCCAGCGCTCGTCGTCGACCGGGTTGCGGCGCCAGCCGACCTCCTCGAAGCCGTGCGTCTCCAGATCGCACTCGTCGACGACCCACATGCCCAGCTCGTCGCACAGGTCGAGGAAGGCCGGGTGCGGCGGGTAGTGGCTGGTGCGCACGGCGTTGATGTTGTGCCGCTTCATCAGCAGCAGGTCCTCGCGCATCGTCTCCTGGTCCAGCGCGCGCCCGCGGTCCGGGTCGAACTCGTGCCGGTTCACCCCGCGGAAGAGGATCCGCCGCCCGTTGACCGTGAGCACGCCGTTCTCGACGGCGACGGTACGGAAGCCGATACGCAGCGGAATGCGCTCTCCCTCGGTCGCCAGCTCCGCGTCGTACAGCCGCGGCCGCTCCGCCGACCACGGCTCGACGGGCACGATCACCGGCTCGCCGGTCGGGATGTCGAGCCCCAGCTCCGGCACGGTCAGGGTGCCGGCCGGTTCGCAGTCCACCCGCAGCGTGCCGGTGCCGGTGGTGTGGTCGTAGCCGCAGTGCACGAAGAAGTCGGCGACCGCGCCCTCCGGCCGCTCGATCAGCGTGACCTCGCGGAAGATGCCGGGCATCCACCACATGTCCTGGTCCTCCAGGTAGCTGCCGGACGACCACTGGTGCACCCGCACCGCCAGCACGTTGCCGCGCGGCCGCAGCACCTCGCCGACCTCGAACTCCACCGGCAGCCTGCTGCCCTTGAAGGTGCCCAGCTCCTGCCCGTTGAGCCACACCCGGGCACAGGACTCGACGCCCTCGAAGCGCAGCACCGCGGCGCCGCCCGGCCAGTCGTCGGGCAGGTCGAAGCTGCGCAGGTGGTCGCCGGTCGGGTTCTCGTCCGGCACGTACGGCGGGTCGACGGGGAAGGGGTAGCGCACGTTGGTGTACGCGGGCAGCCCGTAGCGGCCCTCTCCGTGCAGCACCCAGTGCGACGGCACCGGCAGCACGTCCCAGCCGGAGGCGTCGAAGCCGGGCCGGGCGAAGGAGTCGTCCGCGGAGCGCGCGGTGGGGGAGAGCCGGAAGCGCCAGTCGCCCCCCAGCGACACCCGGCGCGCGTCGGACACGGCCCACCAGGCGCGCGGCGCGACCGCCCCGGAGCCGGGCCCCGGGTCCTCGTAGTACGCAAGGCCCTCCGACGGTTCCGCCTCGTGCATCGTCGCTGCTCCTTCGTCGCTCGGCCGTGCCGCGGACAGCGCTCTCCCGCTTGCAGGGGCCGCTGTGAAGATCCGCAGCACCGATTCTGCTGAGCCGACGGCCATAAGGCCAGATGTACCGGCCACTGATGTCCAACCACCCCATTCCGTACGGCGGTTGCCACCCCCCCCACCACCGCCCCACGGAACCGGCCGCGGGCTTGACCGTCCCGCCGGGCACTGGGATCCTGCCCGCCCGGAACCACTGGGGGGACCCACCATGACGTACTCACCCGTCGTGACCGCCGTCACCACGGCGTCCGGCACCGGGGAGCCGATCCACGGCCTCAGGGGCGGCCCGGCCTTCGTCCTGATCGCGGCGGTCGTCGTGGTCATCGCCGCGGTCGCCGTCGTACCGCTGATCATGGACGTCCGCCGGGCCACGGCCTGGCGCCAGCAGCTCACCGACCAGCTGATCGACCGCGCGGCCACCGACGAGGAGGTCCGCGACTTCCTCCGCGACCTGCGCGAGCCCCGCGGCGTCCGCGGCCTGACCCGCAGCGTCATCGCCATCCTGATCCTGGCCCTGGTCGGCTTCGCCCTGGCGGTCGCGATGCTCTCGTCCGGCGCGGACTCCGGCGACCTCCGCAAGACCATCGTGACCGCCCTGATGACCGTGCTGGCCACGGTCTCCGGCTTCTACTTCGGCACCCTGGGCGCCCAGAACAGCGCGGAGGACGCCCGCCGCCACACCCTCACCCCCTCCACCCCCACTCCCGCCGCTCCCCCCACCACCCCACCCGCGTCACCACCCGCCGACCCTGCGTAACCCCCACCCCACCCAAGGGTGCGAGCGAACACCCCCCGAGGTGCGGTATTGTTCTCGTGCACGGCCACCCGGGATCACCCCGGAAAACGGCCAAGCACCGGGACGTGGCGCAGTTTGGTAGCGCACTTGACTGGGGGTCAAGGGGTCGCAGGTTCAAATCCTGTCGTCCCGACGGTGCACGAAGGGCCCGCTGACTGGCATTTGTCCAGGTCAGCGGGCCCTTCGGCATTTTCGGGAACGATTTCCAACTGATGGTGCGTCAGTCCCTGGGGACCGCCGGGGGACCGTGGCTCAAGAAAACCCGCAGGTCAGGGTGCGTTTTCTTGGGGACCAGGTATCTGGTCGCGGAGTGGCGGATTGTGGACTTCCTACAGTCGGCGGAGTGTTGCCGCGAGGGCGGGCGGGGGTGGTGGCGGGGTGCGGGTGCCTGTGAGCTGGTTGCTGAGGCTGTGGCCGGCTCGGGTGATGGACTGCAGGTCGGGGTGGAGGTAGCGCTGGGTGGTGTGGAGGGAGCCGTGTCCGGCGATGAGGCGCAGGACGTGGAGGGGGACGCCGGCGTCGGCCATCCATGTCAGGCCGGTGTGGTGCAGGTCGTGGCGGCGCAGGTGTTCGTGGCCGAGGGCTTGGACGACGTCGTCCCAGTGGGTGGCGTCGCGCAGGACGGCGGTGGTGATGCGGCCGCTTCGGGGGCCGGTGAACAGCCTGGCGTCTGGGCGGCCGCCGGTGGCGAGGATGCCCGCGGCGACCGTCGGGCGGAGTTCTTCGATGATGGGGACGGGGCGGGCGGTCTTGCCTTTGGTGTTCTTGTCGGCGAGGCCGCCGGGGGAGGGGGTGGTCTGGCGGCGGACGGTCCAGATCCAGTGCGTCGTGTCGATGTCCTGCACGCGGACGCCGGAGACTTCGCCGATGCGGGCCGCGGTGCACACGGCGAAGACGACGACGTCGCCCCAGCCCTGGTAGTGGTCGTGGGAGCGGGCGACGAGGGCCGCGGCGAGTTCCTGGAGGGCGTCCCAGTCGCGTAGTGCGAGAGAGCGGGGGTCGTCGAGTTCGTCCTGGGCGAGCTGGTACTGGCGCTGCCAGCCGCTGATGCGGGCGGGGTTGAAGGTGATCAGCCCGTCGCGGACGGCCTGCTCCATGACCCGCACCAGGACCGCGAGGGTGTTCTTGACCGAGGAGCGGCCCACACCGTCGGCGATCCAGGCGTAGGCGGTGCGGTCCACGGCGCCGTTGGTCACCATGGTCACCGCGTAGTGCTTCAAAACGGCCTCACTGTCTCTGACCTGGGACCTTTCCCCTTGATCAACTTGCCCGGTGGTATTCGTTGATAAGGCCAGTGACCGCTTGCCGCCGTTCGATCTGGGTTGCAGGGAGGGGGATGATGTTCGGGTCGTCGAGGGGAGCGAGCTGCTTTCGGCCCTGGTGTGGTCGGTGTCGGTTGAAGTGGGTGGCGTACTCGTGAAGGACCTTGTGCGCGTGGCCGCGGTTGTAGATCAGGAGCCGGTCAGCGCATTCCTCGCGCACAGACCGGACGAAGCGTTCGGCGTGCGGGTTGCAGTTCGGGCTCCTCGGGGGAATTTTGGTCACGGCGATGTTCTCGCTGGCGAAGACGGCATCGAACGCGGCGGTGAACTTGGCGTCGCGATCGCGGATGAGGTGGGTGAAGTCGGCAGCGCGGGCACCGAGTTGCCAAAGGAGTTGCCGGGCTTGCTGGTTCGCCCAGGCGGCGGTGGGGTGAGCGGTGACGCCGAGGATGTGAACGCTGCGGGTGGCGATCTCCATAACGAAGAGGGCGTACAGCCGTTGCAGCCCGATGGTGTCCACGTGAAAGAAGTCTGTGGCGAGCAGGCCGTCGGCCTGGGCTTTTAGGAATGCCGCCCACTCGCCGCGGGGCGACTGGTGTCGCGGTGCGGGTCCGAGGCCGGCCTGACGCAGGATGCGGCGGACGCTGGCTGCGCTGACCCTGTGCCCGAGGCGGCGGAGTTCGCCGTGGACGCGGCGGGCGCCCCATCGGGGGTTCTCGACGCCGAGCCGGATGATGAGTTCGCGCAGCTCATCGGATATCGGTGGTCGTCCTGGCGATTTGGGCTGGGTCCACTTCTGCTTGACCAGGCGCTGGTGCCAGGTCAGCAGAGTGCGCGGAGAGACGATCCGATGGTTGCGCAGGATCCGCGGCAGCAGCCGGGCCAAGGCTGCGAACAGGGCGCGGTCTGGCCAGGTCGGTTTCGGGGTGTCGACCTGTCGACGCAGCGCCATGACCTCGTGCCGGAGAAGCAGGATCTCGGCGTTCTTTGCAGAAGAGGATCGGCACAGAAGGACAAGCCAGGCGAAGATCCGGGTGGCCAGTAGGTAGATCATCCGTACGAGCACGTTGCGATGATGCCGGATGGTCGTCCGGTTGGGAGCATCAGACCAGGTCAGCAATTGTGAAGGGATTTTGAAGCAGTACGGGGCGCGAAGTACAAGCTGGTGTTCGTCGACCGTCTGCTGGCGACGCTGGTACACCTACGACACGCAGTTACTCACGACGTGCTGGCCTGCTGGTTCGGTGTGGACCGCTCGACCATCACCCGTGCTGTCGGCGAGATCCGTCCGCTGCTCACCGACCGGGGCTGCCGGATCGCAGCCGGCGTGAGGCTTCGGACCCTGGCCGACGTGGTCGCCCATCTCGGCGCCGCGGGACAGGCCGGGATCATCGACGCCACTGAGATCCGGGTCAGGCGTCCGGCAGCACATCAGCCCGGACGGGCAAGGTTCGTGTCCGGCAAGAGCCGGATGAACGCCATGAAGGCCCTGGTTGTCACCGACGCCCGTGGCCGGATCCTTTTCTGCGGCAAGGTCCGGGCCGGTTCCGTCGCTGACATCACGCAAGTCCGTGACGCAGGCCTGGTCGATCTCCTGGCCGACACGATCGACCTGGAGATCCTCGCCGACGCCGGCTATCAGGGTCTGGCCGCGCAGACCTACGGCCAGGTCGTCACGCAGCCGAGAAAGCGCCGCGGCAAACACCTGGAGCACCTGCAATGGCTCATGGCCCACCACGAACAGGCCCGATTCGCCCACTCCTCACGGCGCATCCCCGTCGAGCACGGCATCGCCCATCTCAAGAACTGGCGAGCCCTCGCCCGGCACCACGGCCACCGCCATCATCTGCCCGACACAGTCCAAGCCGTCGCCGGCCTTCTGTTTGACCAGCAAGCAGCCGACCAGTCCACCCGACCCACCCTCCCCGCACGACGAGCAGCATGATCAACAAGCCGTGACACCACTCAAGCACGCGCTGCCAACAACCATGCACGAGCTCGTTAGGGACTGACGAACCAACAGTCTCCCAAGCCATTTCGATACACGCCATAGCAGGCCGCGGGTCGGCCGACGCCTGTCACGTTTCGGGGCGTGCTGCCGGATGCGGGCAACAACCGAGACGTCTCCCAGGCGTGACCTGTCGGAGGTCAGCGTTCCAATCGGGCTGAGCTGTATGGCCTTTGCCACAGACATGTGCGGTTTATTTACTCGTACTTGAAGAAGCTTGCCCGTTCGCAGAGATGCGCGCCTGCCGTGGTCCCGCCGTGATTACCGTAAATGTACAAACTCATGGTCAATGTTTGGGCAACCGGGTTCACTGTGCGCCATGGCGACTTTTGCCCTCTTTTGCTGGGCGCTGAGGGAGTGTGAGGATTCGTCGGCCTTCTGAGCTGTGGCTCAGCCGTGTGGGAGGGGATTGCGTGTCCAGAAGTTGGGGGAGAGTCCGGCGCGGTGCGCCGGGCGGCGGCCGGTCGGGCAGGTCCGCGGTGTCGTGGCCGGGCTCGCCGACAGAGCGCTGGTTACGACGAATCGCGTGTGTGACGGTGATGGCGCTGGTTGTCGAGGCGGCCGTGGTGGCCGGTGATTCAGGCGTGGCAGTGGCCTTGTCCCGGGCGGATGCACCCGCCACGGCAGCACCACGGTCGACGGCGCTGGGCCCGGCGCAGGCGCAGGACTTGCCGTCTGCGCGGTTGATGGCCCAGTTGCAGCACCGTCAGATCGAAGCGCTGGGTGAGCGCACGGACGCGTCGCAGACGTTTGTGAACGCTGACGGCACGGTGACCTACACCGCGTTCGCGCAGCCGAAATGGACGAAACGGCAGGGATCATGGGTGGACCTGGACGCCACTTTGCAGTTGCGGAGCGACGGCACTGTCACGCCCGTGGCGGCCGAGACCGGACTGGTGCTGTCCGGCGGCGGCTCGAAGGCGTTGGCGACGATGGAGGTCGACGGCAAGTCGATTTCGCTGACTTGGCCCTCCACGCTGCCGGCCCCGTCGCTGTCCGGTGCGACCGCGATCTACGCGGGCGTCCTGGACGGGGTGGACTTGCACGTCACCGCCGATCCCCGGGGCGGGGTGGAGGAGACGTTGGTGGTCAAGACCGCCGCGGCTGCCTCGAACCCGGGCCTGACTGACCTGGCGCAGGCCGTATCGACCAGCAACGGCGTGACCGCGGTGACCGATTCCGGCGGGAACATGACCATCAAGGACAGCGCAGGTCGCCTGCTTGTCAACTCGCCGGCGCCCCTGATGTGGGACTCGGCAACGGTCCCTGGCGCCACCAGCACACCTACCAGCGAGACGAGCAGCGGTGTCACGGCACCCGCCCACGGGGCGGATGCCAAGACCCAGCCGTCGGCGGGCAGCCGGTCCAGCGCCGAGGGGCCCGGATCCCTGGCGCACCAAGCGCCGGTGAAGGCCACGCTGAAGGACCACAAGCTGCACCTGGTCGCCGACCGCTCCCTTCTGTCGGCGAAGTCGACGGTCTTCCCCGTCTACATCGACCCCGCGTACGTGCCGCATCCGGCCAGCGGCAGCACGCTGCACTGGAACGAGGTGCAGCAGGCCTACGCGACGACGTCGAACTACGACAGCACGCCCAGCGGAGGCAACGGCGTCGGCTACCAGGGCTTCTCAGCCCCGACGGGGATCGAGCGGACCTACTACCGGGTGAGCATCCCGTCGGCGATCTGGGGCGGTACCGTCCTCAGCGCCGACATGAAGCTGACAGAGAGCAAGTCGTCCGACTGCTCCAGCTCCTCCTACGCGGTGCAGGCCTGGTCCACCAACGGCTTCGACAGCTCGACGAACTGGACCAATGCCCCGGGGAAGGTGACCCAGCAGAGCTCGGTGAATTTCGGCCCTGCCTGCAACGGCGCCACCGTTCCGGGGACGTTCAGTTTCATGAACCAGGTCGGCAACGCTGCAGCCAACCACTGGCAGAACATCAGCTTCGTACTGATCAACAGCAGCGAAACCAATGACGCCCAGCTGAAGCGCTTCTCCAGCGCCGCGTCGCTGTCCATCACCTACAACACCCCGCCCGGAACGCCGACAGCCCTCTCGGCCTCACCGTCAGCCACAGCCGGCTACGCGGCCAGCGGCACCCCGGTGCTGTCTGCCAAGTCCACCGACGCCAACAGCGACACCGTCCGACTGGACTACCAGATCCTGTCCGGGACCACGGTCAAGGCGTCCGGAAGCTCGGCGTTCGTTGGCTCCGGCACGGCTGCCACGTGGAAACCCGGAACGGCGCTGTCCGACGGGGCCTACACCTGGAAGATCCGCGCCTACGACGGGCACGACTACTCCGCATGGACCGCCGCGCAACCGCTGACCATCGACACGAAGGCACCTTCCACGACAGCAGTGGCGTCGTCGGATTTCCCGGCGAACGCATGGTCGGGCACAGCGGACGCCGCCGGGGACTTCTCCGGGACATTCACCTTCACCCCTCCCACCACGGATGTGGGCTCGGTCGTGTGGAATCTCGACGGCGGCGCCGCCCACACCCACGCCACCACCGGATCTGCTGTCTCCGACACGATCACCTTCCGGGCCGGCAAGCACACCTTGAGCACAACTGCGCACGACAAGGCGGGCAACATCTCTGCAGCCACCTCCTACGTCTTCTACGCCGGTTCCGGAGCCGCGCTGCTGACCCCGGCAGAGGGTGATCGGCCGGCGCGGCGGGTCTCCCTCACCGGTCAAGGCAAAACGACCGAAACGGGGGTGACCTACCAGTACCGGGTTGGTGACACCGACACCTGGCACGCTGTGCCGGCCGCCGATGTTCGCCAGTCGGACGGCTCCACGCTCACGGCATGGCCGTTTCCGGCCTCCGGCGGCCTCCCTGCCGGGCTGACGTGGGACATCACCACCACGCTGGCCCAGGACGGTCCGGTGGACGTCCGCGCCGTGTTCACCGACGGCTCCACCAGCGACAACTCCCCGGCCAACACGGTGATCGTGGACCGCAACGCGGGCTCCGCTCCTTCCTTGAGCGTGGGTCCGGCATCGGTGAATGCTCTGACCGGTGAAGCGAGCATCAGCGCCACCGATGCCTCCGGGTTCGACATGACTGTCACCCGCACCGCCTCTTCGCGCCGTCCGGCCAACGGAACGGCCCAGGAGGGTCAGGTGGCGATCTTCGGCCCGCAGTGGACCGCAGGCACCACCGCGGAGATCACCGACTCCGACTGGTCCTACCTGCACAAGACGTCGAACACCTCGGTTGCGCTCGTCGACGTCGACGGGGACCCAACCGGGTTCACCGCCGTCACCGGTGGCGGCTGGAAGCCGGAACTGGGCGCGGAGGACCTCTCCCTGACCGGGTCGCTCACAGGAACGTTCACGCTGAAGGACGACGACGGGACCACCACGACGTTCGCGAAGGTCGACCCGTCCGCGACCGCCTGGCAGGTGACGTCGACGTTCCTGCCGACCACCAACTCCACCACGCAGGTCGTCTCGGAAAAGGTCACCTCCGGAAGCACAATCCTGGCCCGGCCCAAGTACGTGATCGCACCCACCTCGGCGGCCGCCCAGTCCACGTGCGCGGCCACACCCGCGACCAAGGGCTGCCGGGTACTGGAGTACGTCTACGCGACAGCCACCACGGCGACCACATCAGCCTTCGGCAACTACACCGGCCAGGTCTCCCAGGTCAGGCTGTGGGCGACCGCCCCGGGCGCACCGGCCTCCACCGCAGTGGCAGTGGCCCAGTACGCCTACGACACCACCGGCAAGCTGCGGCAGGAATGGGACCCGAGGATCAACCCCGAACTGAAGACCGCCTACGCCTACGACAGCGCCGGGCGCATCACCACCCTCACCCCGCCCGGGGAACTCCCCTGGACACTGGCCTACAGCATCGTCGGTAGCGCACCGACCGCCGGCGACGGCATGCTGGTCGAAGCCTCCCGGCCGACCCTGACCCCGGGCAGCGCCAGCCAGACCGACGGCGGCAAAGCCATCACCAGCGTCGTCTACAACGTGCCGCTGACCGGCGGCAGCGCCCCCTACTACATGGACACCACCGACGTTGCCGACTGGGGGCAGACCGATGTCCCGACCGACGCCACCGCCGTCTTCCCCCCCGATCATCAGCCCCCGAGCCACAACGGAGCCCAGAATTACTGGGGCGCGTACGAACGGGCGACGATCACCTACACCGACGCGTCCGGCCGAGAAGTCAACACCATCGCACCCGGCGGATACCTCACCACCTCCGAGTACGACCGCTTCGGCAACACGGTGCGTCAGCTGTCCGCTTCCAACCTGGACCTGGCACTGGCCACCGACGGCAGCGGTCTGGCCGAGCAGCAGCGACTCGGCATCGACAGCATGTCTTCAGCGGACCGGGCGCAGTTGCTTTCGACCACGTCGGTCTACAACTCCGACAGCATCGCGGCCGATGCCGGGACCGACAAGGATACCGACCCGGCCAACGTCGGCCAGCGTGAGCTGGAAGAGCTAGGTCCGCTGCACATGGTCACCCTCGCGCGGCCTCTGCCCGCAGGAGCCGGAGGCACCGACCTGCCTGCAGGATCTTCGGTGCCGGCTCGCCAGCACACGGTGACCTCCTACGACCAGGGCCGTCCTAACGACGGGACGGCGACCGTCGCCAACCAATCCACCACCGTCACCATCGGCGCGAGCGTGGACGGCTACCCGACCGACGGCGACGTCCGGACCAGCACCACCAGATACGACTGGGCCAAGGGCCTGTCCAACCAGACCGTCACCGACCCCGCCGGACTCGACCTGGTCAGGACCACCGCATACGACGCGCAGGGCCGCGTGGTCAAGACCACTCTGCCGATGTCCAGCGGCAGCGACGCAGGAGCCACCGTCACGACCTACTGGTCGGCCTCCGGCACCGGCACCTGCAACGGACGTCCCGAGTGGGCCGACCTCGTCTGCTCCGTCGGCCCGGCAGGCGCCATCACCGGCGGCGGCACCAACCCCACCCAACTGCCCACCACGACCACCACCTACGACCTGTGGGGCAACACCGCGGCAGTCACCGAAGCGGCCAACGGCATCACCCGCACCACGACCACGAGCCACGACGACGCAGGGCGCGACACCGGCACCACCGTCACCGGCGGAACCGGAACGGCAGTGCCGGACACCGTCACCACGTACGACCCGGCCACCGGCAAGGACGCGACCACCAGCGCGGGCGGCCAGACCATCACCCACACGTACGACAACCTCGGCCGCGAGATCACCTACAACGACGGCAACGGCAACACAACCAAGACCTCCTACGACGAACTCGACCGGCCCATCATGAGCGGCGACTCGGCCCCCTCAACCACCACCTACACCTATGACACCGACCAGGACCCGCGGGGCCTGGAAACCTCGCGCACCGACTCCGCGGCCGGTACCTTCACCGCCTCGTACGACTCCGACGGCGAGGTGGCAGACGAGACCCTGCCCGGCGGCTACAGCCTCACCGTCACCCGAGACGAGACCGGAGCGGAGACCTCACGCGTCTACACCCGCGACAGCGACGGCACGGTCATCGCCTCCGACGCCACCGACGAGTCCGTCCACGGCCAGGTCCTCGACGACGCCGACACCGCAGGCCAGACCCACGCCCGCACCTACACCTACGACGCGGCCGGCAGGCTGACCCAGACCGACGACACCGCCGCCGACGACACCTGCACGCGCCGCACCTACGGCTTCGACCCCAACAGCAACCGCACCAGCCTGGCCACCTCCATCAGTGCCCCAGGTGCGGCCTGCGACTCCACCGGCGCGACGACCACGACAACTCCCTACGACAGCGCCGACCGCCTCCAGACCACCGGCACCGTCTACGACGCCCTCGGCCGCACCACCACCCAAGCCTCGAACGCATCGATCGGCTACTACACCAACGACCTGGTCCGCCAGCAGACCTCAGCCGACGGCACCAACCGCCAGACATGGACCCTCGACGCCGCCCAGCGCCTGGCCTCCTGGACCACCGAAACCAACAGCACCGGCGCCTGGACCCAGACCGCAACGAAGACCAACCACTACGGCAGTGACTCCGACAGCCCCGACTGGACCGCCGAGGACGCGGCCGGCACTGTCACCCGCGATGTGCAGGGCATCGACGGCGGCCTCGACGCCACCACCGCCACCGGCGGCACGGTCCTCCAGATGACCGACGTTCACGGAGATGCCACGGTCCAGCTCCCGCTGGACCCCACGGTGGCACCAATGGCCCTGGCCTACGACGAATTCGGCAACCCCGAGGACGGCACCACAGCCGCCCGCTATGGTTGGCTCGGCGGCAAGCAACGCTCGTCGGAGACACCTACCGGCGCTATCCTCATGGGCGTCCGCCTCTACGACACAGTCACCGGACGCTTCCTGTCCCTCGACCCGATCTCAGGTGGTAGCGCCAACGCCTACGATTACTGCAACGCCGATCCCATCAGCTGCTACGACCTCGACGGACAGTTCCCCCACCCGCACTGGCACAACCCGTTCCACGTCGACCGCTTCAACCCGCTGCATCACTGGGGCAGCTCAGCCAAGCACGCCTGGGGATGGACCAGCCGCCATGCAAACAGAACGTGGCCCTGGATCAGCCGCCGTACCCGGCACTACGCACGAAAGGCGTGGAACTGGGGACGAAGCGTCAGCCGAAACCACTACTTTAGGGCGTGCGTGGGAATTGGTGCTGGCGCCGGGATTCCGGCGTGGAAAACGGCTACGGAAAAGGCCCTGCGGGCGGGCGTATGGGCATTCGTCGGTGCATGTGTGGCGTCAATGATCTACGTAGAGTGGAATTGAAAAATGGGGACGCGGTATGAAGATCGGTAATCGCACATGGGTTCATGTCGTGCCAGTGGTATCGGCCACTATAAGCCTGACTGTCATGTTCCTCGTATACCTGGCGGCGCCGAGCCTGCCGTTCTGGGGCTATCCTGTTCCAGGCATCATCGTCGGCACTGCCGCTGGGTTGCTAATGCGTAGAAGCGTACAGAAGCCATAACGCTGCAGAAGCTAGTCCGCTATCGCGCAAGGCGTAATCGCGTGATGGCGGACTGTAGTCGAATTGCTGGCCTTGAATGCGCGATTCCGTCACGGCTGGCTTTCGGGGTTTGGGGTTTCTGCGGCAACCGGAGTAAGAAATTCCTGGCGTGCAATGGAGCCTGTGGGGCTCGGAAAGTCGTCGCTGCAGGTCAGGCTGTGTAGCGGTATTCGTTGATGGCGCCGGCGAGGATGCGCGTGCGGCGGAGTCGGCGTCCTTCGAGGTCGTGAACTGTGGCGGGCTGTTGGTCGGTAGCGGGTGGTAGTTGGCTGCGGGCTCGGTGGGGGCGGTGCTCGTTGTAATGGCGCTCGTAGGTGGCCAGGACTTTTCGGGCGTGGGCTTCGTTCATGATGAGGACATGATCGAGTACCTCGCGCCGCCGCCGATGTCAGCCGCCGTGTCCCGGAGAACCAATGAAGCTACCCATCGCCATCCACCAAGCACGTCTCGGATTCACGGAGTTCAAGGTCATCCGACCCGCCCGGCCCCTGGTCCACGCAGTGCTCATCGACCACGATCGGCACCTGGACACCTACCTCGATCAGGACGCCGCCCAGCGAATCGGCGGTCTATGGACGCTCGCTGCCTCTTCACCGCTCTCGCTGGTCCACCTGCCGATGCGAGGCAACCAAGCCCCCTCCCGCGAGCTTCCGGAAGACGGCATGCGTCAGCTTGATCTCGTGCTGCTGCATCACTCGCTCCAGTTCGCGCCTTCACGATGGAAGGAGGTGCGCGGGCGACTCGGCCCGGGTCGTCCGCAGACCGTGACGCTGCCCGATCCGGGACATACAGGCGACGCCGTGATTGACCACGACGCACGGCACTACCGGGAGAACCGGGACCTGTTCCACCAGCATCTCCACGCCGAGACCCTGTTCATGACCGGCAGCGCGAAGGTGTTCAGGGAAACTGCCCGGCACTTCCTCAACGTCGCCCGAAACGGTCCCAGCTACGTCCCCGTCCATCCCAGCTACCCGTACTTCTGCACAGAGCTCCACTCCAACGACGGCATTCTCGTCAACGCGCGCGAGATCCACATCGAGTACTGCGACCAGTGGGACTCATGAACAGCCGCGGCCCCTCGTCCTGTTCTCGAAGGAGTCGCTATCGTGCAGCCGTGACCGGTTTTGCTGCACAGCCCCCACTGCTCTTCCTCGATGTCGACGGCCCGCTCATTCCGTTCGGGGCAGCGACTCAGGAGTATCCGGACGGGCATCCGACGTATCAGTTGGGCCCCGAACTACAGGGGCCCGACTTGAATCCCCTTCTGGCCAGGATCAATCCCGAGCACGGACCCCGGTTGAAGGCGCTACCGTGTGATCTCGTCTGGGCCACGACATGGATGGACGACGCGAACGAGTACGTCGCGCCGCAGCTGGGCCTGCCGCAGTTGGCGGTGGTGCCCTGGCCGGAGCCATCCGACTCCGACGAGCAGGACGAGCGGAACGGGCTGCACTGGAAGACCCGCGCGCTCGTCGACTGGGCAGCAGGGCGAGCGTTCGCCTGGGTCGATGACGAGATCACCGAGACCGATCGGGCCTGGGCCTGCGCACACCACCAAGGACATGCCTTCCTCCATCGCGTCGACCCCCGCCGCGGTCTGACCAACCTGGACTACGACACTCTCAGTGAGTGGTTGCACAAGATCGCCGGGGACGTCCCCGCCGCACAGCGCTGCTTGAAGCCGCCCGAGGACAAGGCTGCCCGCGACACGAACACGGGCCGCCCCGCCGCGCATCAGTAGAGTCTGTCCAGAGCATCGACAAGGTTGCGGAGTTCACGCGCCCGCCGTCGGGACGTCGTCAACATCACCGCTTCGAGGTGCTCACGAGCCTGCCAAGGGTCTCCGCAACAGGCCCACTCCGTGCAGCCGCCGCTCTCGTACTCCCATAGGCGACTGTTCGGCTGGTGGACGAAGCTTCTCCAGCGCACCATGGCCGACCCGATCGAGCCCGGTGTCGGCGTACAGGGGAACGTGCACCTCCTCGTACGGATGAAGGTGCACCGTTTCGGGTGCGGGGTGGGGGTGGGGCCGTGAGTCTGCTGCTGTCGGTTCGGGGTACTGAACTTGAACTCGTGATGTCGGTCGACTCGTGGTGACGGCGTCAGGTTCCGAGACCGCCGACTGTTACCGGCTCGGGTTCAGGACGGTGGCTGTAGCCAGCCCCGCGCCGCGGCGAGATTCACCTCGACGTCATCGCTCCAAGAGCAGACCTCCAGCCATGAGAGGTAGGCGCCTTGCGCGAAGACCAGGACCTCGCCAGGGCACTTGTCGGCGTACTCCTCCGAAGGCTCCGGCAGGTACAGATGCGTGTGCTCCAGTCAGCAGGCGGCTGCTTGTCGGTTGCGGCCGGGTGGATTGCGATCACGCACCGAAGCCGTCGTCCGGGTCGTCGGCTTCCGGGGGCGTGCACTCGTGGGTGCTGATCCAGTGGCCGGCGCTGTCCAGAAGGGGCTCGGAGTCGGCCTCGGTCCGGAAGGTGAAAGTGGTCCCCGTCGACTCCGCCTGCAGAGCGAGCTGTCCGGGTGGCTGGTGAAGTGTCACGGGGTTGAAGCGGCAGCCGATCGCGTTGAGTTCGGCCGTGACCTGCGCGTGGGTGAGGGGTCCTGCGTACGTGGCGAACGACTTCGTCCCAGAGGCGGGAAGCTCGATGGTGTCCCGCCAGGTCTGCACGCTGATCATCGTGACGCGGCGGCAGCGGCACACGCAAAGTTCGACGTCTCCGTAGGAGAACAAGTGTGGCCAGCGCCGCTGCTTGCTCACCCGGCCGATGTCCCACGGCGGTCCGAGCGCCGCTGCGATGTCGTTGAGTTTCGCGCCGCAGCGCAGCGGGCCGACGGCTGCGGTGGAGCCGAACTCGGCCAGGGCTCGAAGTACGATCACGCAGCCGAGCGTGTCACCCGGCAGGTTCCTGCGTCCACCGGGGCCGCCCCGGCTGTCCGTCGCAGCCCGGTGAGGCGGGTTCAGCAGGTCCGCTCGCCGAGGTGACAGCCGGCTCGGCGAGCCCGTAGTGCTTCAAAACGGCCTCACTGTCTCTGACCTGGGACCTTTCCCCTTGATCAACTTGCCCGGGGTATTCGTTGATAAGGCCAGTGACCGCTTGCCGCCGTTCGATGTGCTGGAGGTCCGCTCGGGTGCAGGGTCGATGCCGGCGTCCTTGAGGATCTCCCAGACGGTGGATGCAGCGACCTTCACGTTCAGGACGAGGAGCTCGCCGTGGATGCGGCGGTAGCCCCAGCTTGGGTTCTCTTGGGCGAGCCGTAGCACCAGGACGCGGATGGAGCTGTCCTTGCCGGAAATGTCATCCGTGCAGGTCAGGCAGCATGTCGGTATTCGTGGAGGATGCCGCCGAGGTGATCGCATTTTCGTATGTCGAGACACCGCGACGCATGCCGCCCACGTTCGGATCACCGATCTTCGGGATCTTCTCCCCGCGTCCGTCGAATGGTACTCGGCACGAGGCGCACGCTTTGTAGGCGGCGGTCAGCCGCGCCAGCTGCCCCTTGATCAGCCGTAGGTCGGGCTGTACGGGGGCCGACTGTCCCCCCTCGACTCCAACGCGCCGCCTGGGGCCGGGCCTGGAGCAGGCGGCGGTATCGAGCGCGCCGATCTCCCGCAGCAGCCCGTGGTGTTGCTCTGTCTGCCACCACCTGCCCGACTGCCAGGGAGTACGCCCCCGTAACCGAGCTCGGCGACGACGGCGAGGTCCTGCTTCAGTAGCGCGACGGCCGCCGGGTCACCAGTCAGCCGGGACCGGGCGAGCCCCAGTATTCGCGCGGCCCGCGCAGCGGCGCATCGGGCGCGTCGACAGGCGGCGTGTCCCAGTTGCGGGTGCAGTCCGGGCGTTGATGCTCCCCGTGCATGCTCGGTTTCGTCGAACGCTTGTGGGGCTTGTGTATTTCTGCCAACGGCGGGACGCTGGAATGGCGAAGCGGAAGGAGGGGAATCCCGTTACCTTTCGGGGACCATCTGGGGACCACACGGTGTACGCGTTTGTGAGCGCTACTCGCGTAAGTGGTCATAGTACCCGGAGAGTTAGTCCCATTTGGCGGGGAAATACTGGCTAGGCACTTGGCTGGGGGTCAAGGGGTCGCAGGTTCAAATCCTGTCGTCCCGACGGTGCAAGAAGCCCGCTGAGGGAGCGTATCGCTCCAGCTCAGCGGGCTTTTCGTGTGCTCAGCGGACGACTCGCAGGTGCCGCCGGGGGTGTTCCTCTGGGACCACTTTGGGACCAGGCACTGTTTCGGGTGCCATCTGGGAGTGGATCTCCGCTCCGCTCAGGTGCGCGGAGAGCGCGGCCCCGGCCAGGTCGATGGATCGTCGGTCAGGGTGAAGGTAGCGCTGCGTCGTGGTGAGCGAGCCGTGTCCGGCGATCTTGCGGAGGACGTGCAGCGGTACGCCGGCGTCGGCCATCCACGTCAGGCCCGTGTGCCTCAGGTCGTGCCGCCGCAGGTGCTCGTACCCGAGCCGGACCACGACCTCATCCCAGTGGGTGGCGTCGCGGAGCACGGCGGTGGTGATGCGCCCGCCACGGGGGCCGGTGAACAGCCGGGCCATGGGGTCGCGACCGGCCGCGTCGAGCCGCCGGGCGACCATGGGCCGGATCTCCGGAATGATCGGCACGGTGCGGCGCCGCTTGCCCTTGGTGCCCTTGTCGATCAGCCCGCCGGGGCCGGTGGTGGTCTGTCGGCACAGGTCCCAGGTCCATGCATCGCGGTTGATGTCCTTGACGCGGACGCCGGAGACCTCCCCGATGCGCGAGGCGGTGCACGCCTCGAACCGGACGGCATCGCCCCAGCCCTCGAACTGGTCGGCCGACCGGGCAACGAGGGCCACGGCGAGGCGATCGAGCGCGTCCCAGTTCGGCAGCGCGAGTGAGCGGGGATCGTCCAACTCGTCCTCCGCGCGCTTGTACTCCTGCTGCCAGCCGCTCACTCGGGTGGGGTTGACGTCCACCAGGCCGTCTCGTAGTGCCTGTTCCATCACGCGGCCAGCACGGCGAGGCTGTTCTTCACCGTGGACCGGCCGCACTCGTCAGTGATCCAGCCGTACACGGCTCGGTCCACCAGGCCGTTGACCATGGTTTGAACTTGCAGGTGACCCAGCGCGGGCACCACCCGCAGACGCCAGCCAGCCCGGTAGGGGTCGAGGGTCTTGGACTCCAGACCACGCATGGCCAGGTCCCAGACGGAGTCTCCGTACTCGGCCAGCGTCAGTGTGGCGGTTTCCGGGGTGATCCCACGGCTTGCCGCCTTGCGCATGCGATCAAGCCAGGCCTCCGCCGCGTCCTCGGTCGGCAGCATCTCCGAACGGGAAAGCCGCCTCTTGGTCTGGGGGTCGATCCACCGCACCCGGGCACGGTGGGGGTTGGGATTGCCGGGCCGGTACTCGATGTCGGCGGAGAGCTTCACCCCAGCATGAGGCGTCTGCGCGGGCATCAGGCGACCGCCCCGGGGACGACCCGGCGGGAGGCCAGCCAGGCTTCCACGTCGGACACGCTGTACATGGTGACCCGCGAGGTCAGTCGGACGAACGGCGGCCCCTGCAAGGGCGTCGAAGTGCGCCAGCGCCGGAGCGTCGAGGCGTCCACGCCGAGCAGGTCTGCCACGTCCTCAGTGGTGTACCAGCCGCTGTGAAGCAGGTCGGGGCGTTCCTCGCGAGCCTCGTCAACGGCGGGCAGCACCCGCAGCAGGCCGCCGACCTGAGTCGTGGTCAGGAGCCGCTTCATGTCCAGTCCCCCTCTTCCGTGCCGTCCAGTTCGGCGCGGGCTTGGCGTGCGGTGTCGCGTGCTTGGGTGATGTCGCGGTGGATCTGCTGTGCGCGCCAGGATTCGCCGGGGGTGTGGCCGTGTCCGGCATAGGCCCAGTGGGCGATCACGAGGGTGGTGGCCTCGGGGTTGTCGTCCGGGTCGGGCAGGCCGAGGGCGCGGCGTTCCTGATGGGCGCGGTAGTCGGCGCGGGCCTGGCGGAGCTTGCCGAGGGTGGTGGAGTAGCGGCGGGCCTTGGTGGAGAAGTGCCCGCGGAAGCCGAGCATGTGCACAGACGCCGGTCCGGGTACAGCGGGTCGATGTCCCAGCAGGCCCGGATGAGGCGGCGGGTGTGGTCGGGCAGGTCGGGGAGCTTGTCGAGTTCCGCGAGTTCGCCGATGCGGCGGTCCACAGTGCCGGTTGTCTCCGCGGCTTTGGTGGCGTACTTGGCGACGTAGGAGGCGACGGCCTGCTCGGTGAGGTCTTCGCCGTGGCCGAAGGCGCCGATGGGCTGCACGTCGAGCTGTGTGCCCCAGCGGAGGACACGTTCCGGCTGGTCACCGGCGGCGGGCACGGTGACCTTGGCGCGGGCGGCAGCGGCCCGCAAGGCGATCGAGGACGTGCGGGTCGGCGACCAGGTGGCCGCCACCGACCCGGCCGACGGGCAGACCGTCGCGGAACCGGTCACCGCGCTCGTCAGGGGTAACGGCGACAAGGACGTCACCGACATCACCGTCGTCGGCCACACCCCCACCGCGACCGATGGCCATCCCTTCTGGGCGCCCGACTTAGGGGCGTGGATCGACGCGGGAAGCCTGGAGTCCGGTGACTGGCTGCGGACCAGCTCCGGCACATGGGTGCAGGTCACGGCGGTACGGCACTACAACAAGCCCCAGACCGTTTACAACCTCACGGTAGACGGCACGCACACGTACTACGTGCTCGCGGGGACGACGTCGCTGCTGGTCCACAACTGCCCGACGTACGACTACGGGAATTACCCGGAGTACCACTGGTGGCAGTACGGGCGGCGCAAGTGGCCGGAGCCGAACGGCACGCTGCGCGACCTGAAGGGGCTCGCGACGGACGATGTGAACAATTCGCTCGAGAGCAAGGAGAAGCAGGCCCTGATGAAGAAGCTCCGCAAGAAACCGTACCGGGTCGTGAAGGCGCTCAACCGGCCGCGGAACGGCGTCCACGCGAGGGTCAAGGACTACAAGCCGGCGATGGACGAGGGCAACCACAGGGTCTGGATGCTGCAGCAGTTGATGGGGGAAGGGTTGCTACCCGAGGACACGCCGATCTACGTCCACCAGATCCAGCGGTGGCAGGGGCGGCGGTGACGCCGGGCACCGAGCCGCCGCCCGACTGGAGCAGGTGCGTCGGGGTGTCGATGAAGTGGGCCCCGCTGGCTGTCCGCGGCAAGGTGCGGCACGGCATCGGCCCGGAGGAGGCGGAGGCGCTGGGCTGCGAGCCCGGCTTCCCCGAGGCCGTGCGGTACGCGGTCGAGGTGGCGCGGGCCGGGCACTTCCTCCGGTACGCCCTGTGGCGCACCCGGTGGCCGACCCGCGTCGGCCGCGACATCAGTGACCAGGAGCTCTACGCCTGGGCCTGGCACACGTCCGGCAGCTGGGGCAGGCACTGGCTCGAGGAGTGCGCCGCAGGCGCCGGGGTACGCGACGCGGCCGGGCGCCTCCAGCAGTGCGTGCGCGACCTGCACGGCGGCCCGCGGGAGCCGGTCCTCGCCGCTCTCGCCCGCCGCAGCACCGCCGCGATGGCCACGGACACGGACGACCTGCCCCGGTACTTCCCGGGGACGGCGTCCCTCAACGAGGCGCTGTGGCTGCTCGCCATGCGCCACGCGGCCCGCCTCGCCCCCGACGCGGACGAGCCGACCAGAGCCCTCGCGTACGCCACCGCCGACTTCGCCGACAACCTGGCCTACCTCCACCACGCCCCGCCCCTGGCCGCGGGCGTCCTGGTCCGCTGGCCGATGCGGTACGCGTGGCGGGTGGCCGGCCCGGACGGCCGCGGCTGGGCCCTCGCCCACGCCGAGAGGCTCGGCCGCCGCGGCACGCTCCAACGGGTGATCCTGCACTGGCCCGTCACAGCGGACCCGGTGGACGGGGAGCCCACGGAGGGGACGCGGTGAGCGCGCCGACGGATGAGGGTACGGAGCAGCGCCCGCCGGGCGAAGCGGGGCAGGCCGGAGGAGGCGCAGGCGGCGACGGCCTCGTCCGTACGGGGTGGCGGATCGGGCGACGCGGGGTTGTCGGGGCCGCCGGGATTGCCCTCGCCGGGGCGGCGGCGGGGGTTGCCGTGCCGCTGGCCCGGGGCGGTGGCGGGGCCGGGGCAGGGAGCGCGGGCGGTGGCGGCCACGTCCTGCGCAGGCTGGCGGAGCTGCCGCCGGCCCGAGGCGTCGTGCTGGCCCTGGACGTGTCTGCGGACCGGGCCGCCGTGGGGGGCGGGCTGTGGGAGCTCTACCGGGTGGCGGACCGGGCAGACGGGCCGCCGGAGTACGGGCTGGCCCTCGGCGCGAGCTTCTTCGCTGCGTTGGGCCTCGCCGGCAGCCGCCCGCGGCAGTTGACGGCCATGCCCTCCTTCCCCGGCGACCTGCTGGACGGCACTCGCAGCCACGGCGACGTCCTGCTGCACCTCGCCGCCCGTACCGACCGCGGGGTCCAGCGGGCGGAACGCGCGCTGCTTGCGGCCGTACCGGACTGGAAGGTGCGCTGGCGCACCACGATGTACCGGGACGACAATCATGTGCAGGCCGACCGCCCCGTGAGTCGCAACCGTCTCGGCTACACCGAGGGTCTGGGCAATCCCCGTACGGTGGCGCAGATCGATGGCGACGCGCTCGTACGGCCCGGCGACGGCGAGCCCGACTGGGCGGTGGGCGGAAGCTACCAGGTGGTGCGTCTGATTCAGGTCGCCGTCCAGCAGTGGGCCACCCACACCCCGGAGCAGCGGGACCGAATCGTGGGCCGCAGGGCGGGCGGACGCTGGCTGGACGGCGCAGCCGCCGACGAGCACCCCAACTTCCCCGCCGACCCGCGCGGCAGTACCACGCCGCTGGACGCCCACGTCCGGCGCGCCAACCCGGCGGCCTCCCGCGGCACCGCCGTACCGCTGATCAGGCGCGGCTACTCGTACGCCCACCCGGCGGCCGACGGCGCCGCCTCCGACGAGGGCCTCGTCTTCATCTGCTACCAGCGCAGCCTCACTGCAGGCTTCACCGCCGTCCAGCACCGTCTGGCGGGAGAGGCACTTGCCCGCTACGTCCTTACCACGGGCGGCGGCTACTACTTCGTACCGCCTCCCTCCGTCAACTAGCTTTCCCACCTCCTCTCCCCGGCCGAGGGCGGCTGATGCGGCGCCAGCCGCTTCCCAACGTGCAGGAAGTCGAGGGCGAGGATGTGTTGGGCCTGGGCTTGGAGGAACTGCTTCCAGGCCCGGTCCGCTGCGATGTGGGGCGGCGTCGGCGCCGGGCTGCTTGAGGATGTTCCACACGGTGGAGGCCGCCTTTTTGTGGCCGAGGCGGGTGAGTTCGCCGTGAATGCGCCGGTGGTCCCATCCCGGGTTCTCTGCAGCCGTGCGCAGGATCCGGGCGTTGACTGCGGCAGTCGGCGGGCGGCCGGGTTGCGTCCGTGGAAGTGGTGTAGCGGGTTTATTGTGCTTGCCGCTAGGGGGTGTCCGCAAAGTTGTTGAGCCAGAGGCGTAGGCAGGCGATGGTGACTATGGCCTGGTAGTGCCGGGCGAGTTTGTCGTAGCGGGTGGCGAGGGCTTTGTTCTGCTTGAGGCGGTTGAAGCAGCGTTCGACGACGTTGCGGCGGCGGTAGAGGTGCCGGTCGAAGGTGCAGAGCTTCTCGCCGCGGCGGATCCGGCCGGCGATCTGGTCGGCGCGTTCGGGGATGGTGCAGGCGATGCCCCTCCCGCGCAGGTAGTCCCGGATTGCGCGGGAGGAGCAGCCCTTGTCGGCCAGGAGCCGGCCGGGCCGGGTGCGGGGCCGGCCCGGACCCGGCCGGGGGATGCGGACGGCGGCCATGACCTGCTGGAGTTGGGTGCAGTCGTTGACATTGCCTGCGGTGACGGTGAACGCCGGCGGCAGGCCGCGGCCGTCGACGACCAGGTGGATCTTCGTGCTCAGCCCGCCCCGGGACCGGCCGAGCGCCTGGCCGGCCGGACCCGGGCCCCCTTTTTCCGGGCTCCGGCAGCGTGCTGGTGCGCCCGCACGATCGTGGAATCGATACAGGCCACCGACC
>NZ_JBSGHL010000053.1:0-61379 GCF_053604375.1 Streptomyces sp. NPDC004031 | reverse complement strand
CTCAAGGCCGCCGAGGGCACGGCCATGGAGCTGGACGACGCGGCCTTCCCGCTGCTGCGCGGCATCGACATCACCGACGACCCGAACGTCGCCTTCGACGGCGCCAACGTCGCCCTGCTCGTGGGCGCCCGCCCGCGCACCAAGGGCATGGAGCGCGGTGACCTGCTCTCCGCCAACGGCGGCATCTTCAAGCCGCAGGGCAAGGCCATCAACGACCACGCCGCCGACGACATCAAGGTCCTGGTCGTCGGCAACCCGGCGAACACGAACGCGCTGATCGCGCAGTCCGCCGCCCCCGACGTCCCGGCCGAGCGCTTCACCGCGATGACGCGGCTGGACCACAACCGGGCGATCGCGCAGCTCGCGAAGAAGACGGGTGCGGCCGTCGCCGACATCAAGCGCGTCACCATCTGGGGCAACCACTCCGCGACGCAGTACCCGGACATCTTCCACGCGGAGGTCGCGGGCAAGAGCGCGGCGGAGGTCGTCAACGACGAGCAGTGGCTCGCCGACACGTTCATCCCCACGGTGGCGAAGCGCGGCGCGGCGATCATCGAGGCGCGCGGCGCGTCCTCCGCGGCGTCGGCCGCGTCCGCGGCGCTGGACCACGTCCACACGTGGGTCAACGGCACGGCGGAGGGCGACTGGACGTCCATGGGCATCGTCTCCGACGGCTCCTACGGCGTGCCCGCCGGCCTCATCTCGTCCTTCCCCGTGACGACGAAGAACGGCACGTTCGAGATCGTCCAGGGCCTGGAGATCAACGCGTTCTCGCGCCCGCGGATCGACGCGTCCGTCAAGGAGCTGGAGGAGGAGCGCGCCGCCGTGCGCGAACTCGGCCTCATCTGAGCCCGGCCTTTTCTCGCCGCGACGCCCCGGGCTGCCCCGTGCCCGGGGCGTCGCGCTCTTCCCGCCGGTGGGAACTGCGCGCGCAACCACCCACCGGCGGACGGTCGTGCGACTCAGCTCACGTCCCGCCCCGGAGCGCCGTACACAGCAAGCTCAGCGCGTGCGTGAACGCGTGGTCGGGCGGGGTGCCGTAGCCCACGACGAGGGCGGGCGGGTGGGTGGGGGGAGCCCCGAAGGCCGGGAGGCCGGGCACGGACAGGCCCAGCCGGTGGGCGCGGGCCACCACCGCCTCGACCGGGCCCGCGTCGGCGGGCAGCTCCAGCACGGCGTGCAGCCCCGCGGCGATGCCGGACACGCGCACGCCCGGCGCGCAGCCGCCGAGCACCTCCACGACCCGGTCCCGCCGCGCGCGGTAGCGCGTCCGCATCCGGCGCACATGCCGGTCGTACGCCCCGGAGCGCAGGAACTCCGCCAGCGTCAGCTGGTCGAGCACCGCGGACTGGTGGTCGGCGATCCGCTTCTCGCGGACGACCGCGTCGAGCAGGTGCGGCGGCACCGCGAGCCAGGCGAGCCGCAGCGCGGGGGCGAGGCTCTTGCTGGCGGTTCCGGCGTAGACGACGTGGTCGGGCGCGAGTGCCTGGAGTGCGGCGACGGGCTGCCGGTCGTAGCGGAACTCCCCGTCGTAGTCGTCCTCCAGGACGATTCCGCCGGTGGAGCGGGCCCAGGCGACGACCGCGGTGCGCCGCGCGGGCGAGAGGCTGACCCCGAGCGGGAACTGGTGCGCGGGGGTGAGCAGCACCGCGGCGGCGTCGTCGGCCAGTTCCTCGACGCGGGCCCCGTCCGCGTCGACGGGCAGCGGGCGCGGGTCGAGGCCGGAGGCGCGCAGCACGGTGGGCACGTCGGGCAGCCCGACGCTCTCGTACGCGGCCCGGCGGGCGCCCCGCGCGTGCAGGACGCGGGCGAGCAGGCCCACGCCCTGGGTGTAGCCGGTGCAGATCACCAGGTGTTCGGGGTCGGTGCGCACCCCGCGGACGCGGGCGAGGTAGTCGGCGAGGGCGGTGCGCAGTTCGGGGCGGCCGCGCGGGTCGGTGTAGCCGAAGGCCTCGTTGGGGGCGGCGGTCAGCGCGCGGCGGGCGGCGCGCAGCCAGCCGGTGCGGGGGAAGGACCCGAGGTCGGGGGAGCCGGGCCACAGGACGTACGGCAGCCCGGAGTGGTGCGGGGTGAGTTCGGCGGGGCCGCTGCGGGGGCCTTCGGGGGTGCGCCGTCCGGTGCGGTGCGCGGGGACGGCGGGCCGCGGGGCGACCGTGGTGCCCGAGCCCTGCCGGGCGGTGAGCCAGCCCTCGGCGACGAGCTGCCCGTACGCGTCGGCGACGGTGTTGCGGGCGAGGGCGAGGTCGCGGGCCAGCACCCGGCTGGAGGGCAGGCGGGTGCCGGGGGTGAGCCGCCCGTCGCGTACGGCCGCGCGCAGCGCCTCCTCCAGCCCGGCCCGGGTGCGCTGGCCCGCGAGGTCCAGCAGGAGGTCGTAGTCGCCGCCGCCGCGCGTCGGCGTTCCGGGACCGGACGGATTGGCCCACTCGTTCATGCCTCTAGTGGACCATGGGGCGGTGCCACTTGGCGGATACGGTGAGGTCATGACCACGAACGAAGCAGCCGAGCCGACCGTCCCCGCCCCCGTCCGCCGCATCAACCTCATGGACCGCGCCCCGGACTTCTACGAGGCCATGTTCGCCCTCGACAAGGCCGCCGCCCGCGGCCTGGACCCGGTCGTGCGCGAGCTGGTCCGGGTCCGGGTCTCGCAGCTCAACGGCTGCGCCTTCTGTGTCGACAAGCACAGCCACGCGGCGCTCGCCGAGGGCATGACGCAGCAGAAGCTCATCGGCGTCACCGTGTGGCGTGAGACCCCCTTCTTCACCGCCCGTGAGCGGGCCGCGCTGGCGCTGGCGGAGGCCGTGACGGAGCTGGGCCCGCACGGTGTCGCGGACGACGTCTACGACGAGGCGGCGAAGCTCTTCGACGAGGACGAGATGCCGCGGCTCGTCGCGATGTGCGTGACGATGAACGCGTGGAACCGCATCGGCGTGACGTGCCGGCTCTCGCCGACCGCCCACCGGTAGGGACCTCAGACCGCGGCCGGTTCCCCGAAGCGGGTCAGGGCCAGGGCGCCGAGGACGGCGAGGGCGAAGCCGGTGACGGCGACGGGGGTCCAGCCGGGGCGGGTGTGGTCGTCGAGGGCGAGGACGCCGACGAGCGCGGGGGCGACCGTCTCGCCGACGACCATCGCGGCGGTCGCGGTCGTCACGGAGCCCTGGCCGAGGGCCGAGGTCAGCAGCAGGAAGGCGGCGCCGCCGCCGAGCAGCAGGGCGTAGAGGGCCGGGCCGGTCACCCCGTCGATCAGGCGGACGGCCACCTCGACGACGCCGAAGCCGAGCCCCGCCCCCAGGCCCAGGACGGCCGCGCGGGCCCTTACGGGGAGGCGCCCGCCGGCCGCGCCGATGAGCAGGACGCCCCCGGCGGCGACGAGCGTCCCCCAGCGCAGCGCGGTGCTGCCGTGCGCGCTCCCCTCGGCGCCGGAGGCGAGCCCCAGCAGGGCCAGGCCCCCGCAGACGACGCCCACCGCGGTCCACTCGGCGCGGCGCAGCGTCGTCCCGAGCAGCCGCCCGGCGGTGACCGCGGTGACGGCCAGGCTCGCGGCGAGCGCGGCTCCCACGGCGTAGATGGGCAGCCGCCGCAGGGCGATCAGCTCCATGCCGAACCCGGCGGCGTCCAGGGCGAGTCCGGCGAGGTAGACGCGCTGGGCCAGGGCGCGGGCGAGCAGCCGGGTGTCGACGCCCGAGCCGCTGCCGGGTTCGGCGGCCCGCGCGCCCTTCGCCTGGAGCACGGAGGCCACACCGAAGCACAAGGCCGCGCACAGCGCCGCCACCATCCCGAGAGTCACCCGGGCACCCTACGCGCTACGCGAGCAGCTCCTCCGCCCAGTGCTTGCCCGCGGCGGCGGGGGCGGGCGGGCAGGCGAAGAGGCCGGAGCCGACGTGCTGGATGTACTCGTTGAGGGCGTCGTGCCCGCCGAGTTTGGTCTGGAGCGGCACGAACTGTTTGCGCGGGTCCTTCTGGTAGGCGATGAAGAACAGGCCCGCGTCCAGTTCGCCGGTGGCGGGCACGATGCCGTCGGTGAAGGAGTAGCCGCGGCGCAGGATGCGCAGGCCCGCGTTGTTCTCGTGGGCAGCGAGGCGGATGTGCGCGCCCGCGGGGATGACGGGCTCGCTCGCCTTCTTCGCCGCGAAGTCCGGCTGGTCGGACTCCTTCGTGCCGGTCAGCGGCGCACCGGTGTACTTCGCGCGGCCGAAGACGGCCTCCTGGTCGGACAGGAAGTCGCGGTCCCACGCCTCGATGCGCATCCGGATGCGGCGCGCGACGAGGTAGCTGCCGCCGCGCATCCACGGCTGGTCGGTCTCGGAGCCGACCCACACGTGCCCGTCCATCAGGCTCTTGTCGTCACCGGCGATGTTGCGGGTGCCGTCCTTGAAGCCCATGAGGTTGCGCGGGGTCTCCTTGCCGCCGCCGTTGCCGGTGGCGTTGCCGAAGCCGAGCTGCGACCAGCGCATGACGACGGTGCCGCGGCCGATCCGGGCCAGGTTGCGGATGACGTGGAAGGCCACGATCGGGTCGTCGGCGCAGGCCTGGATGGCGAGGTCGCCGCCCGAGCGTTCGGCGTCCAGGTTCTCCGGGGGGAGCTTGGGCAGGTCGGCGAGCGCGGCGGGGCGGTGACCGGCGAGGCCGAAGCGCTCGTCGAAGAGCGAGGGGCCCAGGCCCAGGGTGATGGTCAGGTTGGCGGGGGAGAGCCCGTAGGCCTCGCCGGTGTCGGCGGGCGGCGCGGCCGGGTTGTCGTTGTCGCCGGGCACCGTTTTTCCCTGCGTCATCGCGGCGGCCGCGGCCGTCCACTGCTGCAGCAGGGTGCGCAGGGCGGCGCGGTTCTCCTCGACGGAGCCGCTGACGGTCAGGTCGTAGGTCGCGAAGGCCAGCCGGTCCTGGGCGGGGGTGGCGATGCCCGCCTGGTGGGTGCCGTAGAAGGGCACGGTGGTGGTCGCGGCCTTGTCGGGGGAGGACTTCCCGTCGTCGCTGCATCCGGCGAGCGCCGCTCCGGCGGAGCCCGCCAGGGCCGCGCCGCCGAGAGTGGCGAGCAGGCCCCGGCGGGTGGTGCCCGGCGCGCTCATCAGCCGTTCACCTTGCCGGCGACCTGGGAGAGCGGCTCGGCGAGGGCGTCGACCTTCTGGGTGAGTTCGCGGCGCTTGTCGTCGCCGACGGTGGAGTAGTCGACGTAGGCGCTGCCCTGCTTGTAGGGCTTGAGGGCGTCGAGCACGGCGGTGAACTGCGTGCTGACATTGCTCGACAGGCTCGCGTCGATCTTGTCCAGCGCGGGCTTGAGCAGGTCGAACGCCTTCTGCGCGCCGACGACGTTGGCCTCGAAGTCCGACAGGTCGGTGTGGCTGTAGCGGTCCTCCTCGCCGGTGACCTTGCTGGCGGCGACCTCGTCGAGCAGCCCGGTGGCGCCGTTGGCGAGCTGGGCGGGCTGGTAGGTGGTGGTGGCCACGAGGGTCTTGAGCTTGGCGACGTCCGCGTCGAGCTTGTCGGCGACGGGCTTCATGCCCGTCAGCGACTTGTCCTGCCACAGCGCCTTCTCCAGCCGGTGGAAGCCGGTCCACTTGGTGGCGTCGGTGACGTCGTCCTCGCGCGCGTCGAGGTCCGGGTCGAGGTCGCCGAAGCTCTCCGCGACGGGCTCGACCTCCTCGTAGTAGTAGCGGGCCTGCGCGAAGGACGCCTCGGCCTTGGCCATGTCCCCGGCGCGCACCGCGTCGGTGAAGGTCTTGGTGGCGGGCAGCAGCTTGTCGACCTCGGCTATCACATACGCCTGGTAGCCGGTGGTGGCCTGCGTCAGCAGCGCCTTGACGGCCGGGTCCTGGGAGGGCGCGGCGGCCGTGCCGGTCACCGTGAAGGCGCTCTTCTCGGTCTTCGCGTTGGGGCAGTACATCTCGTACTTGCCGCCCTTGAGGGTCAGCGAGAAGCTGCCGGACAGGCCCGGGGTGAGGTTCTCCTTCTCGCCCATGATGGTGTCGCCGCTGAGCAGCTCGGCCTCGGTGACCTTGCTGGCGCTGACGTTCTTGACCTGGAAGGTCACCGGGCCCGCGGGCACGGAGGCGGGGGAGGGCTTGCAGCCGTCGTCGGTCAGGTTGACGGTGACCTTCGGGGAGCCCTTGGGCGCGCTGTCGTCCTTGCTCTTCGCACACCCGGTGGCGACCAGCCCGGCGATGGCCAGCAGGCCGGTGGCCCGCAGCACGCGGGGGGTGGTGGTGGACATGGACATGGGCGGGCGCTCCTAGGACGTGTCAGCGAAGAGAGGGAGATACGAGATACGGGGACGGGCGGGACGGCGGTGCGGGTCAGCTGCCGGACGCGGCGGCGGGCTTGGGGGCCGGGCGCTTGCCGCCGCGCGGCCAGCCGACGAACGCGAGCATCGGCAGGGCGTAGACCACCCACACCGTGACCTCGGCGGTGGTCGGCTGCGGCTGCACCCCGAGCACACCGGTGAACAGCGAGGACAGTACGGTGCCGGGCCGGACCAGCCAGCTCAGGTCGAGCGCCTGGGACTGCCCGGCGTCGATCCAGCCCGCCTCGTGCGCGGTGTGCGCGACCGTCATCACGAGCCCGGCCGCGACGAGCACCAGCACCAGGCCGGTGATCTTGAAGAAGCGGCCCATGTTGAACTTCACGCCGCCGCGGTAGATGCCGTAGCCGATGACGACCGCGATGGCGATGCCGATGAAGGCGCCCGTGGTGCCGGTGCCGACGCTGGTGCTGTTCTGGATGACCGAGACCAGGAAGACCGCGGTCTCGAAGCCCTCGCGCAGCACCGCGAGGAAGGCCATCACGACCAGCGCGCGGGCCGAGCCCTGGGCCAGCGCGCTCGCCGCCTGGCCCTCCAGCTCGCGCTTCATGCCGCGGGCGTGCTTGTTCATCCACAGGATCATGCCGGTGACCATGACGACGGCGAGCGCGCCGATGACGGTCTCCATCGCCTCCTGCTGCTGCTGCGGCAGCTCGCGGGAGAGCGTGACGAGGCCGATGCCGATGCCGAGGCAGACCACGACCGCGATGGACACGCCGATCCAGACCTGGCGCAGCGCGTCGCGGCGGCCGTTGCGCCCCAGGAAGGCGGCGATGATGCCCACGATGAGGGACGCCTCGATGCCTTCACGCAAACCGATGACGAGGGTGGGGATCACCTGCGTAGTCCTTCCAGGGCAGCCGTATGCGATGGTTAGGCTAGCCTAAGTTCTGAACGCCGCAGGCCGCGGGTGCTAACGATCGGGCAAAATCTCCGGCCCTCCCCGTGTCGGGTGCTAGACGGCGAGCGAGGCCCGCAGCCGGTCCAGCGACCAGTCCAGGTCGTCCTTGGAGATGACCAGCGGCGGGGCCAGCCGGATCGTCTCGGTGTGGGTGTCCTTGACCAGCACCCCGCGCGTCAGCAGATCCTCCGACACCGCCCGGCCCGTACCGCGCTCCGGCGGGATGTCCAGCCCCGCCCACAGCCCCCGGCCGCGCACCTGCGTCAGCAGGCCCGCGCCCAGCAGCCCGGCCAGCTCGGCGTGCAGGTGGTCGCCCAGCTCGGCGGCCCGCGCCTGGTACTCGCCGCCGCGCAGCATCGCGACGACCTCCAGGCCGACCGCGCAGGCCAGCGGGTTGCCGCCGAAGGTCGAGCCGTGCTCGCCGGGCCGGAAGACGCCCAGCACCTCGCGCGAGGACACCACCGCCGAGACCGGCACCACGCCGCCGCCGAGCGCCTTGCCCAGCACGTACATGTCCGGCACCACGCCCTCGTGCTCGCACGCGAAGGTGCGCCCGGTGCGGCCCAGGCCCGACTGGATCTCGTCGGCGACGAACAGCACCCCGCGCTCGGCGGTGATCCGCCGCACCCCGGCGAGGTAGCCCGGCGGCGGCACGAGCACGCCCGCCTCGCCCTGGATCGGCTCCAGCAGCACCGCCACCGTGTCGTCGTCGATCGCCGCCTCCAGTGCGGCCAGGTCGCCGTAGGGCACGACCTCGAAGCCGGGGGTGTACGGGCCGAAGTCCGCGCGGGCCTCGGGGTCGGTGGAGAAGCTGATGATCGTGGTGGTGCGGCCGTGGAAGTTGCCGTCCGCGACGACGATCTTCGCCCGCCCGTCCGGTACGCCCTTGACCCGGTAGCCCCACTTGCGGGCGGTCTTCACCGCGGTCTCCACCGCCTCCGCGCCCGTGTTCATGGGCAGCACCATCTCCATGCCGCACAGCTCGGCCAGCTCGGCGCAGAAACGGGCGAAGCGGTCGTGGTGGAAGGCCCGCGAGGTCAGCGTGACCCGCTCCAGCTGCGCCTTCGCGGCCGCGATCAGCCGGGGATGGGCGTGCCCGAAGTTCAGCGCCGAGTAGCCGGCGAGCATGTCCACGTAACGGCGGCCCTCGACGTCGGTGACCCAGGCGCCCTCCGCCTCGGTGATCACCACGGGCAGCGGGTGGTAGTTGTGCGCGCTGTACGTCTCGGCCTCGGCGATCTGCCGCTCGGTGGCCGTCCGCGCCTCGGGACCGGGGATGCTGCTGCTCCGCTGTGTCACTTCGCGTACTCCGTTCGTCGTGCGTCGGGAGCCAGGCGGCGGGCGGACGGCCCGGTCGGGCCGCGGCGCGGGCCTGGAGCGGGGGCGGGGTGGTGCCCCCAGTGCATTTGTCTGGTGTTTCTATCGTCGCTCACCGGGGCCCGCGCGAAACCTTCCCGCGCTCGCGCTCTTGCGCCGCAGATGCGCCCGCCGTGATCGGGGGTATGGGTCCGTGGCCCGACCTGAGAGAATGGTGGACATGGCCTCTCGTCCCCGCGCCCTTTCGGGCATCCAGCCCACTGCCGGTTCCTTCCACCTGGGCAATTACCTCGGTGCGATCCGGCAGTACGTGGCGCTCCAGGAGTCCCACGACGCCTTCTACATGGTCGTGGACCTGCACGCGATCACGGTGCCGCAGGATCCCGCGGAGCTGCGCGCGAACACCCGGCTGGCCGCCGCGCAGCTGCTGGCGGCGGGGCTCGACCCGGACCGCTGCACGCTCTTCGTGCAGAGCCATGTGCCCGAGCACGCGCAGCTCGGCTGGGTCATGAACTGCATCACGGGATTCGGTGAGGCCTCCCGTATGACGCAGTTCAAGGACAAGTCCGCGCGGCACGGCGCCGACCGCGCCACCGTCGGCCTGTTCACGTACCCGCTCCTCCAGGTCGCCGACATCCTGCTGTACCAGGCGGACGCGGTGCCGGTCGGCGAGGACCAGCGCCAGCACATCGAGCTGACCCGCGACCTGGCCGAGCGCTTCAACGGCCGCTTCGGGCAGACCTTCACGATCCCGGCGCCGCACATCGTCCGGGAGACGGCGAAGATCTACGACCTCCAGGACCCGAGCGCCAAGATGAGCAAATCGGCGGCCACCCCGAAGGGCCTGGTCAACCTGCTCGACGACCCGAAGGTCTCGGCGAAGAAGTTCCGCAGCGCCGTCACCGACACCGACACGGTCATCCGGTACGACGAAAAGGAAAAGCCGGGCGTCAGCAATCTGCTCACCATTCACTCCGCCCTCACCGGTACCGGAATTCCGGAACTGGAACGACAGTACGAGGGCAAGGGCTACGGTGCGCTCAAGACCGACCTCGCGGAGATCTTCGTGGAGTGGGTCACGCCGTTCCACGAGCGTACGAAGGAGTATCTGGGAGACCCCGAGTCCCTGGACTCGGTCCTCGCCAAGGGCGCCGAGAAGGCCCGGAGCGTGGCGGCGGAGACGCTGGCCGCGGCCTACGACCGGATCGGTTTCGTGCCCGCCAAGCACTGACCGCGGCGCGAGGCCGGCGCCGGGGCCCGTGCCCGGAGGGCGCGGTCGCGGGCCGGGGCCGTTCGGGGTACACCGGGTGTGACGGGTCCGGCGGGGATACCGGACCCGGCGGGGGAACGGGGCTTTCGGGGAAAGGCACGCGCCCGCGCGCTCGCGGGCAGGGCACCGACCTGGGGGAAAAGGGGTGAACGCATGGAGACCACCACGACGATCGGCGTGTCCCTCGCGGTCCCGGAGCCGTACGGGCGGCTGCTCCAGGAGCGGCGGGCCGGATTCGGCGACCCGGCCGCGTACGCCATCCCCACCCATGTGACGCTGCTGCCGCCCACCGAGGTCGGCCGCGACGAGCTGCCGCCCTTCCGCCGCCACCTCGCGAAGGTCGCCGCCGAGGGCCGCCCCTTCGCGATGCGGCTGCACGGCACGGACACCTTCCGCCCGCTGTCCCCGGTGGTCTACGTCCGCCTCGCCGAGGGCGCCGCCGACTGCGCGGACCTCCAGGAGCGGCTGCGCTCCGGCCCCGTCGAACGGGAGCTGCAGTTCCCCTACCACCCGCACGTCACCGTCGCCCACGCCATCGCCGAGCCGTCCCTCGACCGCGCCCAGCGCGAGCTGGCCGACTTCGCCGCCGCCTGGACCGCGACCGGCTTCGCCCTCTACGAGCAGGGCGGTGACGGCGTGTGGCGGAAGATGCGCGAATACCCTTTCGGCGCTGAGCCCCCGTCCCCCTCCGTCCCCCACCAGGGCGCGGTCCACTCGGCGGCGAGCCCGTTCTGAGCCGCGGGCCCGGCGCTCAGACCGGGTCGGTGTCCTTCGGCACCGCGACCCGGACCTCGTGCAGCCCGGCCCGCTCCAGTTCCTCGACGAGGACCGCGAGCAGCCCCGCGCGCATCGGCCCGGGTATCTCGCCCTTGCAGTCCAGGTAGATCCAGGGGCCGCGCGGCGAGTGCCTCACGTCGGAGAAGTAGTTCGGCGTGTACAGGCCCGAGTCGTCCGCCGCGTCCTCGTCGGCGTACTCACGCCCGTCCTCGGCGACGAGCATGAAGCGTTCGCAGGCACGCTCCAGCGCCCGCGCGGCGGGCCCCGGGTCGGCCGCGCCCAGGACGATCAGCGACTCGTTCGCGCACGCGCTGCCGTCGTCGCGTGCGAAGACCGCCGGTTCGATCTCGATGCCCATCCCGCTGCCCCCGTTCGCCCGTCTCCGCGGGCCGTGATCCTGACGTCCGATCAGAACCGTAGCCGCTGCCACTGACAGCGCGCCGCGAGACCGGAGGCCGCGCGCGGACCTCCTTGACAGCCCCGTCGGTGGAATGCCAGTTTGTATCGATCCAATGTAGCGATACAAACTCGGGAGTCCACCGTGCCCGCCACCTCAGCGGCCACCGCCGCCACCGCCGTGATCAACCTCGATCTCGAAGGCCCCCGTATCAGCCGCCACCTGTACGGGCACTTCGCCGAGCACCTGGGGCGCTGCGTCTACGGCGGTTTCTGGGTCGGCGAGGACTCGGACATCCCCCACGAGGGCGGGATCCGGCTCGACGTCGTCGAGGCGCTGCGCGCGCTGCACATCCCCAACCTGCGCTGGCCGGGGGGCTGCTTCGCCGACGAGTACCACTGGAAGGACGGCGTCGGGCCGCGCGACGGGCGGCCGCGCATGGTCAACACCCACTGGGGCGACGTCGAGGAGAACAACCACTTCGGCACGCACGAGTTCATGGCCCTGTGCGAGCTGCTGGGCGCCGAGCCGTACATCAACGGCAACGTCGGCAGCGGCACCGTGCAGGAGATGAGCGAGTGGGTGGAGTACCTGACGCGGGACGGCGACAGCCCCATGGTGCGGATGCGCAAGGCCAACGGGCGCGACGAGCCGTGGAAGGTCCCCTTCTGGGGCATCGGCAACGAGACCTGGGGCTGCGGCGGCAACATGCGCGCCGAGTACTCCGCCGACCTCGCCCGGCAGTACGCCACCTACTGCCGCGACCACGGCGACAACACCCTCTACCGCGTCGCGTCCGGCGCCAACGGCGACGACTTCAAGTGGACCGAGACGCTCATGCAGCAGATCAGCTGCTTCGGCTGCGAGGCCACCCCGCGCACCTTCTTCCAGGGCGTCTCCGTCCACCACTACACCCTGGCCGGGCCGTGGGAGGCGAAGGGCAGCGCGACCGCCTTCGACACCGCCGACTACTACCGCACGATGGCCTCGGCCCGCCGCATCGACCGCGTCCTCACCGGCCACAGCGCGGTCATGGACGTCTACGACCCGGGCCGCGCGGTCGGCCTGGTCCTCGACGAGTGGGGCACGTGGTGGGACGTCGAGCCCGGCACCAACCCCGGCTTCCTGTTCCAGCAGAACACGATGCGCGACGCCCTGGTCGCCGCCACCCACTTCGACGTCTTCCACCGGCACGCCGCCCGCCTGGTCATGGCGAACATCGCACAGACCGTCAACGTCCTCCAGGCGATGCTGCTGACGGACGGCGACACGCTCGTGCGCACCCCGACCTACCATGTCTTCGAGATGAACAAGGGACACCACGACGCCGCCTCGCTCGCCGTCCACCTGCGCACGACCGCGGGCAACGCCCGCCGCACGGTGGGGGACACCGAGCTGGACACGCTGTCCGCGTCCGCGAGCGTCAAGGACGGCACGCTGCTGGTCTCGCTCAGCAACCTGGACGCCGAGGAGAGCGCCGAGATCACCCTCGACCTGCGCGGCGGCGGCGTCGGCACGCCGACCGCCCGGCTGCTGACGGCGGACCGGGTGCAGGCGCACAACACCCCCGCGGCGCCGGACGCGGTGGCGCCGCGCGCCTTCGACGCCGTCGCGGTGACCGGGCGCGGGCTCGTCCTCACACTGCCCCCGCACTCCTTCGTCACGCTCAGCGCACCGCTGGCGGCCTGACGCGATGGCGACGATCCAGGACGTCGCGAAGGCGGCCGGAGTCTCACCGATGACGGTCTCCAACGTCATCAACGGCCACCCCCACGTCCGCCCCGCGACCGCCGCGAAGGTCCGCGACGCGATGGCCGCGCTCGGCTACCGGGTCAACGTCGCCGCCCGCAATCTGCGCAAGGGCCGCACCGGCACGATCGGCCTGGCCGTCCCGGAGATCAACCGCCCCTACTACGGGCGGCTGGCCGCCGCCGTCATCACCGCCGCCGCGCGGCACGGGCTGCGGGTCGGCATCGAGCAGACCGGCGCGCTGCGGGAGAACGAGGTCGCGGCCCTGGAGCTGTCCCGCACCCGGCTCTACGACGGGCTGATCCTCAGCGCGGTCGGCATGGGCGCGGCCGACGCGGAGTGGCTGAAGGTCGACCACCCGGTGGTGCTGCTCGGCGAGCGGGTCTTCGGCGGGCCCGTCGACCACGTGGCCATGCCCAACGCGGAGGCCGCGCGTGCCGCGACCGCCCACCTGGCCGCGCGGGGCTGCCGCCGCATCGCCGTCGTGTGCGGGCCGGTCGGCCCCGGGCCGGGGGTGTCCGCGCTGCGGCTGGCCGGTTACCGGCAGGCCCTCGCGGACGCGGGCCTGCCCGCCGACCCCGCCCTGGTGCGCACCGCGCCCGAGCTGACGATGGCGGCGGGCGCCGCCTGCGCGCGGGAGCTGGCCGACTCGGCGGCGGGCGCGGACGGGGTCTTCTGCGTGACGGACACCGTCGCGATGGGGGTGCTGCGCGGGTTCGCCGACCGCGGGGTGCGGGTGCCGGAGGACGTCAAGGTCGTCGGCTTCGACGACATCGACGAGGCGGCCTTCCTCGTCCCGTCCCTGACGACGGTGGACCCGGACCACGACGCGATGGCCCGCACCACCGTGGAACTGCTGGTCCGCCGACTGGAGGCGGACGGGGCCGGGGCGCCGCCGCGGGAGGTCGTGGGGCCGTTCTCGCTGGTCGTCAGGGAGTCCACCGGGGGGTGACACGGCGGTGCCCCGCCGGGATCGCCGGCGGGGCACCCTTCACGTCAGGGGCGTTCAGCGGTGGCTGTGGCCCCACGACTCGGTGTCCACGACGTGCCCGCGGGCGTCGCGCAGGGTCGCGCGGTCGCCGCCGCGCTCCCACAGCGAGCGGTTGCCGCCCTGGTAGAGGTCGCGGGAGGTGTCGCGCCCGCGGCCGCTGTGGACCCGCACCGACTCGTGCGCGCGCAGCGTGACACGGCCGAAGCGGTAGACGTGGTGGTCGGAGTCGGTGAGCGTCCAGCGGTCGAGGCTGACGGCGCGGCGGCCCTCGTTGGTGACCGTGATCCACTCGTCGTTCAGCCCGCGGGCCGAGCGCGCGTCACGCGTGTGGTGGACGCTGCCGAGGGCGACCTGGGCGCCCATCTGCTGGTGCCGTCCGTGCCGGTCGGGCGCGGCGGACGCCGGGAGTGCGACGGCGGTGACGAGCGCGCCGGCCGCGAGCACGGTCGCGGCCAGGCGGGATGCGATACGGGACACGGGGTCCCCTTTCGTGTTGGTGCCGTTCTTCGTGGCCCGGCGCGGGATGGCCGCGCCGGATGAGCACACGGTCGCCCCGGCACCCCGGCGGCGGCACGCAGGGCGGCACCGTGTTACCGATTCCGGACAATTCCGTAATCGTCGGCTGCGTGGCGCATGAAACCACCGGTTCGGTGTGTCGTTCGTACGGTCCGCGTAAGCCCGGGTACGGCGGGCGTGCGGCGCCCGGCGGCAGCGGTCCGCCACCCCGCGGGCCACCCCGAACGCCCGCCCGGACGGCGGCCCCGCCGGGACCCGCGCACGTAACGCCTCAGCGGCGGTGGGAGACGGCCAGCTCGGTGAGATAACGCTTCGTCACCCGGCCCCCGTACCGCCCGTCGATGAGCGTGCCCAGGCAGCCCAGCAGGCCGTCGCGGGCGGGCCCGGGGAGGGCGCGGTGACCGGAGTAGGTCAGCAGCAGGTCCAGGTACTCGGCCGTGGTGTACGTCAGATCGCGCTCGTAGCGGCGGAAGAGCGTCGGCCCGAAGCGGCGGCTGCGGGCGACCTCCACGGCGTGGTCCGAACCGTCCACATCGGCCGCCGCGGGCGGGCGCAGGCCCGGCTCGGTGGCCGGGTCGAACCGCTCGTAGCACGCCTGCGCCTCGGCGAAGAAGTCCTCGGTGCCGCCCCGCACGTGCTGCGTGCGGACGACGGCGAGCGCCCCGCCCGGCCGCAGCGCGTCCGCGGCCTTGGCGACCCGCACCGCCGGGTCGATCCAGTGGAAGGCCGTCGCGGCGAGCACCGTGTCGTACGGCTGCGCGGGCAGCTCCCACGCCTCGAACACCGCCGTCACGACCTCGGTGTCCGCGCCCAGCCTGCGCCGGGCCACCGCCGCCATCCGCGGCCCCGCCTCCACCGCCGTCACCCGGCACCCGCGCGCCGCCAGCGGCACGGTCGCCTGCCCCGTCCCGCACCCCACCTCCAGCACCCGGCTGCCGGGCACCGCCCCGGCCAGCCGCGCGAGATCCCCGTACAGGCGCTCCGGATAGCCGGGGCGAGCCCGGTCGTAGCGTTCGGCGTCCTCGTCGAAGGTCCGGGCGAGCCGGACCCGCCGGTCCTCGGCGGGCCGGTCGTCGCGCACCACTTACGGGGTCCAGCGCAGCGTCATGTCGGGGAGGTTCTCCATGTTGCGCTCCCCGTCGTTCGTGTCCAGCACCGTGAAGCCGTGCCGCGCGTAGAAGGCCCGCGCCTCGGTGTTCTGCTGGAAGACGTGCAGGGACAGGCCGTCGGGGCTGTGCTGCCGGACGACGTCCAGCAGCAGCGTCCCGACGCCCTGGCGGCGCGCCTCGGGACGCAGGTAGAGCGCGTCGAGCAGATCCCCTTCGAGGGCCGCGTACCCCACGACCTCCCCGCCGGGGCGCTCCGCGACCCACACCCGGCAGTCCCTGAGCACGATCTCCCGGATCCACCGGGCCACTTGGTCGTGCGTCCGCTTCTGCGGGGGCAGGTAGGGCATCGCGGCGGCCCGCGAGTCCATGTGCACCCGTGCGATGACGTCGGCGTCCTCGGCCGCCGCCGTCCGGATCCTGACCCTGCTGCTCGCCTCGCCCGTGTCCCCCACGCGCGCGACGCTACTCTTGCCGCCCTGTGCGGCTCCACCGGATTTCCGCCGGGTGCCGCTTTTCGTCGCGGGGGGACGTGCGCTCCGGGGTGCCACCGGGGGTGCTTTGCGCGGCCTTCTCGCCGTCGTGGCTGGTCGCGCAGTTCCCCGCGCCCCTGAAAAACGCTCACCCAGCGCGCCTGAAAAACGCTCGCCCTCGCGGGGAGCCGGGCGCCCTTAAAACGCTCGCTCAGCGCGCCTGAAAAGCGCTCACCCCGTCTGCGGAGGCCGGCGGTTCCGTCAGAGGTCGGCTGCGTGGAGGTAGACCGGTAGGTCGGAGCGGGAGATGGCGGTGCGTTCGAAGGGGAGGCCGATCTTCTCGGCCACCCGCTGGGAGGGGAGGTTCTCCGGGCGGATGATCGCGACGAGTCGCTTCGCGTCGAGTACGTCCCGCGCGAAGTCACGGCAGGCGGCAGCCGCTTCCGTGGCGTAGCCGTGGCCCTGGAGGGCGGCGCGGACGTGGTAGCCGACCTCGATCTCGGTGACGTCCTCGATGAGTTGCGGGGTGAGGCCGCAGTCGCCGACGAACTCGCCGGTGTCACGCAGGGTGACGATCCACAGTCCGTGTCCCGCCTCGCGGTACAGGCGGCGGTTCCACGCGATCCAGTCGGCCGCCTCCTCCCGCGACTTGGGCCGCGGGTAGTACCGCATGACGTCGGGGTCCCCGAGCAGCGCGGCCATGGCGTCGAGGTCGTTCTCGGTCATCTGGCGGAAGGCGAGCCGCGCGGTGGGCAGCGGCACCAGGTCCTGGGACAGCAAGAAGGCCTCCTTCCGGCGGATGAGCAGCGACACTACACGCTCCGTGAACGCCGAACCGTTTTGCCCGGCGCGTCGGGGTGTGCCTAGTGTCCTGCTCATGACCGCCACGTACCCCGGGCCCGTGATCCTCACCGGCCGCACCGTCCGGCTCGAACCGCTCACGCCCGCCCACCTGCCCGACCTGTTCGCCGCGGGCGGCGGTGACGAGGAGCTGTGGCGCTGGCAGGGCGGTCCCGCCCCGCGCACCGAGGAGGAGTTGGCGCAGCGCCTGCGGATCGTCCTGGAGGGGCCGTACGTGCCTTTCGCCGTCGTGCACGTGCCGTCGGACCGGGCGGTCGGCTGGACGACGTACATGGACGTGGACGTCCCCAACGAGCGCCTGGAGATCGGCTGGACGTGGTACGGCCGCGCGTACTGGCGCAGCTCCGTCAACACCGAGGCCAAGCTCCTGCTGCTGACGCACGCCTTCGAGGAACTCGGCATGGGCCGCGTCCAGCTCAAGACCGACCACCTCAACCTCCGCTCCCAGGCGGCCATCGCGCGGCTGGGCGCGCAGCGCGAGGGCGTCCTGCGCCGCCACCGCCGCCGCCCGGACGGCACCTGGCGCGACACCGTCTACTTCTCGATCCTGGCGGACGAGTGGCCGGCCGCGAAGTCCGCCCTCACCTCCCGGCTGGCGGCGCACGCGGGCTGACCTCAGGCCGCGGCCACCGCGATGTCCAGGACGTAGGAGCGCTGCCCGGCCAGGTAGACGTGGCCCGCGCGGTAGGCGATGCCCTCCGGGAAGTAGCAGGGGAAGCCGCGCGCGGGCACGTCCTTGTGGACGTCGCAGGTGTCGGAGACGGCCGACGTGGTGCTGGACGCGACGACGTCGATCCGGCCGTCGTGGACGTGGACGACGTAGTCGCCGTGCCCCTGGCGCCGGAAGGCGAGCGCGTAGACGCCGCCGGACCCGTCGGACGCGAGGGACGCCGGTTCCAGGTCGGACGTCGGCACGTCCGTGCCCGCGGGCCGGTCCGGGACGGCGAGCCGGTGCGGCGGCTGCCCGCCGCCGGGCACGACGACGACGTCCGCGAGCGAGACCGTGCTGCCGTAGGGGACCAGGAAGGCGGTGCCGTCGGGCCCGGCGGCCGACATCTGCCCCTCGAAGGCGGGCAGGTGATCGGCCGCGGGCTTTACGGCGGCCTGCCGGAAGCGCCGCGTCAGCCGCCCGCCGCTGAGCGCCCACACGGCGGTGCCGTCCGCGACGACGACCGTGCCGTCCTGCTGCACCGCCAGCGGTGTCACCTCGCGGGTGAAGCGGAAGCCCGCCGCGGTCGCGCTCTCCGGCACCGGCGCGGTGAGGGAGCGGAAGGTGCCCGCGGTGCCCGCCAGTACCGTGATCCGGCCGTCGTCCGGGGCGACGGCCACCAGCTGGCCGTCCTCACCCGCGAGCATGGTGCCGTCGCCGCGGAGGACCAGCCCGCTCATCCCGCGGTCCTGGTGCCACGGGCGGCCCGCCTGCTGCCCCGAGGCGTCGGTCCACGGGCCGTCCTTGCCGAGCCGGACCAGCCGCTCGCCGGTGTCGACGTAGACCGTGCCGTCCGCGGCCACGGCCACACCGCGCGTGGCGCCGGAGTCCTCCGGGCCGATGTCCCCGTCGGCGGCCGTGCGTGCGAGCACGCGCGCCTGTCCGGCCTTCGGCGGTCCCGCGGGTCCGGAGTGCCCGCCGCACGCGGTCAGGGCGAGCAGCCCGGCCGCGGCCGCGGCGGCGCACCGCCCGCGCAGCGCCGTCCGGTGTGTCATGTGCGGTCCCCCTCCGCCGTCCCCCCGGCCCCTCGCGGATCAGCGTGCCACGGCGGGCCCGCGAGCCCCCCGGCCCCCGGGAAGACGTGACGTCCCCGTGATCCCGCCGGGCGGGGCGGCGGTCACCGCTGCCGCAGCCCGAGTTCCGGCGTCTGTTCCTGGCCGGTCCGGGCCGCGGGCAGCGGCTCGTCCGCGCTCGGGCGCTGCTCGCGGCGCAGCGCGCGCAGGCCGCGGATGCCGAGCACGCCGATCGCGGTGCCGAGGACGGTGGAGACCACGGCCAGGGTGAGGTGGATCCAGAAGTAGGCCGTCGGCGACGAGTGGTCGCCGTCGTGGAAGGCCAGGCCGCTGGTGTCCTTCCACAAATTCTTGACAAAGGTGGTCCAGACGATCCAGGACCAGACCCCGAAGGCGGCGAGGAACCAGGAGACCGGGCGACTGAGCTTCATACGTCCCAGTATGTGCCGCCCGCCCCACGTGGTGTGCGGCGGGGGAGGGGGGCAGTCCGGGACCTGAGGGGCGCGCGGACATCTTCGCCCTGTACGTTCGGGCGGGTGCTGACGTCTCTCACCGCACCTGACCGCCCCGCGAGGCCGCGCCCCGCCCGGCGCCGCCGAGCTGCGGGGGCCCTCGCGAGCCTCACCGCCGCCCTGCTGCTGGGCGGCACCGTCTGCGCGGGGACGGCCGGCGCCGCGCCCGCCCGCGCGCCCAAGGTCCCGCAGCCGCCGGCGCAGATGTCGACGACCGGCGGCGACCGGCTGGGGGTGCCCGGCACACAGGTGGACCTGTCGGGCGGCGCCCCGGCGCTGCCCGCGAAGCTGACCGCCCGCTCGTGGCTGGTCGCGGACGCCGAGACCGGCGACATCCTCGCGGAGCACAACGCGCACTGGCAGCTGGCCCCGGCCAGCACCCTGAAGATGCTCTTCGCGGACACGGTGCTGCCGAAGTTCCCGCAGACGCAGACGCATGTCGTCGCCGCGAGCGACCTCAAGGGCATGGGCGAGGGCAGCAGCCTGGTCGGCATACAGGAGAACCACCCGTACACGGTCAAGGACCTGTGGCTCGGGGTCTTCCTGCGCTCGGGCAACGACGCCGTGCACGTGCTCGCCGCGATGAACGGCGGCGTGCCCAAGACGGTGGCCGACATGAACGCCATGGCCAAGGAGCTGCAGGCGGGCGACACCAACGTCGTCACGCCGGACGGCTACGACGAGCCGGGCCAGCACAGCAGCGCGTACGACCTCACGCTCTTCGCCCGTCAGGGCCTGCTGAACGCGGACTTCCGCGCCTACTGCTCGACCGTCGTCGCGCAGTTCCCCGGCGACTTCACGAAGGACAAGAAGACCGGCAAGAAGGTCCGCGGGTCCTTCCAGATCCAGAACACCGACCGCCTGCTCAGCGGCGACTACGACCTGAAGCGCTACCCGGGCATCGCCGGTGTGAAGAACGGCAACACCACGAACGCGGGCGCCACCTACACCGGTGTCGCCCAGCGCGACGGGCGGACGCTGCTGGTCACGGTCATGAACCCGGCGCCCGGTCACAACAACGTCTACCGCGAGGCCGCCTCGCTGCTGGACTGGGGCTTCAAGGCGGGCACCACCGCCAAGCCTGTCGGCACGCTGGTGCCGCCGCTGAGCCAGGTCAGGGCGTCGCAGGAGGCCTCGGCGAGCGCGGCCGCGAAGGCGCCGGGCAAGCACGTGGACGCCTCGGCGAGCGCGACCTCGTCCTCCGGCGGCGGCGTCTGGACGGCCGCGGGGATAGCGCTCGGCACGGTCGTGGTGCTCGGTTCCGTCGTGGCCGTCATCCGCCGCCGGCGCCCGCTGCCGGGCGAGGCGTCCGGGTCCGGCATCGGATCCGGCCTCGGGTCCGGCACCGGCTCGGGCGGGCCGCGCGGCTCGGGCGGCGGGCGGCGCCGCGGCCACCGCAGACGCTGAGCCCCGCACCGCCGGGGAGGACCGTCAGCCCAGCTCGCGCGTCATGAAGGTGCTGTACGGGTCGGGCCGGTAGTCGCCGAAGGGCGGGCATTCGGTGAAGCCGAACTTGGCGTAGAGGCGGCGGGCGGGCAGGAACGGCTCGTCGCTGCCCGTCTCCAGGCTCAGCCGGGTGAAGCCCCGCGCGGCGGCCTCGTCGAGGATGTGCGTGAGCAGCAGCGACGCGATGCCGCCGCGCTGCCGCGCGGGCCGGGTGCGCATCGACTTCAGCTCGGCGTGCCGCGCGTCGAGCGCCTTGAGGGCGCCGCAGCCGACGACGGGCCCGGTGCCGTCGTCGCCCTCCCGTACCGACCAGAAGGTGACGCCGGGCGCGCGCAGGGCGTCGAGGTCGAGGGCGTGGGTGCTCTCGGGCGGTGAGAGCGAGCGCATGTGCGCCAGGTGCTCGTGGAGGAAGTCGGCTATCTCGGGGCCCGAGAGGTCGTCGGTCGCGATGTGCATGCGGTACGGGTCTTTTCTCTGCTGGCGCGTGGTGCGGGCGGACCGCCCCGGGTGGCGGGCGGTTGCCTGAATTCTCCCCTCCGTTTGTTACGGGCTGATCTCGTGCCCCTCCCGCGGGGGCAGCTGCGGCTTCCAGCGGGTGGCCCCGCCGCCCTCCTCGGGCAGCGCCGGGTGCGGGCCCAGCGGGTCGGGCGGGTAGCGCGGGGTGGCGGTCCAGGCGGCGCAGAACAGCAGCAGCTTGGCCATGAAGTTGAACCACAGCAGCAGCGCGATGGGTGTGCCGAAGGCCCCGTAGATGTTGCGCCCGGCGACGCGCTGGAGGTAGCCGCTGAGGGCGACCTTGAGGATCTCCAGACCGGCCGCCCCGATCGTCGCGGCCACCACCACGGCCTGCCGGGGCGGGTCCACGCCGGGGGTGAAGGTGAGCAGGTAGACCAGGATGAGGAAGTCGGCGACCACCGCCAGCAGATAGCCGACGACGGTCAGCGCGATGCGCCCGGCGCCGTGCTCCGACAGTCCGATGTGGTCGGCGGACCAGTTGACCGCGGCCGTCGCGAAGCCGGACGCGCCGAGCGAGACGAGTACGGCGACGCCGAGCCCCACCAGGATCACCCCGTCGGTGAGCTTGGCCTTCACCGGGTTCGGGTGTACGTCGTCCTTGTGCCACACCGCGCGCAGGCAGTCGCGCAGCGAGCTGACCCAGCCGATACCGGTGAAGAGCAGCGCGCCGGACGCGATGAGGCCGACCGTGCCGGCGTTGGCGACCAGGCCGTGGATGTCGATCTGGTCGGCGATGCCGGGGATCTGGTCGACGAGCTTGTTCTCCAGCCGGCTCAGCTGGCCCTGCGACAGCAGGGCCGCGCCCACCGCGGCCGCGACGGTGATGAGCGGGAAGAGCGCCAGGAAGCTCGTGAAGGTCATCGCGGCCGCCAGCCGCGTCCAGTGCACGTCCTGGAGGTGGTCGAAGGCCCGGTAGGCGTGGGTCCGCATCGCACGTTCCACGCGCGGCTTGATACGGCGGTCGTACCACGGCCCGAGCCGCGGACCGATCCACGGGATACGGGTCAGCCAGTCCATGTGGGTCGGCTACCCTCGTCGGCCCGCCGCACGCCGCGACTGCGCCGGGTGGCGGAACGGAAGACCAGCGTGCGGGTGCCCCAGAAGCGCAGCGCGGTCGCCAGCACCATGCCGACGACCCCGCCTGACACGACGTCGGCCCGCGCGCTGGTGAGGCCCAGCACGTAGTGCGACACGGCCAGGCACAGCAGTTGCACGCCCGCGCCCGCCGCGTTGACGGCGAAGAAGACCCCGTAGCGGCGCACCCGCGGTGTCGCCGCGACCCGGCGCCGGTATGTGCCCAGGGCGTTGCCGTTGTACGCCACCCCGCATCCGGCCAGAAAGGACAGCGCCTTGGCGGAGAGCGGCCCGAGCCCGGCGTGCCCGCGCAGCCAGATGAAAAGGGCGAGGTCCGCGGCATAGGCGGCGCCCCCGGCCAGGGCGAATCCGGCGACCTCCGGGAGTACGGCACGTATGCGCGCCGGAAGCAGCGCCGCGATTCTCCCGGCCGGGCGGGGCGGGCGGCGGCGGGAGTCGCGCGGCGGTATGTGCCGGGGCCGGAATTCGGCGGCGGTACGCCGCAGACCCGGCAGCGTACGGGGCAGCGCCCGGGGGAGACCGCGCCGGAAGCCCCGCAGCGCGCGGTGCGCCCGCCGCGTGGCGATACGCGGCGGACGGCGCGGGGTGCGCCGGGGCGGTGCGCCGCGCCCGCTCACCTGTTGACCGCGGCGAGCACGTACAGCGCCCCCCATGCCAGTCCGATCACCACCAGGGCGCGGTCGCGCAGCAGCACGTCCTCGGGCGCCCCGGCCGAACCGGCGTCGGCGAAGACGGCGTAGCGCAGCACCGAGAGGATGAACGGCACCATGGACAGCTGGCGCCAGGGCAGCAGCCCCGAGGGGCGCGCCCCCGTCTCCATCGCCCACAGGCAGTAGGCCAGCACCGCGACGCCCGCCGCGAGCTGCCACACGAAGCGCAGATAGCCCGTGGTGTAGGCGCCGAGCAGCGCGCGGGAGGCCGTCACGTCGCCGTCCCGGCCCGACATCAGCACCAGCTCCGAATACCGCTTGGCCGCGACGACGAAGAGGGCGCAGAAGCCGGAGGTGATCAGGAACCAGCGCGACAGCCCGATGCCGAGGGCGATGCCGCCGGCCATGGCGCGCATCAGGAATCCGGTGGTGACGACCACCAGGTCGACGACGAGGATGTGCTTGAGCCGCACGCAGTACGCCAGCTGCATCAGCACATAGCCCGCGAGCAGTCCGGCGGTGTCGACGTTGCAGGTGAGGGCCGCGGTCACGGGCGCGGCCACGGCGAGCGCGCCGCCCGCGGCATAGGCGACGCCGACCGGCACCTGCCCGCACGCCACCGGGCGGCGGCGCTTGACCGGGTGGGCCCGGTCGGCCTCGGCGTCCCGGGCGTCGTTGATCAGATAGACGGCGGACGCGCACGCGGTGAACAGCACCAGGACGATGCCGAGCTGGACGCACTCGCCCGCGCTCAGCAGCCGCCCGGCGGCGAAGGGCGCGGCCAGCACCAGCCCGTTCTTGACCCACTGCCGGGGCCGGGCGGTCCGCACCAGCCCCGCGGGCACCCCGCCCGGCACCCGCCCCACCCCGAGCCCGGCGACCCCGGCGCCCCCCGCGGTCTCCTCGACCAGCACGGCGGACGGCTCACCCACGCCCCCCACCCCCTCGCCCGCGGGCCGCGTCACGCAGGGCCTCCGGAACGCGCAGGCCGCCCCCGGCGACCCACGCCCGGCCCGCCGTCGCCGCGGCCGCGCCCAGCAGCGCACCGCCCGCGACGTCGCTCGGGTAGTGCACCCCGGCGACCAGCCGGGAGACGCATATGGCGGTGGCGAGCGCGGGCACGGTGACCGTGCCGGGCAGCAGCGTCCCGAAGGCGACGGCCGCGGCGGCCGAACTCGCGGCGTGCGAGCTGGGGAAGGAGTGCCGTCCGGCGGTCCGCACCAGCGGCGCCTCGCCGACCAGCGGGCGGGGGCGCCGTACGACGCGTTTGACGCCCATGCTCGCGAGGTGCGCCCCGGCCACCACGCCGGTGGCCCGCGCCCAGGCGGCGCGCCGCTCCGGGTCGGCGACCGCGCCCGCCGCCCCCGCGGCGAGCCAGAGGGCGCCGTGCTCCCCGGCGAGCCCGAGGACCCGTACGGCGGCGGCGACCCGCGGGTCGCGCCCGCCGGTCCGCAGCGCCACCAGCGCCCGCCGGTCGGCCCGCGCGACCCGCCGTACCGCCCGCCGCACGCGTCCGGCGGGGGCGTCCCGCCCCGCGGACCAGACGAGCGCGAGCTGCGGCCGCCCGGTGGCGAGCGGGAGGGCGTCCGGTTCGTCCGGGCGGGCGGTCGGCGCGGCGGTGACCGGCTCGGGCTGCCGGGTGGCCGCGGCGGCCGCGCCCTCCTGGGGCCCGGTCGTCGGCGGGAGCGCGCCCGTTCCCGGTTCGGGGTCCGGGGCGGGGCCGGATATCGAGGTGGTGCCGCGGGGTGCGGCGGAGTCGGATGGGCGCATCGGCGGTCTCTCCCTCCGCAGGGGGTGGGCCGGGGGTGTCGGCTTCCGGCCCGGTCCCGCAGGAGGTCCGCGGGGCCGTCCGCGCGCGGCGGGCGTGCGGGGCCCGGCGTGCGCGCCGTCCGCCCGCGGCGGGCGACTCGTCGCCGCGCGGTGCGTCCAGCCCCGAGTGATTACCGTGCGGGCCCGCCGCTCACGCCGGACCACTCGCCCTTTACGGTGAGAAGCCTGTGCATAACCCCCTTTTGGTATCTTCCGGGCGATACCGTCATGGATATGCCCGTACCCTTCGCCGCCGACGCCGTCCCCGTGACCGGGTGGGGCCGCACCGCGCCCACCTCCGCGCAGGTGCTGCGCCCCGGGTCGTACGAGGAGGCGGTGCGTGCCGTGCGCGAGTGCGGCGGGCGCGGCACGATCGCCCGCGGGCTCGGCCGGGCGTACGGCGACGCGGCGCAGAACGCGGGCGGCGCGGTCCTGGACATGACGGGCCTGGACCGTATCCACGAGATCGACGCGGTCGGCGGCCTGGTCACGTGCGACGCGGGCGTGTCGCTGCACCGCCTGATGCAGGTGCTGCTGCCGCTGGGCTGGTTCGTGCCGGTCACCCCCGGCACGCGGTACGTGACGGTCGGCGGCGCGATCGGCGCGGACATCCACGGCAAGAACCACCATCTGTCCGGCTCCTTCACCCGCCACGTCCGCGCGCTGGAACTGCTCACCGGGGACGGCGAGACCCGGGTCGTCACGCCCGACGACGAGCCCGACCTGTTCTGGGCGACCGCGGGCGGCATGGGCCTGACGGGGGTGATCCTCGCCGCCACGATCGAGCTGCTGCCGGTCGGGACGGCGTTCATGACCGTCGACACCGAACGCGCCGCCGACCTCGACGACCTGATGGCGCGGCTGGCCGCGGACGACCACCGCTACCGCTACTCCGTCGCCTGGATCGACCTGCTCGCCCGCGGCGCGCGCACCGGCCGCGCCGTCCTGACCCGCGGCGACCACGCCCCGCCCGAGGCGCTGCCGCCCCGGCTGCGCGCCGACCCGCTGGCCTTCCGCCCCGCCACCCGGCTGCCCGCCGCCCCGCGCTTCACCCCCGGCGGGCTGCTCGGCCGCCGCAGCGTCGGCCTGTTCAACGCGTTCTGGTACCGCAGGGCGCCGCGCGAGCAGCGCGGCCGGATCCAGAAGCTCTCCGCCTTCTTCCACCCGCTGGACGGCCTGCCGGAGTGGAACCGGGTGTACGGGCCCGGCGGCTTCGTCCAGTACCAGTTCGTCGTGGGGTACGGCGAGGAGGAGGCGCTGCGCCGGATCGTGCGGCGGATCGCCTCGCGCCGCTGCCCGTCCTTCCTCGCCGTCCTCAAGCGCTTCGGCGAGGCCGATCCGGGGTGGCTGTCCTTCCCCGTGCCCGGCTGGACGCTGGCCCTGGACATCCCGGCCGACCTGCCGGGCCTGCCCGCCTTCCTCGACGAGCTGGACGACGAGGTCGCCGCGGCCGGCGGCCGGGTCTACCTCGCCAAGGACGCCCGGCTGCGCCCCGACGTCCTGGCCCGCATGTATCCGCGGCTCGACGACTTCCGCGAGCTGCGGGCCCGCGTCGACCCGCGCCGCGCCATCACCTCCGACCTCGCCCGCCGGCTGGGCGTATGAGGCCGGGACCCACCGTCTTGAGCATCCACCGCTCCCAGGGAGAAGCCATGAAGGACGCCTTCGGTGCCCCGCAGTCGCTGCTGGTGCTGGGCGGCACGTCGGAGATCGGCCTGGCCACCGCGCGCCGGCTGATCGCCCGCCGTACCCGCACGGTCTTCCTCGCCGGGCGCCCGTCCGAGCAGCTGGAGGCGGCGGCGCAGTCGCTGCGCGCGCTCGGCGCGGACGTCACGACGGTGGAGTTCGAGGCGCTCGACCCGGCCTCGCACGAGGTCACGCTCGGCAAGGTCTTCGCCGAGGGCGACATCGACATGGTGCTGCTCGCCTTCGGTGTGCTCGGCGACCAGGCGCGCGACGAGCAGGAGCCGCTCGCGGCCGTCCATGTCGCGCAGGTCAACTACACCGGCGCGATCTCCGCCGCGCTGGTGAGCGCCGCCGCGCTCCAGGCGCAGGGCCACGGCTCGCTCGTCGTGCTCTCCTCCGTCGCGGGCGAGCGCGCCCGCCGCGTCAACTTCATCTACGGCAGCAGCAAGGCGGGCCTGGACGCCTTCTGCCAGGGCCTGGCCGACGCCATGCACGGCTCGGGCGTGCACGTGATGGCCGTCCGGCCCGGCTACGTCCACACCCGGATGACCGCGGGACTGCCGCCCGCCCCGCTCGCCACCACCCCGGAGGCGGTGGCCGCCGCGATCGAGACGGGTCTGCGCCGCCGCAGCACGACGATCTGGGTCCCGGGCGCGCTGCGCGCGGTCATGACGGCCGTCCGCCACCTGCCGCGTCCGCTCTTCCGGCGGCTGCCCGTCTGAGAACGCCTCCCCTCTTTCCGGAATTGCCGGTATTTCGCACCGTCGGGAACCGGCCAGGAATGGCCTGAATTCGCCGTGCCGACGGACCGTCAGCACCGCGAGGATGGTGGCTGTTTGTGTTCCGGCCATTCCGTAATTTCGGTGCGGCCGGGCTTCGGCGTATTCGCTATTCCGGAAATCGCCGGGCGCCGCTCGGCCGGTGGTATCGTGCTCGCCGTCGTGCGCACCGAGTTGTGGATGGGAAGCACGCGCTCAAAGGTTCACGTATCAGCGCTTACCAGGTTGGGCCTTCACTGTGCAGTCGCGGTCATGATTCGGCGCCCGTTATTCCCGTGCCCGCCGGCACGTTCTCCGAACGGCCGGCCGCGCAATCCCGGCGCCCACCGCGGATTCGCCCCCGACGGCGTGAACAGCTCCCATCGGCCCTCTCGGCCCGACCGGCCCGGCCGGTCCGCGCGGAATTCCCGGGCGGCCGCGACCTGCCCGTTCACCTGACCACGCCGTACAAGGACCTCCCATGATCGAGCCCCTGGTGACCACAGCCACGCTGCTGGGCGGCGGTTTCGCCGCCTCGGCGGCCGGCCTCGTCGCGCAGACGCGTGCCAAAAGGGCGGCCAACGCCCGCGCCGGACGGCTGGAGGAGCGCCTGCGGGCCTCCGAGCAGGCCGTCACCGTCAAGACCGGCGAGCTGGAGGAACGCGCCCGCGCCGCCGAGCAGGCCGCGGGCGTGCGGGCCGGGGAGCTGGAGGTGCGGCTGCGCGAAGCCGAGCGGCACGCGGCCGCGCTCTCCGCGGAGATCGAGCACCTGGCCAAGGTCAGGATGCCGGCGCTGGTCGACACCCGGGCCCGCGGCCACCGCGGCGTCACCGTTCCCGGGCTGCTCGACGACGCGCTCACCGGCATGCCCGTCGACGGCCACCACCGCACCGTCCTCGACCTGTGCTCCGAGGCGATAGGCCTGACCCGCGAGTCCATAGGCCTCGCGGCGCGCTCCTCGGTGCGCGACCTCGTCGACGAGGCGCAGACGTACCTCGTGCGCTGCCAGATGGCGGTCATCGACGAGATGAACAAGGTCCCCGAGGCGACCGCCTTCCAGCAGGGGCTGATGAACATCGACCACCCGCTCACCCGTTCCGTGCACACCCTCCAGCGGCTGCGCATCCTCGCCGGCTCCTGGCCCGGACTCCAGCGCGCCGACTGCACGTTCGCCGAGATCGTGGAGTCCGCCCGCGGCCGGATCGACCCCTACCAGCGCGTCCACTACACCCACGAGCCGATCAGCGGCGGGGTGTGGGTGGAGGGCCGGGTCGTCGAGCCGATCACCATCGCGCTCACCGAGCTGCTGTCCAACGCCACCTCCTACTCCGACGGCAAGGTCCTCGTCGAGGTGCAGCAGACGCAGACCGGCTGGGTCGTCGTCGTCGACGACAGCGGCCTGAACATGAGCCCGCAGCAGCGCGGCGAGGCCGAACGGCTGCTGGCGCAGCAGACCGTGCTGGACGTCACGACCGTCCCCGACACCCTGAGCCTCGGCTTCCCGGTGATCGGCCGCCTCATGGCCGCCTACGGCTTCCGGGTGGACGTCAGCTCCACCTCCCCGTACGGCGGTGTCCGCGCCGTGCTGAACGTGCCGCGCGAACTCCTCGGCAGCGGGCCGACGGAGGAGGAGCAGCAGGCCGAGCGGCGCGAGGCCCGCGCCGCGATGGGCGTGCCGGTGCTCGACGACGCCCCGGCGGTCGTGAGCCGTACCGAGACCGGCGTCGGCCTGCCGCAGCGCCGCCGGCGCCGCCCCCGGGCCGCGGACCCCGCCGCGGGACGCGTCGCCGAACCGGCCCCGCACCAGGACCCCGAGGCGTTCAGCGAGGGCTTCGCCGGTCTGGCGGCGGCCATCCGCGACGGCGAGGACCAGCACACCGAAGGAGAGCGCAGCGATGACTGAGCAGCAGCCCACCGCCGACACCCACGACATGAGCTGGGTGCTGGAGCACCTGCGGAAGGAGAAGGGCGTCCTGCACGCGGTGCTCTTCTCCGCCGACGGTCTGGTCCTCGCGGCCACCTCGGACATCGAGCGCCCCGTCGCCGAGCGGACCGCCGCCAACGCGTGCGCCGCCTTCGCGCTGGGCCGCAGCATCGCCGAGTTCGCCGAGATCGAGGGCACCTCGCCGCACCGCATCATCATCGACCTGCCCGACCACTGCATCCTGGTCTTCAGCGCCGGTCACGGCACCGCCCTCGCGGTCGCCGTGGACGCGGAGATGACCAGCCCCGAGGTGGCCGTGGCCTCCGCCGCGACGATCAAGGCGATCAACGGGCTGCGCGACGCCCTGTCGGCGCGCGAGCGCAGGCGGGCCGCGGCCGCACCGGGGGCGGCCACGTCATGACCCCACGAGGCCGCCGCCGCACCGGGATGGTGCGGCCGTACACACCGGCGGAGGGGCACGCGGCGCCCACCCGCCGGAGCCTGGACCTGGCGACGATCCTGATCGCCGACCGCGAGATGCCGCTGCGCGGCCTCGGCCCGCACGCCTACCGGGTGATGGAGCACTGCCTGCCGGGCGCGCTGTCGGTCGCCGAGGTCAGCGCCGATCTCCAGCTGCCCGGGGCGGTCACCAAGGTGATCGCCGCGCATCTGGTCGACAGCGGCCACCTCATCGCACGCAACCCGGCGCCCGCGGCTCAGAAGCACGACAGGGCGCTGCTGGAGAGGATGCTCAATGCACTCCAAGAGCTCTGACGGTCACTACCTCGACGCCGGAGTGACGCCGGTCAAGCTCGTCGTGATGGGGCCCTTCGCCGTCGGCAAGACGACCTTCGTCGGCGCGGTCTCGGAGATCGAGCCGGCCTCGACGGAGGAGAAGCTGACGCAGGCGGGCGAGCTGATCGACGACCTGCGCGGCCTGGAGGACAAGGACACCACGACCGTCGCCCACGACTTCGGCCGTCTGACCCTCACCGACGACATCGTGCTCTACCTGTTCGGCACCCCCGGCCAGCCGCGGTTCGCCTCGATGATCGAGGACCTGATGTACGGGGCACTCGGCGGTGTCGTGCTGGTCGACACCCGGCGCGTCGCCGAGTCCTGGGACGCCATGGAGCGTCTGGAGGAGGCCGGGGTCTCCTACGTCCTGGCCGTCAACGAGTTCCCGAACGCGCCGCGTTACACCGAGGCCGAGCTGCGCACCGCCCTCGACCTGGACCCCTGGACGCCGCTGGTGACGTGCGACGTCCGCGAGCGCGAGTCGGCCAAGTCCGTGCTCATCGCGCTCGTCTCCCACCTGCTGTCCCGTTCCAGTCTGGAGCCCGCCTCATGACCAGCGCCCCCGAACTGCCGCTGTCGTCGCGGGGATGCCCGGTGCTGCACGGCGAGTCGTTCGCCACGCGCTCCGCCGAGGTCTACGAGCAGCTGCGCGCGCAGGGCGCGGGCGGCTGGGCGGAGATCGCCCCCGGGGTGCACGCGCTCGTCCTCACCGGCCGCCGCGCGGCCGTGGACATGCTCAACGACCCGGCGGTGTACGCCAAGGACTCCCGGCTGTGGGCCGACCTCAACGCCGGGAAGGTCCCGCAGGACAGCCCCGTCCTGCCGCTCATGGCGTGGCGGGCCTCGGTGCTGTACGCGGACGCCGAGGAGCACACCCGGCTGCGCCGGGCGCTGGACGACTGCATCGCCCGGATCAGCCCGCACCGGCTGCGCGAGGTCACCCGGCGCAGCGCGCTGACCCTGGTCGCGCGGGTCGCGGAGCGGGGCGAGGCCGACATGATGGCCGACTTCGCCGACACCCTGCCGCTCATGGTCTTCGCCGACCTGCTGGGCTGCACCTCCGAGATGGCCACCCGGATGGTGCGCCTCGCCCAGAAGATGATCAGCGCGGGCCCGGAGGCCGCCCAGGGCGCGATCGACTACGCCGGTCTGCTCTACGAGCTGATCCAGCTGCGCCGCCGGCAGCCCGGCGACGACCTCACGTCCTGGCTGCTCGGCCACGACGCCGGGCTCAGCGACGAGGAGACCCTCAACCAGCTCTACACGACGGTCGGCGCGGGCGTCATCCCCACCGCCGCGTGGATCGGCTGGGCGCTGCACCTGCTGCTGGGCGACGACTCCTACGCCGGCACGCTGGCCGCCGGGACGGTGACGGTGCGCCGGGCGCTGGAGAAGGCGCTGTGGGTGCGCAGCCCGATGGCGAACTTCTCCGTCCACTTCGCCCGCAAGGACACCACCCTGCACGGGATCACGGTGCCCGGCGGCGTACCGGTTCTCGTCAGCCACGCCGCCGCGAACACCGATCCGTCGCTGCCCGCGGACCTCGGCTACGAGAACCGCTCCCACCTGGCGTGGTCCGCCGGACCCCACCGCTGCCCGGCCATCAGCCAGGCCACCGTGATCGCCCAGACCGGTATCGAGACGGCACTCGACCAGCTGTGGGACATGCAACTCGCCGTCAAGGACGAGGAGATCGCCCTGCGCCACGGCCCCTTCCACCAGTGCCCGGTCGCGATGCCCGTGACGTTCCGCCCGAAGTCCGCAGCAGTCATCCAGACCGCCGCAACCGATGGAGGTACAGCGTGACCACCAGCAGCACCGGTACCGACGTGACGCTCGACGCGAGCGGCGGGGCCCGCCTCTACGCGCAGGCCGACGAACTGCGCGCGGCCGGACCCGCCGTCCGGGTGGCGCTCCCCGAGGGTGTGACGGCCTGGTCCGTCACCCGCGGCGACGTCATACGCAGGCTGCTCAGCGGTGAGCAGCTCTCCAAGGACGCCCGCAGGAGCTGGCCCGGCTATGTGCCGGGCGCCATCCCGTGGCTGTTCTCCTGGGTGGACGTCAAGAGCATGTTCACCTCCGACGACCCCGACCACCAGCGGCTCAAGCAGCTCATCAGCCGCGCCTTCACCCCGCGCCGGATCGAGGCGATGCGGCCGGTCCTCCAGCGCATCGTCACCGACCTGCTGGACGGCCTGGAGGAGCGCGAGCGCCGGGCTCCCGGCTCCCTGTACGACCTGCGCGCGGACTTCGCCTACCAGGTGCCGACCCGGCTGATCTGCGACCTGTTCGGTGTGCCCGACGACCAGCGGCCCGCGATGCTGGACGTCATCGACCGGGTCCTGACGATGACCGGGGTCACCCAGGAGGAGGGCGCGGCCATCAACCGGGACATGGGCGCCGCCATGTACCGCCTGGTGGAGACCAAACGGCACGCGCCGGGCGACGACATGACGAGCCTGCTGCTGGACGCCCACGAGGAGGACGGCGACCGGCTCGACGAGAACGAGCTGATCTCGACGCTCATCCTGATGATCGGCGCGGGCAGCGAGACCGCGGTGGCGATGATCAGCCATGCGATACGGATGATGATCGCCCACCCCGAGCAGCTCGCCGCCGCGCGGCGCGAGCCCGCGCGCTGGCTCGACGTCGTCGAGGAGACCCTGCGGCTGCACCCGCCGATCATGCATATGCCCCTGCGGTACGCGACCGCCGACATCGACCTCGGCGAGGGCGTCGTCATCCGCACCGGCGAGGCCGTCATCATCGGCTTCGGCGCGCACGGCCGCGACCCGGGCGTGCACGCGTCCCCGCAGGACTTCGACATCGACCGCGAGGACAAGAGCCACCTCACCTTCGGCTACGGCATGCACTACTGCATGGGCGCGCCGCTGGCCAAGCTGGAGGGCGAGGTCGCCCTCCCCGCCTTCTTCGCGCGCTTCCCGTCGGCCTCGGTCGAGGCCGACCCCGCCGAGCTGGTGCCGCAGCCGTCGTTCATCGGCAACGACATGGCGCGCGTCCCGATCCGGCTCGGCGCCCCCGCCGCCGCGGCGAGCTGACCCCCGCGCCGGGCCCTCCCGAGTCCTCGGGCGGGCCCGGTGTGACATTCTCTGACGTGACGTCAATCTCATTTCCCGCCACGGCGATTACCCACGGGAACCGCGCGGGCGCGTGACGCGTGCGGGACGCGTCGAAAACAGCGGGAGACGAACCCGGAGTTTCGCCCTTCCGGATATCGGACGCACGGTGACGGAATTCTTCACGGAACCTTGACAACCGGGGCGGAAACCGAACGCTTTCGGCCTGCGTGTATAGTGACGCGTCGTCGCTGACGACTCGTACGAACGGATCGGGTACGCGGGCCTGTTGGCCCCTCCCGAATCCCGCACTCGCATTTCCGCAACCGGGGGGCATTGCCTTGCGCGTCCGTATCACCACCACACTCACCGTCGCCGCCGCGGTCATAGCCGGCAGCGCGCTTCTCACCGCGTGCAACGACGACTCGGGCGACTCCTCGTCCGACACGTCCTCCAGCCCGTCGGCGACCGCCCCGGCCACGACCGCCGCGCCCACCACGGACGCCCCCGCCCCGACCGACTCCGCCACCGACGCGGGCGGCGGCACCGCGGCCCAGGGCAAGCCGGTCACCGTCGGCAAATCCTTCACGGACGACGTGATGGGCGACAAGGGCACGGTCATCAGCTACATCTCCGGCTTCCAGCCCTCGGCCGCGTCGAAGGGCAAGTTCTCCGCGCTGGAGGACGAATACGTCGTCCTGGTCAATGTGAAGGTGACCGCGAGCTCGAAGTATTACGACACCCTCGGCGCCGATTCGTTCTACCTGACGAACCAGACGAACGGCATCGACCAGGCGAGCACCACAATCCTCGACGACGACATCAAGGCCGCGGGTTACACCCCGCTGGAGGACGCGGAAACGGGCAAGACGACGACCGGCTGGATCGTCTTCACCCCGAAGAAGACCGAGACCGCCCTCGTGCTGCGCTACAAGCGCCTCGCGGCGAACGCGTCCGACGGCACGAAGATCACGGCGAAGAACTTCGACATCCCGATGAAGTAGCCCCCGTACGCACCGCGGCCCCGCCCCCCGGACCTTTCCCGGGCGGCGGGGCCGCGTGCGTCTCGCCCCTTCGCCGCCGGGCGGCCGGGGGTGGACCTGGCGTCAGGGGACGAGCGAGAACTCCTCCACCATCGAGCCCGGCACGTGGTAACCGGCCTGGTCGCGGATCTCGCCGATATGGGCGGCGATGTCGTCGGCGGTGGCGACGGGGGCCTCGAACGGCACGTGGTAGCCGTCCCCGACACCGACGAAGACCCGGGCGTAGCGGCCACGGGCGATCGAGAACATCTCGTGGGTGTACGGGTTGGCCTCGCTCGCGAGGTAGCTGACCATCGCGGTGATCATCTCCGGCTCGCGGTGCGCCGGGGTGGCGGGGACACCCGCCAGGGTCGCGGGGTTCATGTCCGCGACCATCCGGCTCTCCGAGACCGGCAGGATCGTGTTCACCTTGATCCCGTGCGCGGCGCCCTCCAGGGCGACCACGTTCGCCAGGCCGACGACACCGCTCTTGGCCGCGGCGTAGTTCGCCTGCTCGGGGCTGCCGAAGACGCCGGCGGCCGAGGCGGTGAAGACGATCCGGCCGTAGCCCTTGTCCCGCATGACGGCGAAGGCGGGCTGCGTGACGTAGAAGGCGCCCTTCACGTGCACGGCCAGCAGCGCCTCGATCGCGTCGGGGGCCAGTTCGGTGAAGGGCGCGTTGCGGATGTTGCCCGCGTTGTTGACCAGGATGTCCAGCGTGCCGAAGGCGTCGAGCGCGGTCTGCACGATGGCCCTGCCGCCCTCCGGGGTGGCGACCGAGTCGTAGGAGGCGACGGCCTCGCCGCCCGCCGCGACGATCTCCTCGACCACCTGGTCGGCCATGGTGGTGCCGCCCCCGCTGCCGGCGATCGTGCCGCCGAGGTCGTTGACGACCAGCTTCGCGCCGCGGGCCGCGAGGTCGAGCGCGTGCGCCCGCCCGAGTCCGCCTCCGGCTCCGGTGACGACGGCGACGCGCCCCTCGAATGAGATTCCGGTCACTGTGACCACTTCCTTGCGTGTGTGCGTGAGCGGTCAGGATCGGCCGCTCATTGCCACGATATGCCTACTTGGCACAACGTGCCATATTCTTGGGTGGGAGGATGTTCACACAGGAGAGGACGGTGATTCGGTGGCGGACGAGGACGAGGGCGAAGGCGTGATCAGGCCCGGTCTGCGCGAGCGGCGCAGAAGCTCGGTACGCCGGGAGATCGCCCTGTACGCCGTGGACCTCTTCGAGCGGCAGGGCTTCGCCGGTACGACGGTGGAGCAGATCGCCGAGGCCGCGGGCGTCTCGCTGCGCACCTTCTACCGGCACTGCCCGGTCAAGGAGGAGGCGCTGACCCCCCTGCTGGTGGAAGGCGTGGACGAACTCGTCGCGGAACTGGCCCGCCGGCCCGCCGGTGAGCCGCTGCCCGTCGCCGCCCGCGAGGCCCTGCTGCATTCGTGCAGCCGCACCGGCAGCGAGACCCGCCGCACCGCCCGCGTCGCCCTGGCCGTGCCCGCCCTCATGGCCCGCTGGCTCGCCGCGGGCCGCCGCGCCCAGGACCTGCTCGCCCCCGTCGTCGCCGCCCGCACCGGCCGACCGGCCGACGCCCTCGCCCCCGCCGCGACCGCCGGCCTGCTCATCACCGTGCTGACCACCGCCGTCGAACACTGGGCCCGCAACGACGACTCCCGCCCCCTGGCCGAGGTCGCCGACGAGGCCTTCGCCGCGGTGTCCCGCTTCGGCACCACCCCACCGGACGAGCCTGCCCGTTGACCGGCGTCAGCGCGGTGGGGCGGGCGGCTCAGCGGAGGAAGACGGTGCCCGGGGCGCAGGGGGTGTCGGGGTCGACAGTGATGCAGAGGATGTGGGCGTGGCGGGTGCGGTACGCGGCGAGCCAGTTCGGGGTGGCGGATGAGGTGTCGTCGGTGAGGAAGGTGAAGCCGGTGCTCCAGGTGTACGTCCAGCGGCCGTGTGCCTCGGTCGGGACGGGCGAGGAGTCGTCGAAGCCGTCGGTGAAGAGGGTGGGCGGGACGTGCGTGGCCTGGAAGCGGCCGTCCGCGCCGAGGTGGAGGCGGCCGCCGGACGCGGTGTGCCAGTCGCCTGCCAGGGACGCGGCTGTCGCGTCCTCGTCGTCGAGGATCTGCGCGTTGTCGTGGGCCGGGCCGCCCCACAGGACGCCCGCGAGCAGCGCCCCGGCGCCTGCCGGGACGGCCAGGACGCGCACCGCGCGGTGCAGCGACGGGCGGGTCGCGGCGTAACCGGCCAGCACCGCGGCCTGGAGGGGCCAGAAGATCGCGAGCACCAGGCCCGCGTCGGCGGCGGCCATGCGGCGCACCGTGGACCGCGCGGGGCGGGCCGAGGGGACGAAGGCGAGGAGCAGCGTCGTGGCCCCCGCGGCGGCCCCCCACCACAGCGACACCGTCTTGTACGCGTTCCAGGGCCCCTGGTCGGGGACTGCGGTGACATCGAGGCTGCCGGTCGCCGCGAGCGCTCCGCACAGCAGGCCGCCGAGCAGGGCGACGACCACGAGGAAGGCGCCGCCGCAACCGGGGCGCTTGTGCGGGGGAGGAGTGTCGGGCATCGCCGGGGCCTTTCGGGCGGGGCGGCGGGGCCCGACGGGGGGTCAGGTGCGCCGCCCGGAAGCGGGAGCGGGGGTGGGGCGGGTGACGGCTGTGCGGCCGATCGTGGGGAGGACGAAGTCCTGGATGAGGGACTTGGCGTCGCGGACCATCGGGCGGAAGACGCGATAGCGGGACAGGGCGATCAGGCGGGCCACGAAGGGGGTGGAGCGGCGGACGAACTCGCGGGTGCGCTCGGTGTCGGGGGTGCGGTCGAAGACCCAGTAGAGGACGACGACCATCAGGTGCAGCCACAGCAGGTCGGGCAGCAGGTCGGCGAGTTCGGGGTCGAGCTTGGGGGCCAGGTCGGAGCCGGTGAGGACGTCGCGGAAGAGGTCCACCGCGGTCGCCCGCGCCGGGTGGGACTCGTTGGAGAAGGGGCTGAGCGAGCTGTCCGGGTCCGCCGCCGTGCGGAAGAACTGGGCGGCGAACTCGTGGTAGTCCGCGGCGCAGTCGAGCCAGGACTCCAGCGCGATCCGCAGCCGTACGTCGAACTCCCGCACCCCGGCCATGCGGACGGCCGCGTCCGCCGCGTGCTCGTACGTCATCCGGTCGTAGAAGCCCTGGATCAGGAACTCCTTCGACTCGAAGTAGTAGTACGCGTTCCCGACCGAGACGCCCGCCTCCTGGGCGATGGCCCGCATGGTGGTCTTCTCGTAGCCGCGCTCCCGGAAGAGCCGCATCGCGGTCTCCAGGATCAGCGCCCGGGTCTGTTCGCTCTTGCCGGTCTTGGGCCGCGCCCGGCCGCCGGGCAGTTCCTCCGCGGGCCCGGGGGGAGCCGAGGGGGCGGGAGGGTGCCCCTCGGGGCTGTGCTTGTGGTCCATCGGGGTGAGCCTAGCCCGGCGGTGGGCATCCTTCCGCGCAGCCGGGCGCGTCGCCGGACCCCGCGAAGGGGCCCGCGCCGCTGACCGTCCAGCCGCCGTTGCCGTCGTAGACCCAGGCCGTACGGCTCTCGGCGGGGCGCCGGCCGGCGAGCGGGGCGCCGCGCGGCGCGGTGGCAGGGCGTCCCCGGGCGGGCGCCGCGTGGGAGGCGGGGCCGGCGTGCTCGCCCCAGGTGGCTTCGCGGTATTTCGCCGCGCTCAGCACCGCCGCCCGCGCCAGCCTGCGGCCCGCCGGGGTGCTCATCCGGTGGGCGAGGGCGCGGTGGTCGGCCAGCGCCCACAGCACGACGACCCACGCGTTCTGGCCGGTGTACACCTGGCCCGCGTCGCCGACGACGGTGATCTCGCGGCGGGTGGCCTCGTCGTGGTCCAGCTCCGGGAAGAGGCGGCGGGCCTGCTCGGAGCCCACGGGGACGAGCCGGACGGGGACGAGTTGGCGCCGGCCGGCGATCCAGCCGGCGACGAAGCGGCACAGGCGGCACGCCGGGTCGGTCAGCACGGTGAGCCCGCGCAGGGGGGCCGGTGCCCCGCCCCGGCCCGTACCTGCCGCGCCCCCCTCCGGCGCGGCAGGCACGGTCCCGGGCCCCGAGGGCGCGGGCACCTCAGGCCCCCGCGGGCTTCGTCGCGGTGTAGCCGTCGGGGGCGACGGGCGGGTACTGCTCGCGCTCCATGAGTCCGCGGCGGCGGATCTTGTTGAGGACGTAGACGTTGCCGAGGTGCATCACGCCGAGCACCAGCAGGACGACGCCGAGCTTGACCGACAGCTCCTCGAAGATCTGCCGGGCGTCGTCGACGGTGTCCGCCGACTTCAGGTAGAGGGCGACGAAGCCCAGGTTGACGAGGTAGAAGCCGACGACCAGCAGATGGTTGACGGCGTCGGCGAGCTGCTCGTTGCCGTGCAGCACGTCGGCGAGGAAGACGCGCCCGTTCGTGCTCAGTGTCCTGGCCACCCAGACGGTCAGCGCGACGCTGACCACCAGGTAGACCGCGTACGCGACCACGGTCAGGTCCATGACGATCCCACCCCTCAGACGTTCCTTGAACGTGTTCAAAACCTTGTGCTGATGACGCTAGACCTGTTTTTGAACGCGTTCAAGCTCGCTGCGGCCCTCGCCCCTGTGACCCCCGCCACGCAGCACGAAGCCCGGCCCGGCTCCGAGGGTTCGGAGCCGGGCCGGGCTGGGGAGAGCCGGGAGGGAAGGGTGTCAGTCCGAGGAGGACGCGAGCGCGAGGTCCGGCTCCTGGCCGGGCCGGGCCGCCGGGTCCGGCACGGCCTCGTCCGCGGGCTCGACGGCCATGTGCGGCAGCCGCTTGTCCAGCCACGCGGGCAGCCACCAGTTGGCCTTGCCGAACAGGTGCATCAGCGCGGGCACCAGCACCGAGCGCAGGATGAACGCGTCCAGCGCGACCGCGCCCGCGAGCCCGACGCCGAACATGCCGAGCACGCGCACCCCGCTGAGCGCGAAGGCGCCGAAGACGCACACCATGATGACGGCCGCGGAGGTGATCACCCGGCTGGTCTCCGCGAGCCCGACCCGTACCGCACGCGCGCTGTCGCGGGTGTGGACCCACTCCTCGTGCATACGGCTGACCAGGAAGACCTGGTAGTCCATCGACAGGCCGAAGAGCAGCGCCAGCATGATCACCGGCAGGAAGGCGTCGATCGGGCCCTGCCGGGTCGCGCCCAGCAGACTGCCGCCCCACGCCCACTGGAAGGTCGCGACCAGCACGCCGAAGGACGCGGCCGCCGCGACCATGTTCATCACCGCCGCGGTGAGCGGGACGACGATGCTGCGGAAGGCGAGCAGCAGCAGCACGAAGCCCAGGGCGATGATCACCCCGATGAAGATCGGCATCTTGCTGCCGAGGACGCTGGCGAAGTCCTTGAAGATCGCGGTCGGACCGCCGACGTACGCCTTCATCGTGTTGCCGCGCTCGGCGGCCGGCACGACGTCGTGGCGCAGGTGGTTGATGAGGGTGTCGGTCGCCTTGTCCTGCGGCGAGGTCGTCGGCACGGCCTGGACGAGCGCCACCGTGCTGTCCGGCTGCATCGGCAGGGCGGCCGCGTAAGCGATGCCCTTGGTGTGGCCGAGGGTCGTGACGAGGTTGTCCAGCGCCTGCTTGTCGTGCGCCCCGCCGGGCACCTCGGCGAGGATCGTCAGCGGGCCGTTGAAGCCGGGGCCGAAGCCGTCGGCCAGCAGGTCGTAGGCCTTGCGGGTGGTCGTCGACGTCGGGTTGTTGCCCTGGTCGGACGAGCCGAGCCGGAGCGACAGCGTCGGGATCGCCAGCGTCGCCATGACCACGATCGCGGCGGCCGCGAGGACACGCGGGTGCCGCTGCACGAAGGACGACCAGCGCGCGGACGCGCCCACCGACTCGCCGGTGCGCGCACCCTCGGCGGCGAAGCGCCGCCGCTGCCTGCGGCTGAGCACCTTCATGCCGAACACGCCGAGCAGCGCGGGCAGCAGCGTGATCGCGCCGAGCACCGAGACGACCACGGTCATCGCCGAGGAGATCGCCACCGCGTACAGGAAGCTCAGACCCACGGTGAACATGCCCAGCAGCGCGATGCACACCGTGCCGCCCGCGAAGAGCACCGCGCGCCCGGAGGTGTTGATCGCCTTGACCGCGGCCTCCTCCGGTGTGAGGCCGCTCAGGATGCCTTTTCGGTGCCGGGTGACGATGAAGAGGGCGTAGTCGATGCCGACACCGAGACCCACCAGCATCGCGAGCTGGCCGGAGAAGTCCGGCACGTTCTCGACATGCGTGAGCAGGGTGATCATCGACGACGCGATACCGATCGCCAGCAGCGCCGTGATGATCGGCGTCAGCATGCCCAGCAGCGAGCCGAACGCCAGGAAGAGCACGACGGCCGCGGCCGCGATGCCCACGAACTCGCTCAGCCCCGGCGGCGGCTGCTCGATCTGGCCGACCGCGTCACCGCCGACCTCCACCTTCAGCCCGTCCGCGCGCGCCGAGTGCGCGGTGTCGACCAGGGCGTGCACCTGGTCGGCGGTCAGCGTCTGCCCGAGGACGTCGTACGTCACGCGGGCGTAGGCCGTCTTCCCGTCCTTGCTGATCTGCGTCGCGCCGGCCGGGTCGTACGGGCTGACGATCTGGCCGACGTCCTTCTGGTGCCGGACCTTGTCCAGCATCGGCAAGATCTTCGCCTTGACCGCCGCGTCCTTCACCGAGCCCGAGTCGGTGTGCCACACCACGGTGTCGCTCTCGCCGGACTGGCTGTGCACGGCCTTGTCCAGCAGGTCGAGCACCTTGCTCGACTCGGTGTGCGGGAGCGAGAAGTCGTTCGAGTAGGCGTCACCTGCGATCCTGCTCGCGGTGCCGACGCCGAGCAGCGCCGCCACCCACAGCAGGATCACCACCCACTTGTGCCGGAAGCACCATCGCGCCAGAGCGGCCACGATCCATCCCCCATCATCTTCGTCTGCGTCATCTGCGTCGTCTTCGTCTGTGCTGCGGCCCGGTACGCGGCCTCGTGCGGTCGCGCACGCTCGCGCACGGTCGTGCCGTGATCACTCGCCCCCCACCAGAGTCAGCCGTGACAAGCGCGCCCACCAAGCCGAACGGCCTTCTCTCAAGGAACTCCAAAGTTCGCGCCCCCCGGAGGACACCCGGTGTGCGGATACTTGACGCATGGAGACAGCTGTCGGTACGGCTCCCACCGTGCTCGTCGTCGAGGACGAGCCGGGCATCGCGGACATCCTGCGCATCACGCTGACGTACAACGGCTTCACCGTGCACTGCGCGGCCACCCGCCGGGAGGCCCTGGCCGCGGTCCGCGCCCACCGGCCCGACCTCGTGCTCCTCGACGTGATGCTGCCCGACGGCAACGGCTGGGAGCTGTGCCGCGCGCTGCGCGCCGAACACCCGGCGGGGCGGGACGGCGAGGGCGACGACCTCGCCGTCATCTTCGTCACCGCGCGGGACGCGCCGCGCGACGTCGTCGCCGGGCTCGCGCTGGGCGGCGACGACTACATCACCAAGCCGTTCGGCGTGGACGAGGTCGTCGCGCGCGTGCACGCGGTGCTGCGCCGTACCCGCCGCACCACGGGCGTCGCGGACCGGGTGCTGCGGCACGGCGACCTGGAGATGGACGAGGCGACGTACTCGGTCCGCCGCTCCGGTGAGCCCGTCGAGCTGACGCCCACCGAGTACAACCTGCTGCGGCACCTGCTGCGCAACTCCGGGCGGATCGTCTCCAAGGAACAACTGCTCCAGCACGTCTGGCAGTACGACACGGTGGTGCCCTCCACGGTCGTCGAGACGTACATCTCCTACCTGCGGCGCAAGCTCGACCGGCTGGGCCCGCCGCTGATAGAGACCCGGCGCGGGGTCGGCTACGGTCTGCGGGCGGTCGAGGGCACATGACGGGCCCGCGAGCGGGGACGGGGACGGGCACGGGGGCGGCGGGGACCGGACGGGTGTGAGCACATGAGTAAGCGGCTGCTGCCGTGGGCCTACGCGTGGTTCGCGGCGGAGTCGAGCCGCCGCAAACGCGACGCGGCGGGACGCCGGGGCGGGGTGCTGTGCGGCAACGGGCGGCTGCTGCCCGGACCGAAGACGCTGCGCGCCCGGCTCACCCTCGCCAACGTCGCCTTCGTCGCGCTCGGGCTGCTCGCGACCGCCGCCTTCAGCGTCATGGCCACCGACATGGTGCTGGGCAGCGAGATAGACCACACCCTCAGCGATTCGCAGCGCTCGCTGCGCAGCACCCCGGTCACCGCCAACGGGCTCCAGCAGCTGTGCACGCTGGCGACGATCCTGCAGACCGGCCACGACGGGGACGACGGCGGGGGCGGCCTGCCCTTCGCCAAGGCCTTCAAGCAGGACCTCTTCGTCGTCCTCGACCCCGACGGCCGCAACTCCACGGTGTGCGAGAACGGCATGGGCACCGACAACCGCATGCGCGCCGACGTCACCGCCGCCCTGCCCGCCCCCGCCGACCTCGCCCGCAGCGGACGGGCCGTCAACGTACGGGCGGCCGGGACGGACTACCGGGTCGTCGTCACCCGGCTCGGCGACGGCAGCATGGTCGTGCAGGGCATGCGCTACAGCGGGGTCGAACGCGCCATCCACAAGCTGCTGGGCTGGGAGTTCGTCGCCGGGTTCGTACTGCTCGCGCTGCTCGCGGTCGGCTCGCTGACCTCGGCGCGGCGGCGGCTGAGCCCGCTGGAGGCCATGGTCGAGACCGCCTCCGCCATCGCCGAGGGCGACCTGTCCCGGCGGATCGCCACCGGGCGGTACGGCTCCAGCGAGGTGCAGCAGCTCAGCACCGCACTCAACGCGATGCTCCAGCAGATCGAGACCGCCGTGACCGAGAGCGAACGCGCCACCGCCCAGCTCCGGCACTTCCTCGCCGACGCCTCGCACGAACTGCGCACCCCGCTCGCCTCCGTGCAGGGCTACCTGGAGCTGTACGAGAAGGGCATGCTCGACGCCGACGACAAGGAACGGGCGCTGCGCCGGGTCTCCGCCGAGGCCGCCCGGATGAGCCGCCTCGTCGACGAACTCCTCGCGCTCGCCCGCCTGGAGGAGCGGCCCGGACTGGACTTCCACCCGGTCGACCTGTGCGCGCTGGTCCGCGACGCCGCCGCCGACCTGGCCGCGCAGCAGCCCGGCCGTCCGGTCACGCTGCTGCTCCCGGAACAGGGGGGAGCGGGCGGCGGATGCTCGGTGTGGGCGCTCGGCGACGAGACGGGGCTGCGGCAGGTCGTCGGCAACCTGCTGAGCAACGTGCGGGTGCACACACCGCCGGACGCGCCGGTCGTCATCGAGGTGCGCGGCAGCGTGCGCGGGGTGCGGCTACGGGTGAGCGACGCCGGACCGGGCCTGGACGCGCGCGACGCCGAGCGCGCCTTCGACCGCTTCTTCCGGGCCGACCCGGAGCGCGCCCCCGACACGGGCGGGGCGGGGCTCGGCATGGCGATCGTGCACGCCGTCGTCCAGGCCCACCACGGCACGGTGCGGCTCGACACGGCGAAGGGCGCGGGCCTCACCGTCCGGGTGAGCCTGCCGGGAGCGCCGCCGCCGCCCGGTCTCACCGCGCCCGAGGCGGTGGGGTCGAGCCCGGCGGGGCGCTGAGCGCTCACCCGGCTCGCCGGACACGCCGGATTCCCCGCGGCCCGGGAGATCTTCGCCGGGCGGGACGCGGCCGGGATGTGACGGCGGCTCCCACCGCACGGACCCGCACAGGTGTGTGACGCGGGTTCAGGGGCAGACAGCCGTCATGGGCATCATCGGATGGATCGTACTGGGACTGCTCGCGGGCGCCATCGCCAAGATCATCCTGCCGGGCCGCGACCCGGGCGGGCTCATCGGGACCACCCTGATCGGGATCGTCGGCGCCTTCCTCGGCGGCTGGCTGTCCGCGAAGCTGTGGGACAGGCCCGTACCGCACCACTTCTTCGACGGCAGGACGTGGGTGGCCGCGATCGGCGGCTCGTTGGTCCTCCTCATCGCCTACCGCATCATCTTCGGCGACTCGCGCGCCCGCCGCTGAGGCCCCGCGCCCGCCGGCGGCCGTGCCCGAGGACAGGCGGGCACGGCCGCCGGTGTCCCGAGTGGGGGCGCGTACGGCCCGGGTGCGTACGGGTGCGGCCGGGGGCGGCGGCATCGACAGCCGGGGGACGGCGTGGCTAGGCTGGATGTCATGACCCTGCTGGTGAGCCGCCGCCATGTGGACCACGGCCGCGCCACCACCACCGGGTGTCGCCGCGTCAGCTGACGCGGCCTTCTCTCGTTCCGACACCTCGTCCGTACGAGGGCCGCTGCTTCTTCCCGCTTCCGGCCGGGCGGCCCCGTACACCCCTTCTCCGCACCCTCGCACGACCGCGGGCGGCCGCCGGGCATCCGACCCCTGCCGCAAAGGACCCCGCCCATGCGTCCGCACGCCCCGCGCCGCCGTCTGCTCACGACGCTGGCGACCGCCGCCGTCGCCGCGCTCACCGCCACCGCGACGGCCTCCGCCACGACCCCCGGCTTCGGCCCGCTGCCCCCGCAGAACCCGGCCACCGCGCCCAACGGCACCGCCACCATGCACGGTGACAGCGCGTCGAGCGACACCACCCCCTACGCCGGACCCGGCACCGGCTCCGTCACCTGGACCCGTACGGCGCTGGCGTCGGCCTGCCCCACCGTCGTCATCGGCGCGGACGGCTACCCCGTGACGCTGTGCACCACGATCTTCGGGCAGACCCCGACCGTCCATCTGCTCGACCCGGCGACGGGCGACGACCTCGCCTCCCTCGGCCTGGCGAAGGGCAGCCTCTTCGGCGGCGTCTACGCCTACCTCGACCAGTCGAACGCGCTCGTCGTCGTCGACGGCAACGACAACCTGCTGCGCATCGGCCACCACCGGCAGGGCGGCTCCTGGACACTGACGGTCGACGGGTCCACCTCGCTGACCGGGGCGCTGCCCGCCGACGACGCCATCGTGGGGCTCAGTCCCGGCTGGGACGGCCGCGTGTGGTTCGCGAGCGCGGGCGGCGTCATCGGCACCGCCGACACCACGACCGGCGCCGTGCACACCCTCAGCACGGGGGAGGGCATCGGCAACAGCATCTCCACCGTGCCAGGCCGCACCGCCGTCGCCACCGACCACGCCCTCTACCTGCTGAGCGAGACCGCCGACGGCACGCCCGTGATCGACTGGCGCGCCCCCTACGACCGCGGCCCCGGCCGCAAACCCGGCCAGCTCACCTGGGGCACCGGCGCCACCCCCAGCTTCTTCGGCCCCGGCGACGGCACCGAGTACGTCACCCTCACCGACAACGCCGCCCCGCACGAGAACCTGCTGGTCTACCGGGTCGCCGACGGCCCCGACCCGGTGTGCGGCACACCCGTCCTCACGCAGTACGCCCAGAGCGGCACCGAGGACGCGGTCATCGCCAGCGGCCGCAGCGTCTTCGTCACCAACACCTTCGGCTACGCCTACCCGGCCCTCCCGGACGGCGCCCCGCCCAGCGTCCCGTCCTCGGCCGGCTTCGACGGCGGGCTGAGCCGGATCGACGTGGACGCCGACGGCAACGGCTGCCACGTGGTGTGGAACAGCACCGCCAAGTCGGCGGCGCTGCCCCGGCTCTCGCTCGGCGACGGCCTGCTCTACACCCTCACCGTCAGCGGCCCCACCGACGTCGTCGGCTCCAACACCTTCGCGACCTACTCCTACGCGGCCCTCGACCCGGCGACCGGCAAGGCCGTGAAGACCTCCGCCATCGGACTCGGCCTGCTCTACAACCCGCTCCAGATGACCGGCACGACCGCCCCCGACGGCACCCTTTACCAGGGCACCGAGACCGGCGTCCTGCGCATCACCCGCCGCTGACCGGCGCTCCCTGCGCCGCCGGTGGCGGCAGCTGGCGGGTGATCGTCGGATCGGTGATCGACGCGTCGTCCGCCAGCAGGAACGCCTTGGACAGCACCACCGCGAGCATCCCGCCGTCCTCCTCGAACGGCAGGAAGACCCGCCCGGCCGCGCCCTGCTGCCGGGCGGGCACGATGCACAGATACGCGTCGTGCGGCTCGACCAGCACATTCCCCGAGCCCAGATGGATGCGGTACGACGCCCGGTCGCCGCGCACCCGCAGGAAGCGCCCGGCCAGCTCCACCCGGTCGGCGATCCTGGTCCGCGGCAGCAGCCGGGCCAGCGCCTCCTTGCGCACCTCGGCGGACTGCGGCAACTCCCCGAACGCCGCCGCGTCCCAGTGCGCCGCGAGCCGCCCCTCCACCGCGTCCCGCCACTGCGGATCACCCGCGATCGACGCCACCCCGACGAAGAGGTCCACGTCGCGCAGCGTCTCGCTCAGCACCAGCGGCGGCACCTCCGCCAGCGCCACCGGCACCCAGGACTTGCCGGCCGCCGCCTGCCGCTCGAACCGCACCCGGTTGGTGGAGCACACCTCCGCCAGGCCCGACTCCGGCCGGACCTCGTCGACCAGCTGGTAGTCGAAGCGGGCCCGCCACCCCACCGGGCCCGTCGCGGGGATCTCCCGCACCGCCTCGCCCTCCGCCCCTCCGTCCCAGTGCCCCAGGTGCTTCGAGGACCAGCCGCGCGCCGCCATCAGCGAACGCGCCTGCCCGAGGCGCAGCACATGCGCCGCGAAGCGGTTGGAGTAGCCGCCGGTCGCCTCCTCCGCGGGAGTGAGCGGGTAGATCTCCCGGAAGACCTGCTTGAACGGCTGCCGCAGCTGCCGCTCGGTTACCTCCGTCCGCCACGCCGCGACCTCGGCCACCTCCGCGCGCAGCGGATGCCACAGCCGCACCCGGTCCGTGCCGCCCACCGGGACCGCCGTGCCGTCCGCCCCGGCCAGCACCCACCCCGCCCCGGCCCGCTCCGGCAGCCCCGCCCGCCAGCCGTGCTCCCCCTCAGCCCTGTCGTCCGCCCCGCCGTCCGCCCTGTCGTTTTCCGCCGGGCGGACCTCCCACAGCAGGGCCTTCGCCTGCGCACCGACCACCGGATGGTCGGCGTAGCAGCGCTGCCAGTCCGCGCCGCTCCAGCTCACCCCGGCCGCCAGCAGCTCCTCCAACCGGACCCGCTCGGCCGCCAGCAGCTTGCGCAGCCCCTTCAGCTCCTCCCGCAGCCGCGCCACCTCACCGGCCGCCTCCCGCTTCGCCGACGCGGGCGGCGCCGCGACCCGCCGACCCGCCGCCGTCACGAAGGTCAGCGACGCCCGCCCCGACGTGTCCGCCGCCAGCACCGCCGTCGTACCGTCCGGCAGCGCCACCTCCCGGCGGTGCTCCCCGTCCAGCCCCGCCGTCGGCACCGCCCGCTCCCGCAACTGCGACGGCGCCAGGCCCGAGCGGGCGGCCATCTCCCGCTGGGCGCGCTCCGCCTTCTTCAGCACGCCCTGATGGGCCACCGTCCGCCGCAGCGAGCCCAGTTCGCCGACCGCGACCGCCCCCAGGCCGCCGTCGAAGCCGCCGAGCACCACGACCGCGGTGTTCGCCACCTGCTCGCCCCGCGACTGGCCGCCCTTGCCGCCGGTCCCCGTCCCGGCGTTCCGCGCGCACTCCGCGATCAGCCGCACCGCCTCCTCTCCTCCCGCGCCCGCGTCCGCCGCCGCCAGATCCGCCAGCACCCACAGCAGGCCCCGCACCAGGCAGGCGTTGGCCCGGCCGGTCAGCCCCTTCATCCGGCCGACCTCCCCGTAGGTCCAGCGCATGACCGCACGGCCCTCCGGCAGCTCCGCGAACCCGGCCACCAGCGCCCGCACCGCCTCCGCCCCGCGCGGCGCCGCCCCGACCAGCTCCGCCGCCCGCGCCCGCCACCGCACCCCGGCCCTGACCTGCTCCAGCGACACGCAGTGCGCCAGCAGCTCCGGAACCCCGGCCGACGCCAGCACCCCGGCGTGCTCGGCCCGCATCCGCGGCCCGTACGCGTCGTCGTCGTCCAGCACCGTCCAGTGCAGGCCCGAGCCGTCCGGCAGCAGCAGCGCGTCCAACCGGCGGCCCAGCCGGGAGCGTTCCTCCTGCGTGGCGTCGACCAGCGGCAGCCAGCGCGCGACCTGCGTGACGTCGGCCCGCAGCGCGAGCTGCTCGTCCGGACCGAGCACCTCCGCCGCCGCCACCGGCAGCGCGAGCATGCCGTAGCTGCGCGTCCACACCCGGGGCAGCCGCCCGATGACCCGCCCGGCCAGCTCCTCCGCCTGCTCCGCCGTCCACCGCAGCGGCATCGCCGCCAGCGCCCGCACCGTGTGCTCGCCCGGCCCCTGGCGGGTGGCCACGCACAGCTCCTCGTGCAGATGCAGCGCCGCCCTGCGCTGCTCGGGCTCAGGAAGGCCCGATACCAGCCGCCCCACCTCCGTGTCGTCGAACTCCCGCCCGTGCACTCCCTCCTTCTCGTCCCGCCCCAATGCCGCGTTCAGCCGCGTCGCCAGCAAGATCGCCATCGCCCCACCCCTGCGCCTGGCGCCCCGGGCGGGGCGCCGTCCTCCGATGGCCAGCAGACTAGGCACCCCCACCGACACCCCGCCCCGCGCGCCGGCACCGTCAGCCCGGCCCGCGCACCCGCACCCGCACCCGCATGGTCAAGCCACCCTGCGCACCCGGCCCGCGCACCCGGCCCGCGCACCCGCACCCCGCACGCTCGTACCCGCTGGGCCCCCTAGGCGCGGGACCGCGCCCTACGCCACCCCGAACCACCGCCCTCCCGCCGCGCGCAGCTCCGCCAGTTCCTCCGGGGTGGGCTCCGCCGCCGAACTCACCCACGCCACATAGGAATCCGGGCGGATCAGCGCGGCCGTGAAGGGGGCCGCCCCCGGCGCCCGGAGCGACGCCCGCACCACGTCCACCCCCGCAGCCCCGCGCACGGACCAGCCCTCGGCCACTTCCGCGGCCGCTGCCCCCTCCGTCAGGTCCAGCAGCAACGGGCGTCCGCTCCGCGCCAGTTCGGCCAGCCGCACCGGCCCCTCCGCCGTCTCCAGCGGCACATCGGGCGCGAAGCCGCCCAGCAGGGGATGCCCGTCCGCCGCCGAGCCCGCCGTACCGCCGCCCATGGCGTAGCGCAGGTCGGAACCGGCTATCAGCGCGGCCACCCGCGCCACCGCCCGCTCGTCCCGCAGCAGTTCGCCGATCACCTGGCGCAGCGCGTCCACGTCACTGCCGGGCATGTGCAGGGCGTGCTGGGCCTGCGCGGAGACCAGGGTGCGGCGGGCGGCGGCGCCTCGTTCGGTGTCGTAGCTCTCCAGCAGGCCCTCGGGCGCGGTACCGGCGAGGGCAGCCGCGAGCTTCCACCCGAGGTTGACCGCGTCCTGGAGGCCGGCGTTCAGGCCCGGTCCGCCGCCCGAGGCGTAGACATGGGCCGCGTCGCCCACCAGGAAGAGCCGCCCCGTGCGCATCCGTTCGGCCACCCGCGTGTTGCCGCCCTTGAGCCGCCGCAGCACGTGCGGGCCCGCACCCTCGGGCGCCGCCCAGGGAACCTCCACGCCGAGCACCCGGGCCGTGCTCGCCCGCATCTCCTCCAGGCTCATCGGCTCGTCCCCCTCCACCGGCTCCCACTCGGTCGTGGCCACCAGCGGCGGGCGGCCGGGCAGCGGCGCCCAGGTGAAGGCGCCCCGCTCGGTGCGCAGCGGCAGGAACGGCGGCACCGTCCCGGCACCCGGCACGTGCAGCCCCGCGGCGTCGGCCCATCCCGCGGGCACCGACACATGCGCGTGGCGGGCCACCGAGCGGTCGTAGGTCACCCCGGGGAAGCCGATCCCGGCGAGCTTGCGGGCCGGGCTGTGCGCACCGTCGGCCCCGACGGCGTAGCGTGCCCGCACCTCGTACGCCCCTTCCGGGCCCGACACCTTCAGCTCGACCCCGTCCTCCCGCAGGGCCAGGCCCACCACTTCGTGGCCGGTGCGTATCTCGGCGCCCAGCTCACGCGCCCGTTCCTCCAGCACCTGAGCGATCCGCTGCTGCGGCACCGCCACGGTGTAGACGGGGCTCTCCTCGAGCAGGCTCAGATCCAGTGGCATCCCGGAGAACATGAAGCCCGTGCTGTTGGGCCGCGGCGCCCCCGGCTCACCGGTCAGCGGCTCGCACAGCCCGCGCCGGTCCAGCGCCTGGACGACCTGGCCCACCAGGCCGTTCGCCTTCGGCTCGCGCCCCGGTTCCGCGAGCTTCTCCAGCACCAGCGACCGCACGCCCAGCAGCCCCAGTTCGGCGGCCAGCATGAGCCCGGTCGGGCCGCCGCCCACGATCACGACGTCCTCGGCGGCCACGTGCCCCGTGCCCGTTCCGTCCGTTCCGCTCGTTCCACCCGCAATGTTCCCGCTCATCAGGACGCACTCCTCCCAACTCTCCACGCACGGTTGTTTTTCGACGCGCCACAGCTGAGGTGTGGCGTGACGCGGTCCGCGGCCTCGCGCCGCGGGTGTCAGCTCTCCGCGGGGGCGGGTCCCGGCGAGGACAGGCCCTTGCGCAGGTGTTCCAGCGCCTCGTCTATCAACGGGGCCAGCGGGACCGGGGGATCGGCCCGCAGCCAGTGGGACAGCGTCGCGCCCATCGCGGCGCCGACCGCGGAGGCGACCAGCTTCGGATAGAGGTCGGCCACCGCGTCCGTACCCGTCCGCGCCGCTATCGCCTCGGCAAGCACACCCTGCGCCTCCTGGTCGGCGCGCATCACCTCGGCCTGCACCGCGGGCTCCGTCAGCACCTCCCAGATCGCCTCGCGGTGCTGCCGGCGGGGGGTGCGCCGCTGGTGCGCCGCACTGTCCTCGGGGGCGAACTCGAACCGCAGCGCCGTCCCTATCGCCTCGAACAGCGGTTCCACCGCAGGCCGTTCGCCGACCGCCCGCGCGACCCGGGCCATCCGGTCCAGATGCGTGGCCGCGACCGCTTCCGCCTTGCCCGAGAAGTAGTTGCGGAAGGTGCGCTCCGAGACGTTCACCGCCGCGGCGATGTCCTCGACCCGCACATTCGACCAACCGCGCTGGACCGCGAGCGCGATCGTGGCCTCGCTGAGCGCCCGCCGGGTCTGCTGCTTCTTGCGCTCACGCAGCCCCGCCGCCTGATCGCCCATCCGCTCGCCCGCGGGCCCCTCCGTCTGTCCGTCCACCCGGACCGCCCCCCCCGTTCTCCGTTCTCCGTCCTCCCTGTGACCCTCAAGCTAGCATTCTTTCCGAACCGGAAAACCTGCCCTGTGGAAAACTTTTCTCATCCGGCAAGATTTTCCGACCATCGGACCGCAGCGGCGTGCCCGCGCCCGAGCCCCGCACCGCCCGCGCCCCGCCCCCGCCGCTGTCAGTGGTCACCCCTACCCTCACGGTCATGGGAATGGTGACCTTCGTCGACGAGACGACATCAGGGGAGACCCGTGACTCCTGGGGGCTGGAGTTCGCGGAGGAGCGCGTCAGCGCCCGCGAGGTGATCAGGCGTCGGGTCTTCCAGGAGGTGGCGGAGTACAACGCGCGGCAGTCCGGCCTCTTCCGGGGCCTGGTCCAGCCGACCGACACCGAGCGCACCCTCAACGGCTACCGGCTGCGCACCCCGCGCCGCCTGGACGCCGAGGGGCAGTTCGCGCTGGCCGTCGAGGCCTTCGGGCGCAACGGCTTCCTGCTGCTCGTCGGCGATCGCCAGATAGAAGACCTGGACGAGGAGGTCGATCTCTCCTCCGGGGCCGCCGAGGTGGTCTTCCTCAAGCTCGTGCCGCTGGTGGGTGGCTGATGGCCGTCATGGGGGAGCACGTGGTGGCGGTGCGCGCGCTCGCGAGGGCCGCCGGGACGGACGGCGTGGACGGGGTGGACGGCGTGGATCTGGAGCGGCTGGCCGACCGGCTCCGCTGGGCCTTCCACGGACCCGATGTGCCGGACACCGGCGCGGGCAGCAAGATGCTGGCCAGCCTGGACGCGTTGTCGCGCGACCAGCGCCGGGCGCTCGTAGAGCGGTTGACGGACGGCTACCGCGACCGCCCGCCGGCCGACGACGAGTCGCGCAGCGGGCTGCTCCTGCTGATCGTCCTCGCCGCGCGCGGCACGGGCCTGGACCCGCTCACCGAGGACCGCGCGGCCCGGCTCGCGGCGTACGACACCCTCAGCCTCACCTGGCGCGGCCACCGCCCCGACCTGCTCGCGCGGGCCGAAAGAGAGGCGGGCCGCGCCGTACCGGCGGGAGTCGTCGCCGTCATGCGCCGCAGCGTCGCCTCCGGCTACGCGCACCCGGACTACGTGCCCCTGCTCAAGCAGCTCCCCGATCCGCCGGTCAACCCCGGCGAGGCCTGGGCGGACGACGCACTCGCCACCGCCACGCTGCTCGGCGAGCCCTGGACGGCGCTGCTGCGGCACGCCGCCACCGCGACCGCCGCACGCCCCACCGCCCGCTGGGAGAAGGAGGCCCGAGCGCTGATCGAGCGGATCGGCGCGGACGCGCTGCGGGACAAGGCGGCGGCGTGGCTCGGCCTCGTCGGGCGGCCGCGCACCGTGCCGTACCGCGACGAGATCGACTACGGTCCCGACACCAACGCGCTGATCGACCCCTACAACGCCAACGCCCTGCGCGGCCTCGCCTGGACGCTCGCGCTCCTCCCGCCGCACCCGGCGATCCCGCGTGCGCTCGGCTCGCTCGTCGACGTGTGCGTGCGCAAGGTCCCCGGGCACGGGCCGCGCAATCCCAAGCTCGCCAACGCCGGGGTGACGGCGCTGGCCCGCTGCGAGGGCGAGGCGGCCCTCGGTGAACTGGCCCGGCTCGCCGCCCGGGTCACCTTCCGGAGCACGCTCAAGCAGATCGACCGCGCCCTGGAGGCGCGGGCCGAGGCGCTGGGTCTCGGCCGGGAGGAGGTCGAGGAGCTGGCGGTGCCGGCCTACGGGCTCACCGGGGTCGGGCTGCTCCGGCACGCGCACGGCGAGCTGGCCGTACGCGCCGGGAAGGCCGTCCTGACGTGGCGCAACGCGGCCGGAAAGCAGGTCAAGGGCGTTCCGGCGGCGGTGCGGCGCGACCACCCGGAGGAGGTCGCCGCGCTCAAGGCCGCGGCCAAGGACGTCGAGCGCATGCTCGGCGCCCAGTCCGAGCGGCTGGACCGGCAGTTCCTGGCCCGCCGCCGGTGGGCGTACGCGGAGTGGCGCGAGCGTCTCCTCGACCATCCGCTGGTCGGCACGCTCGCCCGCCGCCTGCTGTGGACGGTCGACGGCCGGGCCTGCGGCTTCGCGGACGGCGAGCTGCGCACCCTCGCCGGGGCGCCCCTCCCGCGCGAGGGCGGCACCGTCGAGTTGTGGCATCCGGTGGGCCGGGAGGTCGCCGAGGTCATGGCCTGGCGGGAGTGGCTGGAGCGGCACGGGATCACCCAGCCGTTCAAGCAGGCCCACCGTGAGGTGTATCTGCTCACCGACGCCGAGCGCCGCACCGCCACGTACTCCAACCGCTTCGCCGCGCATGTGCTGCGCCAGCACCAGTTCCAGTCGCTGGCCGCCGCCCGGGGCTGGAGCAGCAAGCTGCGGCTGGCGGTGGACGACAGCTACCCGCCCGCCGAGCGTGAGCTGCCCGAGTGGGGGCTGCGCGCGGAATTCTGGGTCCAGGGCGGCGACGCGCACGACCTCACCGACTCCGGGAGCTTCCTGCACCTGGCCACCGACCAGGTCCGCTTCTACCCTGCCGGTGCGCCGCGCAACTACGCCCACTCGTGGGGCGACGAGTACGGGCCGCTGCGCGGCGCCGAGCACGTCCCGCCGCTGCCGCTGGCGGAGGTCCCGCCCCTCGTGCTCAGCGAGGTGCTGCGGGATGTCGACCTCTTCGTCGGCGTCGCCAGCGTCGGCAACGATCCGACCTGGCAGGACGGCGGGCCGGAAGGCCGGTACCGCGACTACTGGCACCGCTACGGCTTCGGTGAGCTGACCGTCTCCGCGCAGGGCCGCGGGGACGTCCTCGCCCGCCTCCTCCCGCGGCTCGCGATAGCCGACCGGTGCGCGGTCGAGGGCCGCTTCCTGCATGTGCGCGGCGACCGGCACACGTACCGGATCCACCTCGGCTCGGGCAACATCCTCATCGCCCCGCAGGACCGCTACCTGTGCATCGTCCCCGGCGGGAGCAGGGCCGCCGACCCCGGCTACCTGCCCTTCGACGGCGACCGCACGCTCAGCCTCATCCTCAGCAAGGCCCTGCTGCTGGCCCGCGACACCGAGATCACCGACCCCACGATCCTCGGCCAGCTCTGACCCGGCCCACCCCGGCGCAGCTCCCGAGCCGGGACGGACGGGAAGGGGACCGGCGCGCCCGCCCGTAGAGTGCCGATCATGCTCTTATCGTGGCAAAAAACCGCTCTGTCGTGAGGTCGCGTCACGACCGTGCCGCCCGGCGGCCGGCAAGCACGCGGCGGACAACACCACAGCACGCACCAGACAGCACGCGGCAGGCGGCCCGCAGCAGGCAGCAGACAGAAAGGCCGCGATGAAGCACGGACTCCGCCTTGCCGCAGTGGGAGCCCTCGCGCTCGCGCTGAGCACGGCCGCCACCGCCGGTGCGGCGGCCGGGGCACCCGCCCCGCGCGTCGTACCGGCGCCCGGCGCGGACAGCAGCGTCGTCACCGTCAGGACCGGCGGCGACCGGGCCGCGACCGACACCCCCGACCCGCTGGCGGGCGTCCGCCTCGCCCTGTACGCGAGCGCGGACGCCACCGACCCGCTGGCCGACCCCTGGGCGCAGTGCACCTCCGACGCGGACGGCGACTGCAGCTTCGTCGTCCCCGACACGGCCACCGGCGGGGCGAACAACGGCCGTGTCCTGACCGTGGGCCAGGTCGCCGCGCCCGCCGGCTGGTACACCAACCCCGTGCTGCGCACCGGCCCAGGCAGCGGTTCCGGTTCGGTCGCCTCCCCCTACCGCTTCCAGACCCCCGCGCTGGAGGGCGGCGGCACCTACCGCTCGACCCGGGAGTTCATGTACAGCTCCAGCAACGCGCTGCCCACCCGCTCCGGCGGGGTGTGGCAGTCGTCCCGCGACAACCCGCCGCTGCCCGCCTCCTGCGGACTCGACGTCGCCGTGGTGCTCGACCTGTCGGCGTCCGTCGGCAGCCAGCTGCCCGCGCTCAAGGCGGCCACCGACGCCTTCACCGACGCGCTCACCGGCACCCCCTCCCGGCTGGCCCTCTTCTCCTTCGACCAGGAGTCGCCCGCCACCAGCGTCGGCGCCAACCACCCCGGGCTGCAGTCGGTGTCGACGGCCGCCGGGGCCGCCGCCTTCAAGAGCCTGTACGCGGACTGGACCCTGGGCCGCGGCACCAACTGGGACCGCGCGCTGTGGGCCGTCGCCCAGGCACCCGAGCACTACGACGCCACCGTCGTCCTCACCGACGGCAACCCCACCCGCTTCGGCAGCCTGCACGGCGACGGCGCCAACACCCACTTCATCGACGTCGAGAACGGCATCTTCTCCGCCAACGCGGTGAAGGCGGAGAACACCCGGGTCATCGCCCTGGGCGTCGGCAGCGGCGTGGCCGGCGTCTCCGGGCTCAACCTGCGGGCCATCTCCGGCCCGACGGAGTTCGACGGCGGCAACACCACCGCGGCCGACTACTTCCAGACCACCGACTACGGCCAGGCGGCTCAGCAGCTGCGCGCCCTGGCCCTGGACAACTGCACCGGCAGCCTCACCGTCGTCAAGCAGATCGCGCCCGAGGGCACGACCGGCGAGGACGTCACCGGCTCCGTCCCGGCGGGCGCGGGCTGGACGTTCGACGCGTCCACGACGACCTCCGGCGTCACCGGCTTGCCCGACCGGCAGACGACCACCGCCGACGGCACCGGCTCGGTCACCTTCACCCCCGGCTTCGGCACCGACCCGTCCGCCGACATCACCGTCGGCGAGGTCCAGCAGTCCGGCTACGACCTGGTCACCCAGGGCGGGCGGAACGCGAGCTGCACCGACCTCGACACCGGCCAGTCCCTCCCGGTGTCCAACACCGTCACCGGCCCCGGCTTCACCGTCACCGCACCCCGCGAGGACGCCGTGAGCTGCACCGTCTTCAACCGCCCCGCGAACGACGACGGCGACGGCGACCACGACCACGATCACGACCACGACCACGACCACTGCCCGGACGACGGCCACCACCCCGGCTACGACCACGACCCGGCCGGCTACGCGCGCGAGCCGTAAGCCGCGCCGCCGAACCGGACCGCACGACACCCCGGCCCCCGGGCGCACAGCGCGCCCGGGGGCCGGGGAGGGAACAGCGGCGGCGGAAGGGGTCAGTACCGCCGGGTGATCAGCGCGCGCTTGACCTCCGCGATGGCCTTCGTCACCTCGATGCCGCGCGGGCACGCGTCGGTGCAGTTGAAGGTCGTGCGGCAGCGCCAGACGCCGTCCTTGTCGTTCAGGATCTCCAGCCGCTGCTCACCGCCCTCGTCACGCGAGTCGAAGATGAAGCGGTGCGCGTTGACGATGGCGGCCGGGCCGAAGTACTGGCCGTCGTTCCAGAAGACCGGGCAGGACGACGTGCACGCGGCACACAGGATGCACTTGGTGGTGTCGTCGAAGCGCGCGCGGTCCTCGGCGGACTGCAGCCGCTCCCGGGTGGGCTCGTTGCCCTTGGTCACCAGGAAGGGCATGACGTCCCGGTAGGCCTGGAAGAACGGGTCCATGTCGACCACGAGGTCCTTGAGCACGGTCATGCCCTTGATGGGCTCGATCGTGATGGGCTTCTCGGGGTTGATGTCCTTGATCAGGGTCTTGCAGGCGAGCCGGTTGCGCCCGTTGATCCGCATGGCGTCGGAGCCGCACACGCCGTGCGCGCACGAGCGGCGGAAGGTCAGGGTGCCGTCGATCTCCCACTTGACCTTGTGCAGCGCGTCCAGGACGCGCTCCTTGGGGTCGATCGGGATCTGGTAGTCGACCCACTCGGCGTCCGCCGACACCTCGGGGTTGAAGCGGCGCACCCGCAGGGTGACCGTGACCAGGTGGGACGCGCCGGCCTCGGCGGCGTCCAGGGCCGCGGAGTGCCCGCCGTCGAGCGTCGGGGTGCTCGGGGTGCTCATCAGTACTTACGCTCCATCGGCTGGTAGCGGGTCTGCACGACCGGCTTGTAGTCCAGGCGGATCGTCTCGGCACCGGTGGCCGAGTCGAACTCGCGGTAGGCCATCGTGTGCCGCATGAAGTTGACGTCGTCGCGGTTGGGGAAGTCCTCGCGGTAGTGGCCGCCGCGGGATTCCTTGCGGGCGAGCGCGGACACGGCCATGACCTCGGCCAGGTCCAGCAGGTTGCCCAGCTCGACGGCCTCCAGCAGGTCGGTGTTGAAGCGCCGGCCCTTGTCCTGGACGGAGACGTGGCGGTAGCGCTCGCGCAGCTCGCCGATCTTCTCGACCGCGGTCTTGATGGTCTGCTCGGTGCGGAAGACCATCACGTTGGCGTCCATGCACTCCTGCAGCTCGCGCCGCAGGTCGGCGACCCGCTCGGTGCCGGTGGACTCGCGCAGGTGCTCGATCAGCTCCACGACCTTCTCGGCCGGGTTGTCGGGCAGCGGCACGTAGTCGTTGGCGTGCGCGTACTCCGCGGCGGCGATGCCGGAGCGGCGGCCGAAGACGTTGATGTCCAGCAGCGAGTTGGTGCCCAGCCGGTTCGCGCCGTGCACGGACACGCACGCCACCTCGCCGGCCGCGTACAGGCCCGGCACCACCGTGGTGTTGTCGGACAGCACCTCGCCCTGCACGTTGGTGGGGATGCCGCCCATGGCGTAGTGCGCGGTGGGCTGGATCGGGATCGGGTCGGTGTACGGCTCGATGCCCAGGTACGTGCGCGCGAACTCGGTGATGTCCGGCAGCTTGGCGTCCAGCTGCTCCGGCGGCAGGTGCGTGAGGTCGAGGTAGACGTGGTCGCCCTCGGGGCCGCAGCCGCGGCCCTCGCGGATCTCGGTGTAGATCGCGCGGGAGACGACGTCGCGCGAGGCGAGGTCCTTCATGACGGGCGCGTACTTCTCCATGAAGCGCTCGCCGTCCTTGTTGCGCAGGATGCCGCCCTCGCCGCGGGCGCCCTCGGTGAGCAGGATGCCCATGCGCCAGATGCCCGTCGGGTGGAACTGGAAGAACTCCATGTCCTCCAGCGGCAGCCCGCGCCGGAAGACGGCGGCCTGGCCGTCACCGGTGAGGGTGTGGGCGTTGGAGGTCACCTTGAAGAACTTGCCGGTGCCGCCGGAGGCGTAGATGACGGCCTTCGCCTGGAAGACGTGGATCTCGCCGGTCGCCAGCTCGTACGCCACCACGCCGGCCGACCGCTTGACGCCGTCGACCTCGGTGAGGAGCTGGTCCAGGACGTAGAACTCGTTGAAGAACTCCACGCCCTCCTTGACGCAGTTCTGGTACAGCGTCTGGAGGATCATGTGACCGGTGCGGTCGGCGGCGTAGCACGCCCGGCGGACCGCGGCCTCGCCGTGGTTGCGGGTGTGGCCGCCGAAGCGCCGCTGGTCGATCCGGCCCTCGGGCGTCCGGTTGAACGGCAGGCCCATCTTCTCCAGGTCGAGGACCGCGTCGATGGCCTCCTTCGCCAGGATCTCGGCGGCGTCCTGGTCGACCAGGTAGTCGCCGCCCTTGATCGTGTCGAAGGTGTGCCACTCCCAGTTGTCCTCCTCGACGTTCGCGAGGGCCGCGGCCATGCCGCCCTGGGCGGCGCCGGTGTGGGAGCGCGTGGGGTAGAGCTTGGTCAGGACGGCGGTGCGGGAGCGCTTGGTGGCCTCGATGGCGGCGCGCATACCGGCGCCGCCCGCGCCGACGATGACGGTGTCGTACTTGTGGATCTGCATTGGGGTCGCTTTCCCTGTCCCAGCCCTGGCTCAGCGGATGTTCGGGTCGAAGGTGAAGATCACCAGCGAGCCGAGCGCGATGGTGAAGACCACCGCGGTGTACAGCAGCGTCTTGAGCCAGACACGGGTGTTGGCCTGCTCGGCGTAGTCGTTGATGACGGTCCGCAGACCGTTGCCGCCGTGCAGCATGGCCAGCCACAGCATGGCCAGGTCCCAGAACTGCCAGAACGGCGAGGACCAGCGGCCGGCGACGAAGGCGAAGCCGACCTTCTGCACACCGCCGTCGAGCACCAGCTGGATCAGCAGGTGGCCGAGGACCAGCACGACGAGCACCACGCCGGACAGCCGCATGAACAGCCAGCCGTACAGCTCGAAGTTGGTGCGGGTGGCGCGCGGGGTGCGCTGGGTGCGGGCCCGCGGCGGCTCGATGACCGGGGCGGGGTTCGCGGGGCTGTACGGGGCGACGCTGGAACCGGTCAGTTCGACGGCGTCGGAGATGTCAGCGGACATGGCTCAGTTCCCCCACAGGACTCGTGCGGCGTGGCCGAGGACGGGGTAGATCGCGCCGAGCATCAGCAGGATCCACACGCCGACGACCGTCCACAGCATCTGCTTCTGGTAGCGCGGGCCCTGGGTCCAGTAGTCGACCGCGATGATCCGCAGACCGTTCAGCGCGTGGAAGAGGATCGCGGCGACCAGGCCGTACTCCAGCAGGCTGACGATCGGGGTCTTGTAGGTCGAGACGACCTTGTCGTAGTCCTCGGGGGAGACGCGCACGAGTGCGGTGTCGAGGACGTGGACGAACAGGAAGAAGAAGATGAGGACACCGGTGACTCGGTGAGCCACCCAGGACCACATGCCTTCCCGGCCGCGGTACAGCGTTCCTGCCGGCACGGAAAAAACCCTCCGGGAGCGGGGCGAGGGGGTGCCGGCCTGTGCGTCGGTCACGCCCGGCCGGGTACGGTCCACCGGCCCCGGCCATCGTAGCGACGTGATCCGGCCTCGGTACGGCGGGGTGGGCCAGGTGTGAGCGATCCCGCACGGTCGGGTGAACGTGACGGCTCGAACGCGCGCAGCAGCCGTGCCCGGCACAGGCCGCGCAGCTGTTCCGCGGTGACCACGGACTCCTCGTCCGTGTCGTGTCCCAGGCGCATCCGCAGGCTGGCGAGGGTCTCGTCGAGCGCGGCGGCCGGGTCGGCGGCGGCCCGCTCGTCGAGGGCGAGGATGAAGGAGTGGCCGAATTTCGCCTCGTAGTGGGCGTGCGCGGCGCGCAGCGCGGTGTGCACGCTCAGGCCGCCCCGGTCGGCCAGTGCGGCGGGCCGTTCGGCGGCCAGCGCCTCGGCGAGATCGCCCGAGGTCAGGTCGTACGCGGCTTCCTCCGCGGCCGCGAGCAGCGCCTCGACGGTCGGGTACGGGCGGTGGGCCGCGAGCCGCCGGGCCCACCGGGTGCTGCCGCAGCACGCCAGCAGCGCGGCCTGCGCGGCGGCGACCGGCGCCCCGTTGAAACGGGACAGCGGCGACGCCGACGGCACAGCCGACACCGGCGGTGCGGCGGCAGGCGGGGAGAGCGGGGCCGGCACGGACGGCGTGACGGCCTCGGAGGCGGGGTCGCTGGACAGCAGCGGGGCTCCAGGAGAGTGAACGGAACGGGCCCTACGGCGGAAGACCACTCTAGGCGGGGCCGCTTCGAACGCGGCGGGCGGACATACGAACTTCACCCGTACGGGCCCCTCGTGTCGTCCGTCGTTGACGCCCGTGTCGCTCTTCCCGGGCCCCCGCTCCGGGGGCCGTCCCCGTCAGTCCCACCAGAACGACCACAGCCGTTCGCCGCGCAGCGCCTCCGCGTACTCGGCGAAGGGGAAGCCGCCGTCGTTCAGATTGGTCGCCCCCGTCAGGACGTGCTCCAGCGCCACATGGGCGGCGTGCCGCGACGCGAGCGGCGGCGAGGCCACCGAGACGAAGAGCGAGGCGCCCTCGAAGCCGATGACGCGCGCCCCGAAGCGGTCCTCCCACGTCCGCAGCAGCGCGGACAGCTCCAGCGCGGGCGCGTCGGCCTCCCAGCCCACCGCGGCGGGGATGTCGGCGCTGCGGTCCACCCGGACGAGCGCGACATACGCCACGAAACGGGTGGTGAAGTAGTGCAGCATCTGCCCGACCGCGACCCGCGCCACCGCGTCCGGCGACGGCCCCGGGTGCGGCTCGGACGCCGCCGCGAGCCCCGGCCAGGCGCCGAACGGCACCCGCAGTCCCGCGCTCTGCCCCGCGCCCGTCGTCGGGTCGGGCCCGGACCTGCCGCGCGCGGGCCACAGCACCGGCCGCGCCGCGCGGCTCAGTTCGTACGACTGCCAGGAGTCGCGCAGCGACTCGGCGACGTCTACGGTGGCGACCTCCTCGGGCCCGTGCCCGTTGCCGTGCCCGCAGGGCCACGCCATCAGCACCGGGTACCAGCCGGTGCGGCGGTGCTGGCGGTGGCAGGACGTCCATAACCGGCCGGGCGCAACGACGGGTTCGTGGCTCATCCACAGCCCGGGGGCGGAACCGGCCACGATCCGGCCCGGGGGGAGGCCGTCGGGGAGGCGGTCCACATGCATGACGGCGGGCTCCTCCGTGGCGCGCGCCCGGGTGCGGGGTGCGCACCCGGGCGGGTGGTACGAGTGACGACGGCCGGGGGCCGCCTCCCCCCACAGGAGCGTCCCCGGCCGCCGACTTGTACGGCGTATCCCAGACCAAAAGTGTCACAGGCCCGTATGAGGCAGGATTGGCCGTGTGTTCGAGGGGGTGGGGCCGGACGTGGAACTGCCGGAGTCTCTGGAGGCCGCTGTCAGTGCGGCGCAGCAGGGCGACGAGGGGGCGTTCCGTACCGTCTACCGCGCTGTGCAGCCGCAGTTGCTCAACTACGTGCGCAGCCTGGTCGGTCCGGGCGAGGCCGAGGACGTCGCGTCCGAGGCGTGGCTCCAGATAGCCCGTGACCTGCCCAACTACCGCGGCGGCAGCGGGTCGATACGCGGCTGG
>NZ_JBSGHL010000052.1:0-62027 GCF_053604375.1 Streptomyces sp. NPDC004031 | reverse complement strand
ATGGAACACAACCTCGGCCTGACCTGCGACCCGATCGGCGGCCTCGTCCAGATCCCCTGCATCGAGCGCAACGGCATGGCGGCGGTCAAGGCGGTGACGGCGGCGAAGATGGCGATGCGCGGCGACGGCCGCCACCATGTGTCTCTCGACAAGGTCATCCGCACGATGAAGCAGACCGGCGCGGACATGAAAGTCAAATACAAGGAGACGGCCCGCGGCGGCCTCGCGGTCAACGTCATCGAGTGCTGACCGCGTCTTCGGGAGCTGTACGCGGATCTGGACGATGCACTCACAACGGGGGGACGGCGTTCGCCCTGTGGCGCCGCTGGAAACACGTCGAAAAAGTCTGCCGGGCGTGGCCGGAGGTGGGCCTTTCCCGGCCACGCAGGGGTGCTCGGGTGGACGCGGGGCCGGGGCCCGGCGCGGGGTGTCTCCGGTCTCCTCCGGGGCTGGCAGCCGCCCGCTCCGGGCGTCGCGAAACACCACCTGGCCTGGCCTTTCGTTCTCCTCGCTCCTACGATCGCACACGGTCGAAGGGGGGGCCGGATGGACCGGACCGTACGCACCGTTGAGGACGTTCTCGCGCTCTTGGACGGACTGTTCGCCTCTGAATCCGAGGCCGGCCGCCTGGCGACCGGTGACGGCAAGGACTTCTGGGATCGCTTCTACGCCGACCGGTCAAGGCCGGTCCCGTTCTTCGTGGCGAAGCCCGACGAGAACCTGGCCGCCTGTCTCGACCAGGGCCTGATCGCTCGCGGGCGGGCCCTGGACCTGGGCTGCGGGGCGGGCCGCAACGCGCTGTTCCTCGCCTCGCGCGGCTTCGCGGTGGACGCGGTCGACCTCTCCCCGGTGGCCGTCGCGTGGGGCGAGGACCGGGCTCGCGAGTCCGGCGTCGATGTCCGGTTCCTCTGCGGTGACGCTTTCGCTCTCCCCGCGACCGAGTTGAGCGGCCCGTACGACCTGGTCGTCGACTCAGGATGCTTCCACCACTTGCCGCCGCACCGCCGGGTCGGTTACCTGAGTCTCCTCGACCGCGTCCTGGCCCACGGCGGCCATCTCGCCCTCACCAGCTTCGCTGCCGGCGAGGGAGGAATGGGTTCGGAACTCGCCGACGCGGACCTCTACCGTGAGCGCGAGTTGCGGGGTGGCCTCGCCTACACGCCCGAATCGCTGCGCTGGATCTTCTCTGACCTGGTGGAGGTCGAACTGCGCCGCATGCGGGAGGAGCCGCCCGAGTCAGCACTCTTCGGCGTGACGTTCCTGTGGACCGCGTTGTTCCGTCGGAGGGCGGCCTCTGCCGCGTCAGGCGACATTCGCCCTGCCCACGACCTCACGTAGGCGCTCGTCCTGGGTGGGTCCCGGAAGCCGTGGACGGCTCGCGCGGTCAGCTTGACGATCCGGTTGGGTTCCTCGCCGGGGGCTTTGCTGTGGCCGGTGTCGATGAAGGCCGCGGTCTGGGGCCACGCCGTGTACAACGTACGTGCGCCGAATTCCCTTCGACCGAGGACGACTCACATGTCACAGCACAGCCCCCTGGGCAGAATCGGTGTCTGGAGCAGTGTCTGGACCACCGCCCAGAACGGCGACGGACCGGCCTACTCGGGTGAGCACGACGACGCGGCGGCCGAGCTCGACGCCCTGGGCTACGGCACGATCTGGCTCGGCGGCGGCCCGGACGTCGCGTACGCGGCGCCCCTGCTCGCTGCCGCGCCCAGGATCGTGGTGGCCACCGGCATCCTCAGCATCTGGCAGCACGGTGCGGCGGAGGTCGCCGCCGGGAGGGCGGAGCTCGAACGCGCCCATCCGGGGCGGTTCCTGCTCGGGCTCGGGGTGAGCCACAGCGTGCTCGCCAAGGACTACGCGAAGCCGTATTCGGCGATGCGGGAGTACCTGACCGCCCTCGACTCCGCGCCGGAGCCGGTACCGCCGGCCGGACGGGTGCTGGCCGCGCTCGGCCCCAGGATGCTGGAACTGGCCAGGGACCGCACGGCGGGGGCGCACCCGTACCTGGTCACCCCGGAGCACACTGCGCGGGCGCGCGAGATCCTCGGCCAGGACGCACTGCTCGCCCCGGAGTTCAAGGCGGTGCTCGACCCGGACCTGGAGACCGCCCGCGCGACGGCCCGCGCGCATCTGGCCATGTACCTCACGCTGCCCAACTACACCGCCAACCTGCGGCGGCTCGGCTTCACCGAGGACGACCTGCGCGACGGCGGCAGCGACCGGCTGCTGGACGCGGTGTTCGCGCTCGGCGACGCCGACACGATCGCGACGCGTGCCCAGGAGTTCCTGGCCGCGGGGGCCGATCACCTGGCGCTCCAGGTCGTCACGGCCGGCACGCGGACCGGACTCCCGCTGGACGCCTGGCGGCGGCTGGCCGCCGTGCTGCTGCCGTGACCGCGGGCCCGGGAGCCCCGGGAGCCCCGGGAGCCCACTGTGGAGAGGAAAAAGGCCTGCCACGACGTTCGGCATCATGACGATCATCACCGACGGGGGAACCAGGCCCAACGTGCCCGCGGCTGCGCTGGAGAGACGCGGATTCGCTCACTGACGGTCCCGGAACACCCGCACATTCCCGCTCCCCCGGCGGAAGGTCCGTACGCCCGTGGCGAGAGCCGCGCGGCGCTCGAACGGCTGCGCACCTTCGCGGACGGCATGGCCCTCTTCGACTGAACCGGACACATCAGCCCCGGTGTCAGATCGACCCGTAGGCAGGCCCTCCGCGGCCGTCCGACACGCTTCGTCCAGGCGGACCGCCGGTTCCCGTAGCGAAAGCCGGGGAACCGGCGGTCCGGGCCGGGCACGAGTTCAGAGATCGACGTCCACGGTGACGTCCTCCGATGCCTTCCCGATGAGCGGGATCCCGCCGGGCGCACCGCTCTTCACCGAAGTGTTCCAGCTCCGGCCGTTGGCGAACCGCTCTGTCGCCGACCGCGCCGAGGTCACCGCGTAGCTGCCGCCGCCCCCACCGCCGTCGCCCTTGCCGCCGCTCGCGGTGCGCGGGCAAGCCGGCTCGGCGGGCCAGGTGCCGCGCGGCGCGCCGCAGCCATGCGTCACCTGCTTGACCGGTGACGGCGAGATGTGCGAATCTCTTGCTGATCCGCAAAAGCCAGGCCCAAGTGGGCTTCGGCCTGCGGCTTTTCACCGATCTGACGCCGCGTCCGCTGCCGGGCGGCTCGCCGCCTCCTCTGCGAAGGAATGCCATGAGACGACTTCTGACCGTCCTCGCCACCGCCGTACCCCTGGTCACCGCCCTCTGCCTCCCGGCGGGCGCCTCCGCGCACACCGCTTCCGGGTCGCACGGGGGCACGCCCTTCCGATGTTCGGCGGTGTCCGTCCGGGGCCCGGCGGGCACGGCCGTGGAGTCCGTGACCGCGACGAGCCGGCCGGGCGGCACCGTGCACGTGGACGTCACGCCGACCGGACCAGTGGACGTCCCGGACGTCCCCGCGTACTGCGAGGTGGTCCTCACACTCACCCACCCGGGCGCAGGCGACCATGAGAAGGTCACCGTCTGGCTGCCCCGCACCGGCTGGACCGGCCGCCTCCAGACGGTCGGCGGGGCCGCGTACGCCGCAGGCGACTACGGCCAGAACCTGGCCGACGCGATCAAGCACGGCTACGCCGCGGCGACCACCGACGCGGGCGTCGGCGGCTACACCGACACCGGCTGGGCGCTGGACGCCCAGGGCGACGTCGACAAGCCCCTGCTGGAGGACTTCGCCGCACGCGCCGAGCACGACACGGCGGTGGTGAGCAAGGAGGTCGTGGCGGGTGTCTACGGCACCCCGCCGGACTACGCGTACTTCAACGGGTGCTCGACCGGCGGCCGCCAGGGCTACATGGAGGCCCAGCGGTACCCGGACGACTACGACGGCATCCTCGCCGCCGCGCCCGCGATCAACTGGGACGAGTTCGAGGTCGCCACCCTGTGGCCGCAGGTGGTCATGAACAACGAACACACCTTCCCCAGCCAGTGCGAGTTCAACGCCTTCACCGCAGCCGCGGTCAAGGCCTGCGACTCGCTCGACGGCAATCCCGACGGCCTGATCGGCGACCCGCGGGACTGCCACTACGACCCGCGCGAACTCGTCGGCACGACGATCGACTGCGGGGGCACACCGATCACCGTCACGGCCGCGGACGCGACCGTCGTCCGCAAGATCTGGGACGGCCCGCGCACCGCCTCGGGCAAGCGGCTGTGGGCGGGCGTGCCCGTCGGCGCGAGTTTCGACCTGGCCGGCACCCGTACCGCGGACGACGGCACCGTGAGCGGCGAGCCCTTCCCCGTACCCGCCCAGTGGGTTGCGGACTTCGTGGAGAAGCAGCCCGGCGACGACCTCACCACCCTCACCTACGACCGGTTCGCCCAGCTCTTCCGGCAGTCCGAGGCCGAGTACGACGCGGTCATCGGCACCGACGACCCGGATCTGACGGCCTTCCGCGCGTCCGGCGGCAAGCTGCTCAGCTGGCAGGGCCTGGCCGACCAGTACATCCCCGCCCAGGGCACGGTGGACTACCGGGAGAAGGTCGACCGGCTGATGGGCGGCACGAAGAACGTCGACGACTTCTACCGGCTCTTCCTGGCCCCGGGCGTCAGCCACTGCGCCGGCACCCCGGCCCCGGGCCCGGCGCCCACCGACGCCCTGGGCGCCCTGACCCAGTGGGTCGAGCACGGCAAGGCCCCGCGCACCCTGAGCGCCGCGGCCTCGCTGCCCTCCGGCGGGACCGTCACCCGCGACCTGTGCCACTACCCCGAGGTCTCCCGCTGGACCGGCCACGGTGACCCTGCCTCGGCCGCGAGCTACCGCTGCGTCGCGCCCTCCCGGCACTGACGCCGCACCCCGGCACGGGCGCGTGCCCTGTTCCGCGGTCCGCCCGCGGAGCAGGGCACGCGCCTGCGCGGTTCAGAGGTGGTCGGCGTCCACGACGGCCTGGGCGAAGGCGGTCGGCGCCTCCTGCGGCAGGTCGTGCCCGATGCCCTCCAGCAGGCGGTAGCGGTACGGGCCGGTGAACCGGCCGCGGTAGGCGGTGTCGTTGCCCGCGCTGAACGGGTCCAGCTCCGCGTCCAGGACGACGCTCGGCACCGTGACGGCCGGCATCGCGGCGAGCCGCTCCTCCAGGTGGTCGTAGCGGCGGTCGCCCGGGGCGAGGCTCAGGCGCCAGCGGTAGTTGTGGATCACGATGGCGGCGTAGTCGGGGTTCGTGAAGGCCGCGGCGGTGCGCTCGAAGGTCGCGTCGTCGAAATCCCACGACGGGGAGACCGTGTCCCACACCAGCCGGCACAGGTCGTGCCGGTCGGTGGCGTCGCTCATGGCCTTCGCGCCGCGGTCGGTGGCGAAGTAGTACTGGTACCACCAGGCGTACTCGGACCGGGGGGCGATCGGCTTCAGCTGGGTGGGCAGGTGGGTGACGAGGTAACCGCTCACCGGGACCAGGGCCTTGACGCGCTCCGGCCACAGGGCCGCGATGATCGCGGCGGTCCGGGAGCCCCAGTCGAAACCGGCCAGCACCGCGCTGTCGATCCGCAGGGCGTCCATCAGCGCGACGATGTCGAGCGCGACCACCGACTGCTGGGCGTTGCGGAAGGTCCGCGGGGACAGGAAGCGGGTGGCGCCGTGGCCGCGCAGGTAGGGGACGATCACCCGGTAGCCCTGCGCCGCCAGCAGCGGGGCGACGTCCACGAAGCTGTGGATGTCGTACGGCCAGCCGTGCAGGCAGATGACGACGGGGCCGTGGGCGGGACCGGCCTCGGCGTAGCCGATCTCCAGCTCACCGGCCTCGACCCGTTTCAGGGGGGCGAACGTGGTGTGCGTGCCGGGCGTGATCAGTGGCACGGTCGGCGCGGCGGTCCCGGCCGCCGTCCCGCGCGGTGCCGCGGCCGACGCGGTCTGCAGCCCTGCGAGCGAGGCGGCCGCCGCGCCCGTGCCCAGTCCCGCCGCCTTGCCGAAAGTGCGCCTGTCGATCATAGGAGTCCTTCCCTCGGTCCTCTCCGGCCGACCGGCCCGTGGTGCCGCGGGACGGCCGGGACGGGCGCCGGGGTGACGTCGTCACAACAGCCTGCGCCCATCACTTTCGTACCGTAAGGACACGCGCGTATCAGCCAGTTGACGGACGAACACGCGGTGATCGTGGTCATACGGCGGCGAGCGGGTCAGCCGTCGGAGCACCTCACCACACGGCGCTCACAGAGCGAACGGCCCTCCGTGGAGGCCGCTCCGCCGGGCCGGAGCGGCCTCCACGGAGGGCCGTATGACGATGTGTGCGAGACCTTCCGTGCGCGACGACCTGTGGTTCGGTGGCCGTTCGGCCGGGGTGGGGCGGGGCTCAGGGGACGAGTTGGGCGAGGGAGGTGGGGAGCTGGGTGCGGCGGCGGATGCCGAGTTTGCGGTAGGCGCGGGTGAGGTGCTGCTCGACCGTGCTGACGGTGATGAAGAGCTTGCGCGCGATCTGCTCGTTCGTGGAGCCCCGGGCGGCCAGGGCCGCCACGCGCCACTCCGCCGAGCTGAGCCGGCGGGCGGCGGGGCCGGGGTCGCCCGCGGGGCGGGGCTCGGCCTTCTCCCGGGAGGCCACCGCGGCCGGCGGTTCGGGCAGCGGGGCGGCGGCGCAGCGTTCCACGAGGGTGCGCGCCTTGTGGGCGTGCCGGCAGGCCTGCACCGGCTGGCCCAGCGACTCGTAGGCGCGGCCCAGGTCGGCGAGGGTGTAGGCAAGGTTGAGCGAGTCGCCGCAGCGGTCGAGGATGTTCGCGGCCTTCAGCAGCACCGGGGGCCGCTCGTCGGGCCGCAGGGTCGCGGCGACGGTGCGGTAGGTGAGGCTGCGGGCGCGGGCGTGGCCGAGCGGGAAGAGCGACATGCGCTCGGTGAGCAGTTCCCTGGCCTGGGCGACCCGGCCCATGTGGAGGTAGGCGCGGGCGGCGTTGGTGCGCCACGGTACGGCCGAGGGGCAGTCCGCCTCCCAGAGCTTCATCAGGTGGCCGGCCGCCAGGAAGTCCTGGAGGGCGGCGTCGTAACGGCCGCGCGCGAGGTGGAAGTTGCCGCGCGCGTCGAGGTAGACGACCCCGCCCAGGGTGCCGAAGGCCGCGCTGGGGACGGGGATGTCGAGGTAGCTCTCGGCCTCGGCGAGCTTGCCCATGGCCGTCGTGGTCAGGACGAGCTGGGACAGCGGGATGACGATGGCCGCCCCCCAGCTCTCCCGCGGCATGAGGGTGAGGGCCGCCCGCGCCTGCCGGTTGGCGTTCGCGAGGTCGCCGAGGCGGTAGTGGATCTCGGCCCGCGCGGAGGTGAACAGCGCGTTCCACACCAGGCCGTACGTCCCGCGCAGCGAGGCGCGCAGCGCGTCGCACCACACCGACGCCTTGTCGAGGTTGTCGGAGTAGATGAGGACCATGAGGGCGGCCAGCGACGAGGCCGGGTTGACCGCTCCGGCCAGCGCCTCGCGCAGCACCAGCTCGGCGGCCGGCACCGCGCCCTCCTCCCCGGCGTTGCGCAGCACCGCGCCGAACGCGGTGGCGGCCCGGTGCTCGGCGGTTCCGGGGCGGGAGGACGCGGCGCGGGTCTTCTTCTCGCCGCCCGCGGCGGTGGGGGCGATACCGGGGTAGGTGATCGGCAGCCAGCGGCGGATCTGCTCGGCGTACGGCAGGGCGTCCTTGCCCGCCGACGGGCAGGTGCCGTCGGCGAAGCGGGCCATGACGCGCGTAGCCTGCTCGACCTGACCGTTCCACAGCAGGCTGCGGACCACCGGTACGGCCTGCCGTACGGACAGCTCGCCCTGCTCGGCGGCGGCCACGAGTTCGGGCAGGTAGCTCTTGACGGCGGCGGGGTCGTAGCGCCACATCAGGTCGGTGAGCCGGGCGGCGGTGTCGATGCGCTCCCGGGCGTCGACGCACTCGCGGTGGGCGCGTTCGAGGTAGCCGACGGCCTGTTCGTGCTCACCGCCTGCGAGTGCCTGCTCGGCGGCGTCGCACAGCACCTGGCGGGCCCACGGGACCGCGTCGTCGATCCGCATCAGGTGCTCGGCGGTGACGAGGGCGGGGGCGCCCTCCTGGTAGAGCAGCCGGGCGGCGCGGCCACGCAGTTCGTGCCGCTCCTTGGGGGGCAGGCTGCCGAGCACCACCTCGCGGACGCAGTGCAGGCCGAGCAGGTCGTGGTCGAGCAGTCCGCCGACGCCCGGGGAGGCGACGACGCATTCGACGGAGCCGGGGTCCATGCCGCACAGCCGTGCGACGGCGGAGGCCGAGCGGAATTCGCCCAGCGCGGCGATGGCCTGCGCGATCCGCAGGACCACGGGTTCGGCCCGGTACAGGCAGCTGAGCACGGCGCGCCCGAAGGCGGACCCGGCGGCGGGCGGCAGCGCGGTGTCCGGTCCGGCGGCGCGGGCGGCGCAGTCCTCGGCCAGCGCGTGCACCAGCAGCGGGCGGCCGCCGCACACGGCGGCGGTGTCGGCGGCGACGCGGCCTGCCGTCTCCAGGTCGCAGTATTCCTCCAGCACCGCGGCGACGCCGGTGACCGACAGCGGTTCCAGGTCCAGCTGGGTGCAGTTGGGCATGCGCAGCACCTCGGCCTGGATGATGCGCTGGACGGTGTCGCGGCCCATCCCCGGGCAGTAGGCCAGGGCGACGGTCAGCGGCGCGCCGCCCATCCGGCGCATGAGCGCCAGCAGGTACTGGAGCGACTCGACGTCCATGAAGTGCGCGTCGTCGATGCACACCACGAGCGGTGAGCTGTCGGTGAGGTACTGGAAGGCGCCGTGCAGCAGGCCGAGGATGGGCGGGGAGATCTCCCGGTGGCGGTGCGCCCCGGCCTGGCCGACGCTCTCCACCAGCCCGCGCACCTCCAGGTCGGCGCCGCTCAGGTGCGGCCGGTAGCCGCGCAGGAGCTGGTCGATGACACCGAGCGGCTGGTAGCGCTCGAAGCTGGAGGCGGTGGCCTTCAGGACGGTGGCACCCGCGATGTCGGCCTCCCGCGCGAAGGAGTCCAGCAGCGCGGTCTTTCCCTGCGCGAGCGGGCCGCCGATGGCGACCATCTGACATCGTCCCGCCGAGCATTCGCTGTAGATCTGGGCGAGGGCTTTCTCTTCCTCGTCCCGTTCGACCAGCTTTTCCATGACAACTCACCATCTCGCAATCAGGGGCAGCGCAGATTTCAGCGCGGACGAACGGTCGAGTACGGGCTCTCCGAAGCACTCCCGCTCTCCGGGGGCGAGACCGTGAGGGGGTCGGCCGGGTAGGCCGCGGCCGGATGCCGGCGCTCGATCACGGTGATGAGCGGCGCGGTCATGAAGGTCGTGATCAGGGCCATGAGGACGAGGATGGTGAACAGCCGGGCGTCGATGATCCCGGCGTTCAGGCCCACGTTGAGGGCGATGAGCTCGGTCAGGCCGCGGGTGTTGACGAGCGCGCCGATCATGGCGGACTGCCGGACGCCGAGGCCGCCGAGCCGGGCGGACGCGTAGCCTGCGCCGACCTTGCCGCCGATCCCGCACACCAGCACCACCCCGAGCAGGGCGAACCCGTCGCCGCCGAGTGCGCCGATGTTCATCGTCAGCCCGGTGACGACGAAGAACAGCGGCAGCAGCAGGCCGCCGGTGCGTTCCATCGTGTGCAGCAGGCCCTTGTCCGGGGCGCCCTTGGGCTTGGGCATGACCATTCCGGCGACGAAGGCGCCGAAGATGGGGTGCAGGCCGAGCGAGGCGGTGGCCCAGGCACCCGCCGCGGCGAGGACGAGCGCGGCCGGGGCCTTCTCCGACAGGGGGGAGTCCGGACGTACCAGCGTCCAGTGGAGCAGGGGACGGACCACCGCTGCCACTGCGAGGAAGCCCACGAGCAGCAGGATGGTCCGGGGTAAGGACCGGTCGCCGGCCACATCGGTGCCGACGACGGCGGCGGCGAGAACCAGCCAGGCGACGACGTCCATGAATCCGGCCGCGGATGTCGCGATGTCGCCCACGGTGGTGCCGGCGATGCCGCGTTCGCGGACGATCGCCGCGAGCACCGGGAGCGCGGTGATGGAGGTCGCCACGCCGAAGAAGAGGACGAAGGAGCGGCCTTCGGTGTGCGCGCCGTGCAGGAGGTCCAGCTGGTCCATGGTCAGGGCGATCGTGGTGCCGATGGCCAGCGGGACGGCGATCGCGCCGACCGCGACGAAGGTGACGGGTCTTCGGTGCCGGCGCACCGACCGCAGGTCGATCTCGTAGCCCACGCCGAACATGAAGATGACCACGGCTATCTGGGCGATGAGGGAGATGAAGGGCACGGCCTCGTGCGTGAAGAGACGTTCCGTCAGGTTGCCCGGGAGCCGGCCCAGGACGCTCGGTCCGAGGACGACACCCGCGGTGATCTGGCCGACGACGGTGGGCTGTCCGATCCTGCGCGCGAGGGCGCCGAGCAGGCTGGACGTCCCGAGGACGAGGGCGATGTCGCCGATGACATCGGCGGTCAGCGCATCCGTGTTCATTACCATCCCTTGCTCGGCGGAACGACATGGGGAAGCGGGACTTTCAGATCCAGCGCGCGTCCTTGGCGATTCGCAGGGCGTCGATGCGGTTGCGTGCGTCGAGTTTCGTCACGAGTGACGAGAGGTAATTGCGCACGGTGCCCTCGGAGAGATGAAGCCGTGAGGCTATTTCCACGGTCGTGTCGCCCTGGGAGAGACGTTCCAGGACGGAAAGCTGGCGGGAGGTGAGCGGGCAGCCCTCGTTGGCGAGCGCGGCAACCGTCAAGTCGGCGTCAAAAACGCGTTCGCCCTGGTGAATGCGATGCAGGGCCTCGAAGAACCAGCTGGGTGGTACGCGCCGCTGGAGCATGCCGTCGACCCCGCCGGAGAAAGCCTGGCGGACGATCGACCGGGTGAAGCTCTCGGCCAGCAGCAGGGTCCGGCACTCCGGCAGCGACCCTATTTTCTCGGCAACTCTTATCACACTGCCGTCGGTGCCGTCGAATCCTATGATGGCAACGTCCGGGCGATGCGTCTCGGCGAATTCAACCGCCTCAGAATCACCGCCGACAGCACCGGCGACAACAATGTCGGCACGCTTTTCCAGTAATGCGCCGAGCGCACTCCGGGACAGCAGTAATTCATCTGACAACATCACTCTGATGCTCATCGATGCCCCCTGGAATGAGAAACGACTCGCCGGTTGTCAAGAACAGGTCCAGCCGAATTTCGGTCTGTACTTCAGTCCGGGAGCGGCCCGTCCGACCCCGTACCGGTCCGGGCGAGCCGTGAGCCGAGAGCACCCGTACCGGCGGTCCCGAAGACTCCGGCACCCGTGACACCGGGCTCGGAGCGGGGTACCCGCCGAGGGTCTGTTCCACCGGCACGGCCGGCGGGTCCGAAAAGGACCACGCCGGCCTCTCGGCGATGGAACCGTACCGTACGACAGACGTCGTGGGCGATCAAGAAGCGCACCGTGCTCCCCCGTTTTGAGCGACGTGTGACATTCATGGAAGATAGTCAGTCGGCCAGATACAAGTCAACAGGTTTCGGCCAAAGGTTCGGTAGACCATTGAACAATCCCGGGCCGTGCCGCGGACATGTGACAGACATGCCCCGGACGCAGGTTCGGTTATTACCGAAATTCCGGTATTGGCCGTTACAGTAAATGCGACAAGAATTGCTTCAATGGATTTCAGGGTAACCGATCAAGGCCGGGACGGCGAGGATGGTCCGGCGAGGATGGCGAGTTCGCGCATCGTAGCGCCATGGGCTGCCGGTGGACACACAAAAGAGCGGGCCGGGACACGTTTCCGTGTCCCGGCCCGCTTCTCGGGCAGAATCCTGGAGGCTGCCCCCGGCGGTTACGGCCGGGTGGTCACCGGCTTACCGTCCAGCGGCTCCTCGGCGGCATTCTTTTCGGCGGGTGCGGCGGCGCCCGGCAATGCGAGAGCGGCTATCGCGGCGAGCAGCATGCAGCCGGAGATCACCAGGAACGCGACCCGGTAGCCCTGGACGAGCGCGTGGGCGTGGCTGCCGCCGGCGTGCGAGGTGACGCTGGAGCTGACGGTCACCAGGACGGCCAGGCCGAGCGCGCCGCCGATCTGCCGGGAGGTGTTGAGCAGACCCGAGGCGGCGCCGGCGTTCTGCGGCGGGACGCCGGTGGTGCCGCTGACGGTGACGGCGAGCAGCATGATGCTGATGCCGAAGCCGCCGACCATGTTCGGACCGAGCACGTGCGAGACGTAGGCGGCGTGCGTCGGGATGGTCGCGAGCCAGGCGGTGCCCGCGGTGGCGAACAGGCCGCCGGCGATCAGCATCGTGCGCGGGCCGAGCACCGGGGTCAGCGACCGGGAGACCAGGCCGCCGGCGATGAAGACCACCGTGACCGGCAGCATCGCCATGCCGGTGCGCAGCGCGCTGTAGCCGATGACCTGCTGGAGGTAGAGCGACAGGAAGAACATCAGCGCGGTCAGCGTGACGCCCACCGCGAACATGAACACGTTCGCCACCCGCAGCGTCCGCATCGCCACGAGGTCCAGCGGGATGAGCGGCCGGGCGCTGCGCGCCTCGACGACCAGGAAGGCCGCCACGAGGACCGCTGCGGCGACGAGGGAGGCGACCACCTCCGGGGAGCCCCAGCCCTTGCCGGAGGCCTCCGAGAGGCCGTAGGAGAGCGCCCCGATGCCCAGCGTGACACACAGCGCGCCGGGCAGGTCGAGCCGGGTCTCGCGGGAGCCCGCGGCGGGCAGCAGGAACATCACACCGGCCGCGGTCAGCGCGATGCCGGGCGGGACGTTGACGAAGAGCACCCAGCGCCAGTTGATCTCCGCGGTGAGCACACCGCCGAGGACCACGCCGAACAGGCCGGCCACGCCGCTCGTCATGCTCCACAGCGCGAGGGCCTTCTCGCGCTCGTGCTCGTCGGTGTGGCTGGCGGTGATCAGGCTCAGGCTCGCGGGGGTCAGCGCCGCGGCGCCGGCGCCCTGGGCGATGCGGGCGGCGATCAGTACGCCGCCGTCCCCGGCGAGGCCGCCGACCAGGCTGGCGGCGGTGAAGACCACGGCGCCGAAGAGGAAGACCCGCTTGTGCCCGTAGAGGTCGCCGGCCCGCGCGGCCATCAGCAGGAAGCCGCCCAGGGTGATCAGGTAGCCGCTGACGATCCACTGCTGCTGGCTGTTCGACAGGTCGAGACCGGACTTCATGTCGGGCAGCGCGACGGTGACGATGGTGGAGTCCAGTACCACCATGAACAGCGCCAGGCAGGACATGGCCACGACAACACCGAGGGGGAGGTTCGGTTTGAGAACCGCGGGTGCTGCGGGGGTTGTTCGGGTCTCGGGCATGAGGTCTCCTCAACACAACCACGAGCGAACGACCGTTCACGTGAACAGCGTTTACGTGAACGTTGTTCACGCTACGATACGGACCTGGGGATGTCAATCAGAGGGAGTAACTGATGCCGCTGCGCGAAGCCGACGTGGTCGACGGGGCCCTGCGCTTCATCGATTCCGAGGGCCTTGACCAGCTGACGATGCGCAAGCTCGGTGCGGCACTGAACGTGCAGGGCGGCGCCCTCTACCGGCACTTCCCGAACAAGGAAGCGCTGCTGGACGCCATGGCGGACAAGATCGTGGCGGGCATCGGCGACCCGCTGCCGGACGTCGCCTGGCCGGAACAGATCCGGATCCTGGGCAACCGGCTGCGCGCGGCCCTGCTCGCCCGCCGCGACGGGGCGCGGGTGGTGGCCGGCACGTTCGCGCCCGGGGCCAACACCATCATCGGGTCGGACACCTCCGTCCAGGTGCTCTGCCGGGCCGGGCTGCCGCCCGCGCAGGCCGGCTGGGTCAGCTTCTCGCTCTTCTACTACGTGCTGGGCCACACCATCGAGGAGCAGGCCCAGCTCCAGCTGCCGCGCGACCACGACTGGCGGGACCGCAACGAGCGGCTCAACGTCGAGGTGTCGCCGCAGTTCGCGGCCGCGCTCGACTCGCTGACCGGCGCGGACCCGGCCGAGCGGTTCGCCTACGGCCTGAACGTCTTCATCGAGGGGCTCATCCGGCTCCAGGGCGAGCCCGTCTGAGCGGTCGCCCCGCCCGTCAGCCGGCCGCGCCCCGGGGCGGTCCACCGCCGTCACCCCCCGCGTCCGCCGCGCCCTTACCGCCGCCCACGCCGCCTTCCGCGCCGCCGCCCCCATCCGGGCCGAGCAGCGCCTCCAGCTCGCCGACGACCCGGCGGGCGCACGCGGCGGCCGCCGGCACCATCGCCTGCATCAGGAAGTAGCCGTGGACCAGCCCGTCGCCCGGCTCGTGGCGTACGGTCACGCCCGCGGCGCGCAGCCGCGCCACCAGCTCCACGCCCTCGTCGCGCAGCGGGTCGAACTCCGCGGTGGCGACGACCGCGGGCGCCAGGCCCCGCAGGTCCGCCCGCAGCAGATCGACCGCCGGGTCGGCGCGCAGCCGCGCGTCGGGCACGTACTGCTCGTAGTTCCACGCCATGTCCTCGACGCTGAGCAGGTAGCCCTTGGCGCACTCCCCCGCCGAGGCGAGGATCAGGCTCGGGTCCACCGGCGGGTAGACCAGCAGTTGCGCGGCGAGGGGCACGTCGGGCGCGTGCAGGCCGACGCCCAGCGCGAGGCTGGCGCCCGCGCTGTCGCCCGCGACGACGTGCCGGGCGCCGGGGTAGGTCCGGGCGGTCCAGCGGGCCGCGGCCACCGCGTCGTGCAGCGCCGCGGGGTAGGGGGACTCGGGCGCCAGCCGGTAGTCGGCGGCGACCACGACGGCGCGCAGCGCGGCCGCCAGCTCCCGGCAGACCCAGTCGTGGCTGTCGAGGTCGCCCAGCACCCATCCCCCGCCGTGCAGGAAGGTGACGACGCGCCGCCCGGCGTCCCGCGGCGTGTGGACGCGCAGCCGCAGCCGTGTCCCGCCGGGCCCGTCGACGAGCCGGTCCTCGGCGGTGACCGCGGGCGCGCCGGTGCCCTCGTGGCGGCGGACGGCGTTGTCCCGGTAGCGCGCGCGGGCCTGCCCGACCGGCAGGTCGCGGTCGGCGAGCGGCGGGCCCTCGGCGCTCTGCCAGGCGATCAGGTGCCGGAGATGACGGTCCAGGGGCATCGCAACTCTCCTCCGTGCGGGGCGCGGTGGGGCGGAACACGGGCGCGGCACCGCCGCCCCGGGAGCGGGGCGGCGGTGCCTGGTGGTGCCGGGTGGTGCCTTCGCCGGGGCGGTCAGCTCGCCGGGGCGGCGGCCCCGACGGTGCCCGCGGTCTGCGCCAGGTCGGCGAGCAGGTCCGCCAGGACCTCCGGGAAGTGGTGCCGGATGTAGAAGTGGTCGCCCGGGTAGCGGTGCAGCGTGAAGGCCTCCGGGCCGGACGCCCAGTCCCGCCACCCCGTCATGTCGTCGGGGTCGGCGATGGCGTCGTCGTCGCCCGCGAACGCGGCCACCGCGCAGCGCAGGGGGACGGGCGGCTGTATGCCGAGCCCGGTGTAGAGCCGGGCGTCGGCACGGATCAGCGAGATGAAGGAGTCGACGGTGGCCTGGTCGTGCTCCAGCTGTCCGGGCAGGGCCTCGCCGCCGAGCATCAGGTACGCGGTGACGGGGTCGGTGAGCAGCTTCTCGGCGGTGCTGGTCCAGTACGGGTGGTCGGGCGCGGAGATGCCGGAGGGGCACAGCAGCGCGGGGCCGCGGTGGGCGCGTTCCAGGGCTCGGGCGACCTCGAAGGCGTAGCGGCCGCCCGCGGAGTGCCCGAACAGCGCGGTCGGGCGGTTGCCGCAGATCCCGGCGATGGCGTGCGCGGTCTGCCGGACCAGCCGGGGCAGGTCGGTGATGGGCAGTTCGCCGGTACGGGCCTCGCGGCCCGGCGGCTGGACGGCGAGGATCTCGACGCCGGTGGCGTCGGCCCAGGGCGCGTAGAAGTTGGGACCCCCGCCGGGGTGCGGCAGGCCGATGATGCACACCGGCGCGTCCGGGTCGGAGACGATGGGAACGATCCAGTCGTTCACGAGTGCTGCTCCTTGGCGTGGCTGACCCCGGCGGCGGACATGGCGCGGGTGGCCAGGTCGCGGATGCCTTGGCTGGCAAGGATCTCCAGGGTGGGGATGTCGAGGTCGAGCTGGCGGCGCAGGGTGACGCCCAGCTCGGTGGCCAGGATCGAGTCGAGTCCCAGACGGTTGAGCGGTACGGAGGGCGAGAGGCGTTCCGGCTCGGTGCGCAGGATGGTCGCGATGACGCCGGTGAGCGCCTGGGTGGCCAGCTCCTCCGCCTCGGCCTCGCCGCTGGCCAGCAGTTGCTCGCGCAGGCTCGCGCCGCTGCGGTCGGCCGGTCCGGAGGCGGAGGTGACGAGCGGGGAGAAGCGGGCCGCGGTGGCGGCGGGGAACATGAGCCCGGCCCGCTCCCAGTCGACGCGCGCGATCACGGCGCTGTGCGGCGCGTCGCCGGTCAGGAGGCGGCCCAGGCAGTCCAGCGCCTCGGACGGCGGGATCGGTTCGAGGCCGAGCCGGGTCATGGAGTCGGACAGGTTGTCGCGGACGACGACGCCGGTGCCCGCGATGGCGCCCCAGCCGACGGCGAGGGCCGGCAGGCCGCGGTCCCGGCGCTGCCGGGCCAGGGTCTCCAGGCCCAGGTTGCCGGCGGCGTAGGAGGCCTGGAGGCGGTTGCCGAGCAGGGCGGAGATGGACGAGTAGAGGACGAAGTGGTCCAGGTCGCAGTCGCTCGTCAACTCGTCCAGGATGCGGGCGCCTTCCAGCTTCGGGGCGAGGACGAACGTGTAGCGCCCGCGCGTCAGGTCCTCCAGCGGGCCGTCGTCGTAACCGGCGGCGCAGTGGAAGACACCGCGCAGCCCGCCCGGGGCGCAGGACCTGGCCTCCTCGACGACCCGGGCCATCGCGGCCCGGTCGGTGACGTCGGCGGCCGTGAAGCTGATGCCCGGTCGGTCCGGCAGCTCGGCGGGCTCGCGGCGGCCGGTGACGATGACCCGGCCCGCGCCGTGGTCGACGAGCCAGCACGCGGTGGCGGCGCCGAAGCCCGCGGTGCCGCCGGTGACGAGGTAGGCGCCGTCGGGGTCGAAGGTGACGCGCTGGGCGGCGATGCCGGTGGTGTCGATGACGAGCTTGCCGACGTGCTCGGACCGCTTGAGCCGGTTGAAGGCGTCGTCCAGGGCGGCCGAGGGGTAGACGGTGTGCGGCAGCGGCTCGATCTCGCCCTCGGCGGCGAGCCGGGCGATGTCCCGCATGACGGCCCCCGCGCGGTCCGGGCGCCGGTCGATGAGCTGGGCGAGGTCGACGGCGAAGTAGGACAGCGTGTTGAGGAAGGGGCGCAGCCGCAGCCCCGCGTCCCCGTACAGGTCGCGCTTGCCCAGCTCGACGAAGCGGCCGTCGGGCGCGAGCAGTTCGAGGCAGTTGACGGCGGCGGTGCCGGTGAGCGAGTTCAGGACGATGTCCACGCCCCGGCCGCCGGTCAGCTCCCGTACCTGGTCGGGGAATTCGGCGGAGCGCGAGTCGAGGGTGCGCCAGGCGCCGCGCTCGCGCAGCAGCTCCCGCTTCTCCTCGGTGCTTGCCAGCGCGATGACCCGTACCCCGGCCAGCCGCGCCAGGTTGAGCGCGGCCAGGCCCACGCCGCCCGCGGCGCCCGGCAGCAGCAGGATCTCGCCCTCGGCCATGCCGGCCAGGACGTTGAGGCTGTAGTGGGCGGTCGCGTAGACCAGCGGCAGGGTGGCCGCCTGCGGGAAGTCCATGCCCTCGGGCACGGGCACGGTGACGGCGGCCTCGGCCTTGACGTGGCTGGCCAGCGAACCGCAGCCGACGGCCATGACCGCCTGGCCGACCTCCAGGCCGGTGACGCCGGGGCCGAGCTTCGCGACGACACCGGCGCACTCCTGGCCGATCAGCGGACCGGCGTTGACGCCCGCGCGCCAGTCGGCCTGCATCGGCTCGATGGGCATCAGGCCGGTGGCCAGCATGACGTCCTTGTAGTTCAGCGCGGCCGCCCTGACCTCGATGACGACCTGGCCGGGGCCGGGCTCGGGCATCGGTATCGCCGCGGGCCCGAACTGCGGGGTGAGCGCGATGGTGCGCACCTGGAGGGCCGTGGCCTGGCCCGCGGACCTGCCGCGGCGCGCGGCCTCCCCGGCGGTGTCCGCGGCCGCGGGCTCGCCCGTCGAGACGTCCACGGGGGCGACGCGGGGCACGCGCACCTCGTCGGCGAAGACGGCGAACTCGTCCTCCTGGCCGGTGTCGGCGGCGAGCACCTCGGCGACACGCCCGGCCAGCGCCGGGTCGAGGGCGGGTTCGACGGCGATCCGGCGGGTCGTGACGCCGGGCACCTCGTTGGTGATCGTGCGCGCGGTGCCCCAGGCCGAGGAGGCCGCGGCGCTCCCGGCGCTCCGCGTGCCGGGGTGCGCCATGACGCCGCAGGGCCCGGTGACCAGCCAGACCGTCAGCCGCCCGTCGGGGGTGCCGGCGAGGCGCTGCTGCCAGGCCATGGCCAGGTCGCGGAGGATCTGCCCGGCGTCCGCGGCGGCCGCGACGGGGTCGTCGCCGCCCTCGGAGAGCACGAGCGCCACGGCGGCGTCGCCCTCGGCGTCGGCGGCCTGCCGGACCGCCTGTGCCCAGCGCGCGCTGTCGCCGGGGGCGACGGCGGCGGGGGCCGCGGCGCCGAGCGGCCCGGCGAGGGACCGCGCGAAGGGCAGGGCGCCCTCGTCCGCGAGCAGCGTCCAGGCGGTCGGGGCCGCCGCGGTGTCGGCGTCGGCGGAGCCGCCGGACTCGGGCGCGTAGGTCTCGGAGAAGGCCGACCAGATGCCCAGCGCGGGCTGCGGGCGGCCCTCGATGAGGCGCAGCCGCATGTCCTTGATGGTGACGGCGACGGTGCCGTCCGGCGCGGCCAGCGTGACGTCCCAGACGGCCTCGCGGCCGGTCTCGGAGTGCGCGACGACATGGATGACGCCCTGCGTCGGCGGCCGGGTCCAGGCGGTCAGGGCCCCGAACTCGACGGGCATGAAGAGCATCGAGCCGTCGCGCAGCGAGGAGTTGAGCGGGCCGCCCGCGTGCAGCGCGACGTCGAGCAGCACGGGGTGGGCGACGTAGCGGCTGGTGGGGCCGGTCATCTCGGCGGCGGGGGCGGGCGGCATCGTGTAGTCGGCGAGCAGCTCGCCCGTACCGGCCTCGTCGCAGCGGAACCAGGCGTTCGTCACGGCGCGGAAGCCGGGGCCGTAGACGGTGCCCGCGCGGTCGCTGATGCCGTAGAACGCGTCGTGGTCGAGCGTCATCTCGCCGTCCAGGCGGCTGCGGACGGCCGCGACGTCGAGCGCCTCGGGGGCCGGGCCGGTGACGGCGCGCAGCCTGCCGCGGGCGTGCTGCTGCCACGGCTGGGGGGCGCCGCCGAGGCGGTCCCGGCGCGAGGAGATCGTGATCATGTCACCCGCGACGGCGGTGCTGAGGTGCACCTGCGCCGGGTCGCCGGGGGCGGGCATGGTCAGGCCCGAGGTCACGGCGAGGTCGGTCACCTGGATCGCGTGGTCGCGGATCGCCGCGGGGCCCGCGGTCAGCGCCATCTCGGCGAAGGCCGCGCCGGGCATGACGATCGAGCCCGCGACCGAGTGCTCGCTCAGCCACGGCACCCGGGAGACCTCGACCGTGCCCTCCCACTGCGGTTCGGCGACCGGCACGCGCTCGCCGAGCAGCGGGTGGACGAGCTTGCCGTCGCCGGGGCCGTGCCCCCACCAGGAGGGCTCGCCGACCCACAGCCGCTCGCGCTGCCACGGGTAGGCGGGCAGGTCCGCGACCCGGCCGGGCGCCTCGAACCAGGTCCGCAGCTCGACGGCGCCGCCCGCCGCGAGGACCGCGGCGGCGTTCGCGTCGAGGTCCGGCTTCTGGTTGCGGCGCAGCGTCTCGGTCGCGGTGAAACCGGGGCTGTCCGGGGCCTGGGAGATCCGGCGCAGGTAGGTGGCGAGGACGGGGTGCGGGCCGATCTCGACGAGCACGCCCGCGCCCGCCTCGGCCATCGCCGCGACGGCCTCGGCCATCAGGACGGGCTCGCGGATGTTGCGCCACCAGTAGTCGGCATCCATCGTGCCGCCGTCCGCGACGGCCGCGCCGGTCACGGTGGAGTACATCGGCAGGCCCGGGTCGCCCGTCGCCAGACCGCCCAGCTCGTCGAGGATCTGGGCCCGGATCGGGTCCATCTTGGCGCTGTGGAAGGCGTAGTCGAGCGGCAGCATACGGAAGAACACACCGCGGTCGGCGAGCGTCTTGCCGATCTCCTCCAGCGCGTCCCGGTCGCCGGAAAGGGTCACGTCGGTGGGCGAGTTGACGGCGCTGACCTCCACCTGCGCGCCGCTGTCCGCGATCAGCGCGGCGGCGTCCTCGGCGCTCACCGCGGCCGCGGCCATCGCCCCCGTACCGGCGGTACGGCCCTGCGCGGCGCTGCGGATCGCCACCACCGTGCAGGCCGCGGCCATGTCGAGGATGCCGGCGGCGTAGGCGGCGGCGATCTCGCCGACGCTGTGCCCGGTGACCATCGACGGGGTGACGCCGCGTTCGCGCAGGCTGGCCAGCAGACCCACCTGGACGGCGAACAGCAGCGGCTGCGCGACCTCGGTACGAGCCAGGTCGTACTCGCCGTCGGCGAGCGCCTCGGCCACCGACCAGCCGAGCAGCGGGGTCAGCTGGGCGTCGGCCTCCTGCACGGCGGCGCTGAACGCGGGGTCCGACCCGGCGCCCTCGCCCATCAGGGCCGAGCCCATGCCGGCCCACTGGGAGCCGTTGCCCGCGAAGACGAAGCCGACGGGCGTGCCCGCGGCGGCGGCCGTCTCGCAGCGGGCGGCGGCCTCCGGCAGCGTCCCGGCGGAGATGCTGTAGAGGTCCTGGGCGGCGCCCGCCGCGTCACCGGCGAAGACCACGGCGGTGTGCTCGTAGCGCTGGCGGCGCAGGACCGAGGTGTAGGCGGCGTCGTAGAAGTCGCCGGGGGTGTCCTCCAGGTACTCCGCCATCGCCCAGGCGGCCTCGTTGAGCGCCTCCGGGGTGCGCGCGGAGACCAGCACCGGCAGTCGCTCGTCGTCGGTGGGCGCGGCGCTGTCACGGGCTTCGGGGGCGGCCGGCTCGACGAGGACGACATGGGCGTTCGCGCCGCCGATGCCGAAGGAGTTGATGCCCGCCGCCGCGCGGCCGTTGCCGCGGGCGATCGGGATCTCCACGTCGGTTGGCAGCAGGCCGAGCCCGTCGAAGTCGATCGCCGGGTTGCGCGGCTGGACGTGCAGGGACGGGGGGATCCGGCCGCTGCGCAGCACGACCATGGCCTTGAGCAGCCCGGCCATGCCGGAGGCGCACTCCAGGTGCCCGATGTTGGTCTTGACCGAGCCGATCGGCAGCGGGCGGTCCGCGGCGCGGTGCACGCCGAGCGCGGCGCCGAGCGCGGTGCACTCCACCGGGTCGCCGACCGGGGTGCCGGTGCCGTGGCATTCGAGGTAGACCAGCTCGTCGGGGGTGACGCCGGACTCCGCGTACACCTCCTCCAGCAGCGCCTGCTGGGTGATCGGGGAGGGCTGGCTCATCACGTTGACCGAGCGGCCGTCGGTGTTGGTGCCGGAGCCCGCGATGACGGCGAGCACGCGGTCGCCGTCGGCGATCGCGTCGTCGAGCCGCTTGAGCAGCACGACGCCCGCGCCCTCGCCGCGGACGAAGCCGTCGGCCAGTTCGGAGAAGGCGTGGCAGCGGCCGGTCGGCGAGAGCACGGACGCCTCGGCGAAGCCCAGGTAGTCGACGGGGTTGAGCAGCAGGCCGACACCGGCGGCCAGCGCGGTCCGCACCTTGCCGGACGTCACCGCCTGGGCGGCCTGGTGCAGCGCGACCAGCGCCGAGGAGCACGCGGTGTCGATCGAGTACGACGGGCCCCGCCAGTCCAGCAGGAAGGACAGCCGGTTGGAGGCGTTGCAGGTCAAGGTGCCCTGGAGCGAGTGGGCGTCGACGGCCTCGGGCCGCGCGGAGACCAGCTCCCAGTAGCCGCGGGTGGAGGTGCCGACCCACACGCCGCCGTCCTGGCCCTCCAGCGTCGCCGGGTCGATACCGGCGTGGTGGAAGGCCTCGATCGTCAGTTCCAGCAGCAGCCGCTGCTGCGGGTCCATCTGCGCCGCCTCGCGCGGGGAGATGCCGAAGAACCCCGGGTCGAAGCCGGTGACATCCTGCAGGAAGCCGCCGGCGGCGGTGTAGCTCAGCCCCGGCCGGTGGTCGCCCGGGGCGGTCCACAGCGCCGGGTCGAACCGGTCCGGCGGCACCTCCGTCACCAGGTCGAGCCCGGCGAACAGCGCCGACTCCAGCTGGTCCAGGTTGTTGATGCCGCCCGGTAGCCGACAGCCCACTCCCACGATCGCCGCGGAGTTCCCAAGACCGCCCACGAGTCTCTCCTCACTTCGAGTGAGCACGGTTGCGTACGTCGTCATTTCTCACCGCACCGTGATTGGAAAATTCATCGTCAAGCAGACAGAAAAGATCGGGCACCTCCGCCGAGACCGCGGCAGCCACATAATGGAAGGCTACCAGGCGGTCAACTGCCGGGAACAGGTGAGAATTTCACGTACGGCAGTGCAATAAATCATCGCAGGATGGCGACGGCAAACGAGAGGTCTTCCGTGGAACGAATCCACACGGGTACCGCCACATCGCGGTAGGACGCCGTCAAGGCATCGCCGGACCTGGTGAGTTCGATCCTCCAGAAGAGGAAATCACCGGTTCCGGCAATGCCGGACAACGCCTTGAAAGCTGCTTCCTTCGCCGAGAAGAGATCGCGTGCGGCATATTCTCCGGCGGGCGCCAGGAGCATATTCCGCTCCTGTTCCCGCAGGACGAACCGCGCCACTCGGGGGGCTATCTCCGCGCTTTCGGCATCGACCCCGACCGCCGCCGCGCCGGGCACCACCAGCGCGACCGCCAGCCGCTGCGTGTGCGAGATCGACCCGGCGAATCCCGGCGGGAAGTCCGGCCGGCCGCCGCCGGGGCCGCCCGGCACGGTGCGCCGTGCGGAACCGGCTGCGGCGAGCGCCGCCGCGGCCGCCCGGCGGCCGGCCGCGGACTGCTCGTGCGGTCCGTACGGCCGGCGCACCGGGCGCCAGGCGAGGCGGGCGCCCGCGGCGGCGCCGGCCGGGAGGTCCGGCAGGGCTGCCACGGCCGGCCGTCAGACGCGCAGCGCCACGACGTGGTCGGCCAGCGACTCGATCGAGCGCAGCACCTCGGGGTGGACGTCGTCGTCCCACTCGAAGCCGAACTCGTCCTCCATCGCCACCAGCAGCGCCACCAGGGCGTTGGAGGACATCCCCGCCTGCCGCAGCGACTCGGAGTCCGACACCGAGTCCACGAACCGGTCGCCGCCGTGCTGGTCGCGCAGCAGCCCGCGGATGCTCTGCCGCACGGCGGACGCGTCGTCAGGCACGGGACTCCACTTCTTCGATGAACTTGTGGACGATCCCCTGATAGCCCTCGGGGTCGTCGATGAAGGCGATGTGGCCGGCCCGCGGGATGATCTCGCAGCGCCCGTCGGGGAAGATCTCGGCCAGCTCATGGGCACCGGTCGGGCCGAGCAGGAAGTCGTCGTCACCGGTGAGGACCAGCGTCGGCACCGTGACCTGGGCGATCAGCTCGGGGCTGCTCTTGTCCTGCATGGCGCGCTTGAGGCCGTTGGTCATCTCCTCGACGGTGGCGAGCGCGCTGAAGCTCTCGCGGAAGCCGAGGAAGCCGGGCGCGCCGAGCGCCTCGTTCATCTCCGCGCTGAAGACCTCCGGGTAGAGGTGCTCGTAGAGCCCCTCCAGGCCGTGGCTCTCCAGCGTGCGCAGCCACGCCCGCTGGATCTGCCGCTGCCGCCGCATGCCGCGCGGGCCGAACGCCGGGCCGGTCAGCACCATGCCCTTGATCCGGTCGGGGTGCCGCAGCGCGGCCTCCCGGGCGAAGACGGTGGAGGTCGACAGGGCCACCAGGTACGTCGACTCGATCTCCATCGCGTCGAGCAGACCCATCAGGTCCTCGACGTGCTCCTCCCACGTCGGCTCCTCGGGAACCTTGGAGGAGGCGCCGTGGTTGCACAGGTCGAAACTGAGCAGGCGGTAGTTCTTCTCCAATTCCCCGGTGTAGACCCGCCATGCGGGAACGGGCAGGAAGAATGTGTTGAGCAGCGTGATGTCCGGCCCCTCGCCACGCGACTCGTAGTAGATCTCGACGCCCTCCCGGGTACGGATACGGGGGGTGTCGTTGTACGTCATGTCCAGCCGGGACAGCTCTTCATAGCCTGCCATGCGATTCCTCCACAGATTCAGTTCCAACAGCGCCGGCACCCGGCAGAACGCGGGCGAATCCGGCGACGATGTCCGCCGCCGGGAGTTCGCCGGAAATGGCGCCGCAGGAAAGTCCGCAGTACATCGCCATCTCCTCGATACGACCGCTCGTGGCGGTCGTGGGCACCGCGGCACTGAACCGCGGCACGACATAGGGCTTTCCCTCGACCACGGTGCGGCCGATGAATTTCTTCGGCTGGTCGGGATCGCGTGTGACATCGGTCGCGAGGACCCGGTGGCGGCGGCCCGGCCAGCCGATCTCGTACACGTCGGAGATGACGGTGTCGGCCTCGCCGGAGGCGACGACCGCGCTCTTGAAGACCGGGTGGGCCATCGACTCGCGGGCCACCACGAAGGCGGTGCCGAGCAGCACCCCGTCGGCGCCCGCGGCCGTCGCGCGGGCCGCCTCGTCGGCGGAGCCGATGCCGCCGGCCGACACCAGACAGGCGTCGGGCAGCAGCGCGCGCAGTTCGCCGACCAGGTCGTCGCGCAGCGCGGTGCCGAGCAGATGGCCGCCCGCCTCGGTGCCCTGCACCACGACGATCGCGCCGTGACCGGCCGCGCGCACACCGTCCTCGACCGTGCCGACCTGGACGACGAGCTTGCGTCCCGCCGCTTTGACGCGCGCGAACACGGCGTCGTCGGGCATCCCGAACAGCGAGACGTAGACGTGCTGCGGGGTCTCCTCCAGCACCTGGGCGAGTTGCAGGTCCAGGTCCTCGGGCCCGACGACCTCCGGGATGAGGTTCACGCCGACAGGGCGGTCGGTACCGGCGACCAGCCGCTTGAGCGCGGCCGACAGCGCCTCGCCGGCCAGCTTGTAGCCGCCCAGGCAGCCCGCGCCACCCGCCTCCGACACCGCGCAGGCCAGGTCGGGACCGGCGACGCCGCCCATCCCCGACTGGAGCAGGCCCACCCGGATCCCGAGCGCCTCCGCCAACGTGGCGCGCATCAGGCCAGCGCCTCCACGGCGGCCAGCGCGGCGGCGGTGTCGCCGAAGCGCTGGGTGAGGGTGTGCACCCACCGCTCCAGGCCGAAGGCCAGGCAGCTGGTGTGCGCGGTGTCGTCGCCGGCCTGGATGGTGCAGCGCTCGCCGAAGAAGTTGCGGTGATAGTTGACCGAACCGATCGACAGACCGTTGACGATGAACTCCTCCTTGACGGGGAAGAGCCGCTGCATCTTGGCCTTGCTGCTGTTCTTGTCGAAGAACGGGTCGGTCGCGACCTCGACGCTCACCTCCAGACCGAGCTTCGCGCACAGCGCCAGCACGGTCTCCTTGGCGCGCACCAGGTGCTGCTTGGCGCCCTCCTCGGGGCCGATGAAGACGATCTCGCGCATCGAGAAGCCCAGCAGCCGCTGGAGTCCCGCGTAGTGGTCCTCGTTGCGGAAGCAGGTGGCCACCGTGGTGCGCATGAGCCCGTCGGCGGGCAGCGTCCGTCCCGCCAGGTCGACGTAGATGGCGTAGCAGGCCGCGGACGGCAGCGCGAAGGCCGTCGGCTCCATGACCTCCGGCGGGACGCGGTCGACCGGGCGCTCGGCGTCGGTGAGGTGCTTGGCGAGCCGCTGCGGGTCCAGCCGGGTGGCGGCCAGGCCCAGGTGCGGGAAGTTGTCGAAGTAGTCGAAGCGGTCCAGGTTCTCCGTCCCGATCAGGAACGGGAAGCGGAACTCCGGGGCCTGCCAGCCCTCGGCGAAGCGCAGGAAGACCGAGTCGATCGCGCGCAGCAGACGCAGCTGGCCGCCGTCGAGAACGCCCAGGCCGTTGTCGGTTGCTGTGGTCATCACGCCGCCTTCTGCTTGAAGAATCGCGCTTCTATCGCGTCGAGGGTCCGGAAGTCGTCGAGGTCGATGTCCTCGGGGTCGATCGCCTCGCCGGTCAGCTCCTCCAGCAGGAAGATGAACTCGACGAAGGCGAGCGAGTTGATGGCGCGGCTGTCGATCAGGTCGAAGTCGCCGTCCAGGTGGTCCAGCTTGGGATTGCGGCCCAGGATGAACTCCTGGACGGCCGCCATGGATTCGCTCATGACCGGGTGGACTCCCCGACACTCGCGCCGGCCTTCACCAGGAAGCGCCGGGTGCGCTTGAGGATCTGGTCGTGCGCCTCCTTGCGGGCCGGGTGCTCCAGCGCCCGCCGCCGCAGCTTCAGCGCGTCCGGGATGCCCGCGTCGCGGTAGGCGGCGGGGTTGTAGAGGGTCGCGATGCTGTACTGGAGGTAGCTCTCCAGGTACTCCGCGATCACCGGGACCTCTTCGGGGTCGCGCTTCTTGACCTGCTCCAGCAGGTTGGTGAAGATCATCCGGCCGAACGCGACATGCCGGCTCTCGTCCTGGTGGTGCACCCGGTTGATCTCACGGGCGATGAAGGGCAGCGACTCGTCGGTCGCCATGTGCGCGTTGTAGTAGTCGACGATCTCCTCGAAGATCAGCACACGCGCGAAGACGATGAGTTCGCGGGCCAGCGGGGAGAGGTGCTCGACCGAGTCGGCCTGCAGGTTCGGCTGCGCCGGGTAGAGCTTGCCGCCGTAGCGCAGGCAGAACTGGGCGAAGAACCACATGTGCTCGTTCTCTTCGCCGATGAAGTGGTGCATGAACTCCGAGACGCCCGCGTAGGTGCGCTCGTGGATGCGCATGACGACTTCGCTCATCAGCTCACGGATGCCGTGGATGTTGAGGCTGAAGAAGTTGATCGTCTCGTAGCGGGTCAGCGCCACCTGCTGCTCGCGGGTCAGCTCGTCCCACATCTCGGTGCCGGCCAGCGTGGTGAGGTTCTCGCTCATCCACGGTTTGTCCGGCTCGATGGTCTGCGGCCAGTCGAAGTACGTGTACGGGTTGTAGTAGCCGGACGAGGCCAGTTGCTCCAGGCGGTCCAGGTCCAGTTCGACCGGCTCGATGTCGCGTACAGCCATGGGTTCAGTCGTCTCCTCAACGCACCGATCGGATATCCGCGCGCACGTGGACCGGCGTCTTCGAGCCGCACTCGTGGTAGCCCAGGGCGGCGTTGCCGGAAGCGGTGGACGGAATGACTTTGTTGTAGATCGAGCCCAGGCACAGCTCCTGGAAGTCGCCGGTGCTCGCCGAGAGCCGCGCGGCCAGCTGCGACTTGGCGATGTCGATGGTCTTGAGCGTCCCGTCGTCGTCCTCGACCTCGACGCACGCGTGCGGCAGGTCCAGCGCGCCGCCGAGCACACCGCAGAACCAGCCGCGCTTGGCCTCGGCGCGGTACCCGGCGTCCCGGAAGCGCTCGGTGAGCAGCAGGCTGGCGGCGATGCAGCTGGTCGCGCCCAGCTCGTGCACCAGGCCGTAGTCGGCCTGCATCGGCACCGGGATCATCTGCCAGCGGTAGCCGGCCGCGAGGTACTCCCGCGTCAGCTCGCGCAGCACCGGGGAGATCACCGGGGTGCGCGCGCCGGTCGTCGTCACGGTCGCGGTGTACGCGGCGGAGCCCTCGCCCGGGTCCGGCTCGGTCACCTCGGCGAGCCGGCCGCCGAACCGGTCGATGTCCGGCGCCTCCAGCCGCCACGGGGCCTCTCCAACGCAGTCCGGGCACTCCAGGGTGACCTGGAAGTCCCAGGTCTTCGCCCGCAGCAGGTCGTCCACCGGGCGCCCGGCGAAGCGGAAGAGCATCCGGAAGGCCAGCTCCGGCTGGGTCTTCGAGGTGTTGGAGTACATGCCGAGGTTGTAGAGGTCGTTCGTGTCGAAGTGCCGGACGCCGTCGCGCTCCTCGCACGGCAGGCCGGCGGCGACCAGCCGGTCGATCTCCGCCGGTCCGCAGCGCAGCATCTCCTGCGCCACCGATTCCGGCTGGTCCCGCACCGAGTATTCGGCGGGAATGAACTCGATCGAGTCCGCGACCCTTTCCCAGGGCGTATCCACTGCTACTGACTGGCCCGACACGGTACCTCTCCCCCGCAGAATCGGCGCGGCACGGTTGTCACCTGGCGGCCCAGATTAACCGTAATAAAAGCGTGGCGGTATATGAGAAACTCACTATCGAAGGTGCATCCGGCACGCCCGGACGAGATCCCAGCAGGCCACCGGCTTGCACTAGCCCATTCCGGATGCCCCATCAACCCCTATCGCACCCCTGGCCGACCCTGTAAGACTTATGCGTAGGGGTAGGGGTGGGGTATGAGGAGAGTCCCCTGCACAGTAGGGTCGAGCGGGATGAAGTGAATCCTAAATCATTTGCTTTCGGCAGCAGCGCATTTCTTGAGAATCGGGAGCCGGCGGGCCAATGGCTGATGAAGAAAAGCTGCGTCAGTACCTCAAGAAGGCCACCGGCGACCTGCGGGTCACGGCCCGCAGGCTCCAGGAGGCCGAGCTCAAGGACACCGAGCCGATCGCGATCGTCGGCATGGGCTGCCGTTTCCCGCCGGGGCTGCGCTCGCCCGAAGGGCTGTGGGATTTCGTCGCGGGCGAGGGCGACGGGATCACGCCCTTCCCCGGCGACCGCGGGTGGGGCCCGGACGCGGGTCCCGGCGGAAGCCCGGACGGAAGCCCCGACGGAGGCCCGGACGAGGCCGCACGGCAGGGCGGCTTCCTCGGCGGACCCGCCGGGGCCGACCGTTTCGACGCGGGCTTCTTCGGGATCACCCCGCACGAGGCGCTGGTGACGGACCCCCAGCAGCGCCTGCTGCTGGAGACCGCGTGGGACGCCGTCGAGCACGCCGGTATCGACCCCGCGGGCCTGCGCGGCTCCCGCACCGGCGTCTACGCCGGGGTGTCCTATTGCCACTACGGCGCCGGTCCGCAGCCGGAACTGCCCGAGGGCGCGCCCGACCAGCAGATCATCGGCGGCGCCCCGAGCACCACCTCCGGCCGTGTCGCGTACGCCCTCGGGCTGCACGGACCGGCCCTCAGCATCGACACCGCCTGCTCGTCCTCGCTCGTCGCGATCCACCTGGCCTGCCAGGCGCTGCGCCGCGGCGACTGCGACCTCGCGCTGGCGGGCGGCGTCACCGTCATGGCGACGCCCGACGTCATCCTCGAATTCGGCCGCCGCGGGGCGCTCGCCGGGGACGGCCGCTGCAAGCCCTTCGCCGCGGGCGCCGACGGCATGGGCTTCGGCGAGGGCGCCGGACTGCTCGTCCTGGAGCGGCTGTCGGCCGCGCGGCGGCACGGCCACAGCGTCCTCGCGGTCGTCCGCGGCTCCGCGGTCAACCAGGACGGCGCCACCAACGGCCTGACCTCGCCCAGCCGTTCCGCCCAGGAGGCGGTCATCCGGCAGGCCCTCGACAGCGCCGGGCTCGCCCCCGACCAGGTCGACGCGGTGGAGGGGCACGGCACGGGCACGGCGCTGGGCGACGCGATCGAGGCGGAGGCCGTCATCGCGACCTACGGCGCGGACCGGCCGCAGGGGCGGCCGCTGCGGCTGGGCTCGGTGAAGTCCAACATCGGCCACACGCAGACCGCGTCCGGCGTGGCGAGCGTCATCAAGATCGTCATGTCCATGCGCGCGGGCGTCCACGCCCGCACCCTGAACATCGACCACCCCACGACCTACGTCGACTGGTCCGCCGGCTCCGTCGTCCTCACCACGCAGGCCGCCCCCTGGCCGTCCCCCGGCCGCCCGCGCCGCGCGGGCGTCTCCTCCTTCGGCATCAGCGGCACGAACGCCCACCTGATCGTGGAGGAACCGGCCGCGCCCGACGGCGCGGAGACGCCACCGGGCGCCGCGGGCGGTACGGCGGACGGCGGCGTGCCCTGGGTGGTGTCGGCCAGGGACGCGGGGGCGCTGCGGGCCATGGCCGGGGAGCTGGGGGAGTTCCTGGACGCGCGGCCCGGCGTGGACGTGGCGGGGGTCGGGCGGGCGCTCGCGCGGACGCGGGGCGCCTTCGCGCACCGTGCCGTCGTCGTCGGGCCCGAGGGTGACTCCCCCGCCGCCCGGCGTGCCGCGCTCGCCGCGCTGGCCCGCGGCGAGGCGGCGCCCGGACTGCTCACCGGGACGGCCACGGGTGCGGGCGGCACGCCCACCGCGCTCGTGCTCACCGGCGACGTGCCGGGGGCCGTGGACGCGGCCCGCGAACTCGCCGCCCGCTTCCCCGTCTTCGCCGAGGCGCACGCCGAGGTGCTCGCGCGGCTGGCGGAGCGGCTCGGTGCGCCGCCCGCCGGCTACCGGCAGGCCGCGGTGTTCGCGTGGCAGACGGCGATGGTCCGGCTGGTCCGCTCCTTCGGGGTGGAGCCGGAGGTCGTCGCGGGCGCGGGCATCGGCGAGATCGCCGCGGCCTGCGCGGCCGGGGTCCTGTCGTCCGCCGACGCGGTGGCGCTCGCCGCCGCCGCGGCGCGGGCGGACGCCGACACGGACGCGCTGCGCGGGGACGGCGACCTGTCGCCCGCCGACGCCACGGCCCTCGCGGCCGCCGCCGCACGCGCCGACGAGAACGCGGGCGCCCTGCGGGCCGCCGCGGAGGGCGTCACGTACGGCACGCCCGCCTGCACGCTCCTCCTCGCCTCCGGCGGCGCGCCGGACGACCCCGAACGCTGGGCGACCGGCGGCTTCCTGGCCGCGGGCGGCGACGCCCCGGCCGCCGCGCGGGAGCAGGGCGCGGCGGTGTGCCTGGAGCTGGACCCGGGCGCCGTCACCAGTGTGGGCGAGCTGCTGGCGCGGCTTGCGGCGGCCTGGACCGCGGGGACGGCGGTGCGCTGGGAGGCGGCCTTCGACGGTCCGGCCGGGCCGGGCGAGCAGGTACGCCTGCCCGGTTACCCCTTCCGGCGCAGCCGCTACTGGCTCGCCTCGCCCGCCCTCGGCAGCCACGGCCCCGCCGAGCCCGCGCGCGAGGACGTGCACCCGCTGCTGGGCGGCGAGATCGACCTGGCCGACCCCGCGGAGCGGCGCTTCGCCCGCTCTCTGACGGCACGTGAGTCCTGGTACGCCGGGCAGTACCGGCTGCGCGGCGCGGCCGCCCTGCCGTCCGCCGCCCTCGCCGAGTGGGCGCTGGCCGCGGCCCGGCACGGCGCGGGCGACGGCATCGACCCCGCGGACGTCCGCACGGTCGAGGACCTGGACTTCGGCCCCCCGGTCCTGCTCACGGGCGCTCGCGCCCTCCCCCTCCAGACGGCGGCGGAGACGCGGGGCGCGACCCGCCGCGTGCGCGGCTTCACCGCGCAGGCGCCGAGCCCGGCGCGACCCGCCGACGACGCAGGAACGCCCCCCGAGCCCGGCTCACCCACAGGTGCCGCGCAGGCCCCGGCGGACTCCGCGAACTCCGCCCACCCCGCGACGACCGCGCCCGGCGGGCGTACGCCGGACCCCGTCGGCCCCGCGAACCCCGCGCGGCCGCGCTGGACGCTCCGCTTCAGCGCGTGCGCCGCGGAGAAGAATCCGCCCGCCCCTCCCCGTGCCGACCTCGGTGGGTTGCGGGAGCGGTTGGCGGAGGGCGATCCGGGGGTGCTGTTCGGGTGGCTGGACGCGGCCGGGGTCGGGTGCGGTCCGGTGTACCGGGAGGCCGCGCGGCGGTCGTGGCGCGGGGACGACGAGGTGCTGGCGCTGCTGGAGACCGGCGCGGAGGGCGGCGAGGGGTACGTCCTGCACCCCGTCGTGTTCGAGCTGTGCCTGCTGGCCGCGGCGCCGCTGCTCGCGGACACGGGCCGGGGAGCCGGACCGTGGCTGCCGTCGGCCGTCGCGCGGCTGACGTGCCACCGCGAGCTGCCCGCCCGGGTGTGGTGCCATGCGCGCCGCGCCGGGGACGGCACCGCGCACGTGGAGCTGTACGACGACGCGGGCGAGCCCCTGGTGAGTGTCGCCGGGCTGGCCTTCGGCCCCGCCGAACTGCCCGAGCCGCCGCGGCAGGACGCGCGGGACACCGGGGGCGACGAGCCGTGGGACGCGGGCGAGCTGGCGCGGCTCGCGGTCGAGGAGCCGCGGGCGGCCCGCCGGGCGCTCACCGACACCCTGTTCGCCCGGGTCAGTTCGATGGTCGGCGCGTTCGCCGACGACCCGGCGAGCGTCCGTACCCGCTTCCCCGCCTCCCGGCTGGGCGACCTCGGCCTGGACTCGCTGCGGGCGATGCGGCTGCGCGAGCAGTTCCGCACGGGCCTGCACGTGGACGTACCGCCGCAGAAGCTGCTCGGCGAGGCCACCGTGGCGGACGTCGTGGACCTGGTCTGCCGGGATCTCGCGGCGCGCAGCCTCGTCGTGACCGGCGACGAGGAGCCGGCGGCGGGCGAGCCACTCGAAGAACTCATCCTCTAACCCGCCAGAAGGGCAGCCACGATGACCACGGATCTCTTCGCCGAGCTGTATCGCCGCGGGGTCAGGCTGCGGCTGGCCGACGGCCGGCTGCATGTGACGGCCCCGCCCGGTGCGCTGACTCCCGAGCTGCGCGAGGAGATGAAGCTGCGCCGGGACGAGCTCGTCGAGACCGTCGCGCGTTCGGCCGCGGCGGCGGACGGGGCGGTGACGCTGACCCCCCGGCCCGAGGAGCGGCACGAGCCGTTCGCGCTGACCGACATCCAGCAGGCCTACTGGGTGGGGCGCACGCCCGCGGTGGAGCTGGGCGGCAACTCCACGCACTGCTACCTGGAGTTCGACGCCGCCGACCTCGACGTGCCGCGGCTCGGGCGGAGCCTGGACATGCTGGTGCGGCGGCACGACATGCTGCGGGCGGTGATCCAGCCGGACGGGCGGCAGCGCGTGCTGCCGGAGGTGCCGGCGTACGAGGTGCGCGTCGCGGACCTGTCCGGGCTGGACGGGGCCGCGCGGCAGGCCGGTATCGAGGAGATCCGCGACGAGCTGGCGCACCAGGTGCTGCCCGCCGACCGCTGGCCGCTGTTCGAGGTGCGGGCGACGAAGCTGGACGAGCGGCGCTGGCGGCTGCATCTGAGCCTGGACATGCTGATCATGGACGGTTTCAGCTTCGGGATCTTCCAGCGCGACTGGTACCGCTTCTACTGCGACCCCGACGAGCCGCCCGCCCCGCTGGAGGTCACCTTCCGCGACTGCGTGCTCGCCGAGCAGCAGGCGCAGGGCGAGCGGCGCTTCGCGGCGGACCGGCAGTACTGGCTGGACCGGCTCGACACCCTGGCGCCCGCGCCGGAACTGCCGCTGGCCGTGCAGCCCGGACAGCTCAGCCGGCCGCGGTTCGCCCGCGCGCACGCCAAGCTGTCGCGGGAGCGCTGGGCGGCGGTCAAGGAGACGGCCCGCGGTCGCGGTCTCACCCCGTCCGCGGTGCTCATGGCGGCGTACGCGGACGTGCTGCGCCGCTGGTCGAAGCGGCCCGAACTCACCATGAACCTCACGCTGTTCAACCGCCCGCCGCTGCACCCGCAGATCGGCGAGGTGATCGGCGACTTCACCTCGCTGGTGCTGCTGGAGACCCGGCCCGACGCCGGGGACTCCTTCGCCGGGCGGGCCAAGCGGCTGCACCTCCAGCTCATGGAGGACCTGGGGCACGCGACCTTCTCCGGGGTGCGGGTGCTGCGCGAGCGGGCCCGGCGGCTGGGCGGGCGGCCGGGGGCGGCGATGCCGGTGGTCTTCACCAGCATGGTGGGCTTCGACTCCGGCTCCGGCCCGACCGAGACGGCCCAGGTGTTCGGCGACGTGGTGTACGGCGTGAGCCAGACGCCCCAGGTGTGGCTGGACTACCAGGTGCTGGAGGACCGCGGGGAACTGCTGGTCAACTGGGACTACGTCGAGGGCCTGTTCCCCGACGGCATGCTGGACGAGATGTTCGCGGCGCACCTGGCGGCTCTGGAGCGGCTGGCGGACGGCGAGGCGGCCTGGGACGAGCGGGAGATCGTCGTCCTGCCCCAGGCGCAGGCCGAGGAGCGGCGCCGGGCCAACGACACGTACGCCGACATCCCGGACCGGACGCTGTGCGCCCTGGTCGAGGAGCAGGCGGCGCGTACCCCGGACGCGGTCGCGGTGATCGCCGCGGACGGTGAGCACGGCTACGCCGAACTCGTCGCGGACTCCCACCGGCTGGCGCACGTCCTCCAGGCGGCGGGGGCGGCGCGGGACACGCTCGTCGGCGTGATCTGCGAGAAGGGCTACGAGCAGGTCGCGGCGGCGCTCGGCGTCACCCGGTCCGGGGCGGCGTACCTGCCGGTCGAGCCGCGCTGGCCCGCCGCCCGCCGGGCGAAGCTGCTCGACCAGGGCGGGGTGCGGGTCGTGGTGACGTCCGAGCGGCTGCGCACGGAACTGGAGTGGCCGGAAGGCGTCCGGCTGGTGACCTTCGCCGACGACGAGGTGCGGGCCGCGCCCGCGACCCCGCCCGCGACCGGTCCCGACCCGGCGGACCTGGCGTACGTCATCTTCACCTCCGGCTCGACGGGCACCCCCAAGGGCGTCATGATCGACCACCGGGCGGCCGCCAACACCATCCAGGACCTGACGGCGCGCTACGCGGTCACGGCCGCCGACCGCGCGCTCGCGCTGTCCGCGCTGAGCTTCGACCTGTCCGTCTACGACATCTTCGGCATGCTGGCCGCGGGCGGCGCGGTGGTGATGCCGGAGCCGGGCCGGGCCCAGGAGCCGCAGCACTGGTCGGAGCTGGCGGAGCGGCACGGTGTGACGGTCTGGAACAGCGTCCCGGCGCTGATGCAGGTGTGGATCGACGCGCACGACGCCGACGCCCCGCCCCCCGGGCGGGCCCTGCGGCTGGTCATGATGAGCGGCGACTGGATCCCGGTCGCGCTCCCGGACCGGATCCGCGCCTTCTACCCCGACACGGTCCTGATGAGCCAGGGCGGCGCCACCGAGGCGTCGATCTGGTCGATCCACCACCCGATCGGCGAGGTGCCCGCGACGTGGTCGCGCATCCCGTACGGCAAGGCGCTCGGCAACCAGACGATGCACGTGTACGACGGGTGGCTGGAGCCGAGCCCGGTGTGGGCGACGGGCGAGATATGTATCGGCGGCCGCGGTGTCGCCCGCGGCTACTGGGCCGACCCGGAGCGGACGGCGGAGCGCTTCGTGACCCACCCGCGCACCGGGGAGCGGCTCTACCGCACCGGGGACCTCGGCCGCTTCCTGCCCGGCGGGGACATCGACTTCCTGGGCCGCGAGGACTCGCAGATCAAGCTCAACGGCTACCGCATCGAGCTGGGCGAGATCGCCGCGCCGCTGCGCCGCCACCCCGGGGTGCGGGACGCGCTGGTCGCGGTGGACACCAACCCGCGCACGGGCAGCCGCCGGCTGGTCGCCTACCTGGTGCCGGACGACGGCGAGGCGGTGCCGGGGCGCACCCACCCGGACGCGGCGCTGCTGCGGGCGCAGTTGGAGGAGCTGCTGCCGGAGTACATGGTGCCGCGGCACTACCTCGTCATCCCGCGGGTGCCGCTGAGCGCGAACGGCAAGGTGGACGCCTCCGCGCTGCCCGCCCCGCGCGAGCAGCAGCCGGCGGGCACGCACTCGGCGCCGCAGGACGACGTGGAGCGCACGCTGCTGGGCTTCTGGCAGGAGGTGCTGGAGCGCGACGACTTCGGGACGGACGAGAACTTCTTCGAGCTCGGCGGCGACTCGCTGCACGCGATCGGCATCCTGGAGCGGATCGCCAAGGAGTTCGGCACCACCGTGAGCCAGGACGAGGGCCTGCGCACCCTCTTCGACAACCCCACGGTCGCCCGGCTCGCCACGGTGCTGCGGCCCGCGACCGACTGAGCCCCCCGACGACGGAGCCGGGCCGGCCGACGGGGGCGGCCCGGCTCCGTCGTCCGCGGCGTCAGCTCTCCTTGCCGTACAGGTGCAGGCAGATCGGGGCGCAGACGGCGGTGATGACGGCGCTGGCGACGAGCGTCCAGACGACCGCGCCGGCGGTGCCGGAGCCGCCGTTCATCAGGTCGCGGGCGGCGGTGGCGACATGGCTGAGCGGGTTGACCTTGACGAAGGCCTGGAGCCAGCCCGGCATGGTGCTGGGCTTGACGAAGACGTTGCTGGCGAAGGACAGCGGCATCAGCACGGCGTTGGCGATGCTGATGACGACGGCCGGGTCGCGCAGCGCGAGCGCGAGCGCGGCCCACACCAGCGACAGCGCCAGGCCGAACACGATGACCAGGGCGACCGCGCCGAGGACGCCGAGGAAGCCGTTGTCGGGGCGGTAGCCCATGGCGACGCCGAGCACGATGACGATGACGGACGCGAAGACGTACCGCGCGCCGTCGCTGAGCAGGCCGCCGAGCACGAACGCGCCGCTCCAGATGGGCAGTCCGCGGAAGCGGTCGAAGGCGCCGCTGCGGACGTCCTGGGCGAGCCGGCCGCCGCCGTACATCGTCACGATGGCGATGCTCATGCTGAGCACGCCGGGCAGCAGCACCTTCAGGTACTCCGACGTGGAGCCGCTGATCGCGCCGCCGAAAAGGTAGGTGAACAGCACCGTGAACAGGATCGGGATGGCGGTGGAGTCCACGAGCTGCTTGGGGTCGTGCTTGAGCTTGAGCATGGCGCGGCTGCCGAAGGCGGCCGAGGCCGCGACGGGGCCGGCCCGGTGGCGGGTGCGGCCGGCGGCGAGCAGGGCGTCGATGGGGTCGGACCCGGCTGCGGCGGGGCGCGCGGGGGCGGTGGGGCTGCTCATGCGGTCTGGTCCTCGTGGTCGGTGGTGGCCGGGGCTGTCCGGTGGCCGGTGAGGGCGAGGAAGGCCTCGTCGAGGCTGGGCTGGCCGAGCGAGAGGTCGGCGACGCCCACACCGGCGTCGGCGAGCCGGGTCATGGTGCGGCCGACGAGCCGGCTCACGTCCCTGCCGCCCGTGTCCGCTCCGGCGGTGCCGAGCAGCACGGACAGCGCGAACGGGTCGGCGTCCAGCTCGACCTTCCCGTCGAGGGATTCGCCGAGGATCTGCCGTGCCCGGTCGCGCTGTTCCTCGTCGAGCAGCCGCACGTGCAGGGTGCCGGAGCCGACCCGGGACTTCAGCTGCGAGCTGGTGCCCTCGGCGACGATGCGGCCGTTGTCGATGACGGCGATCTGCTCGGCGAGCTGGTCGGCCTCCTCCAGGTACTGCGTGGTGAGCAGCACGGTGGTGCCGGCCGCCGCGACCCGGCGGACCAGCTCCCACACCTGGTTGCGGCTGCGCGGGTCGAGTCCGGTGGTCGGCTCGTCCAGGAACAGCAGGTCGGGGGTCACGATGAGGCTGGCGGCGATGTCGAGGCGGCGGCGCATACCGCCGGAGTAGCCGCTGACCGGGCGGCCCGCCGCGTCGCTCAGGTCGAAGGCGGCGAGCAGCGCGTCGGCCCGGTCCCGGCAGGCGGGGCGGGGCAGGCCCTGGAGGCGGCCGAGGAAGATCAGGTTCTCGTAACCCGTCAGGTCCTCGTCGAGCGAGGCGTACTGGCCGGTGAGCGAGACCCGGGCGCGGATCGCGTCCGCCTCGGTCAGCACGTCGTGGCCGAGCACCTTGGCGGTGCCGCCGGTCGGTTTGATGAGCGTGGCAAGGATCCGGATCGTGGTGGTCTTGCCCGCACCGTTCGGGCCCAGGAACCCGAACACCTGGCCGCGCGGGATCGTCAGGTCGATCCCGTCCAGCGCCCGCTTCTCCCCGTAGGCCTTGGCCATGCCGCGTGCCTCGACCGCCGGCTGGTCCTCGCCCGCGCTATTCTTTGACATGCCGTAAGAGTTGACTATCTCTCACAGCTTGTCAAGGTTATGGCCGAACGCATACCGTCGGGGAATGGTCGACTCGCAGGAAACCGCCCCACCGCCGCGCCGCCGCCGGGCCGACGCGCAGCGCAGCATCGACGCCATCCTCAACGCGAGCCGGGTCGTGCTCGGCGAGCGCCCGGACGCGAGCATGGACGACATCGCCTCCGCCGCCGGCGTCACACGGCAGACCGTCTACGCGCACTTCCCCTCCCGGGACGCGCTGGTCGCCGCGCTCATCGAGGCGGCCGCCACCGAGTACCTCACCGCGCTCGACGCCGCCGGGCTCGACAGCGCCCCGCCCGCCGAGGCCCTCGCGCAGTTCCTGGACGCGGGCTGGCGCTTCCTGCGCCGCCACCCGATGCTGCTCAACCCCACCGCGCCGCGCACGCCCGAGCCCAACCACAACGCGCTGTCCGACGTGGTGCCGCCGCGGCTCGAACGCCTCGTCACCCGCGGCATGGACAGCGGTGCCTTCGACGTGTCACTGCCCGCGGCCTGGCTCGCCGCCGCGATCGTCGGACTCCAGCACGCCGCCGCCGCCGAGGTCGCCGCCGGGCACCTGCTCCCGGACGACGCGGAAGCGCTGTGCCTGGAGAGCGCGCTGCGGCTGTGCGGGAGCAAGTAGCCCCGCGGGCGGCCCGGCCCTGACGGAGGGGGTTCCCGCCCCTCCGCCGGACCGCGCCGGTGGTGCCCCTGGGCGTACGGCCGGTCAGTCGCGCGGGAGGTCGCCCTCCGTCAGGCCGCCGTCGAGGAGGGCGAACAGCTCCTCGTCGGTGGCCGTGTCCAGGGCCAGTTCCGTCCCGTCCGTCCCGTCCGCCCCGTCGCCCGGGGCGGCCCCCGTGCCCTGCGGCGCGACGTCGTCCCAGCGGCTGAGCAGCGCCCGCAGCCGCCGGGTGATCGTGCCGCGCAGCTCCTCGTCCGGCGCGGAGCCCAGCAGGGACCGCTCCAGGCTCTCGATCTCGTCGAGCACCGGCTCGGGCGCGGCCTGCGCGCCCTCGTCCGGGGTGAGCTTCGTCCGCAGGTGGCGGGCCAGCGCCGCCGGGGTCGGGTGGTCGAAGACCAGCGTCGCCGGGAGGGTGCAGCCGGTCGCCGCGGCGAGCCGGTTGCGCAGGTCCACCGCGGTGAGCGAGTCGAACCCGGCGTCCCGGAAGGCGCTGTCCGGGTCCATCGCGTCCGCGTCGCCGCCGCCCAGCGCGACGACCGCGTGCGAGCGGACGAGCTGGAGCAGGAAGGCGTGCCGCTCCGCCTCGTTCAGCGGCGCGAGCTGCCGCGCCACCCCGCTGCCGGGCTCGGCCGCGACCGTCCGCGGCTGCACCGGCGTGCTGACCAGGCCGCGCCACAGCGCCGGGAGGCCGCCCTCGCGGGCGAGGGCGCGCAGCCTGCCGGTGCGGATGCCCGTCGCGAGCAGCAGCGGCTGCGCGGAGCCGCGGGCCGCGTCGAAGAGGGCCAGCGCCTGCGGGGTGGGCAGCGCGGTGTAGTAGCCGGACATCTTGGCCCGGCTGGCGGAGGTGAGGGTGGCCGTCAGGGCGCTGGTCTGCGCCCACAGCCCCCACGCGACCGACGTCGCGGGCAGGCCGCGCGAGCGCCGGTGGTGGGCGAGCGCGTCCAGCACGGTGTTCGCCGCCGCGTAGTTGCCCTGCGCGGGGGCGCCGGTGAGCCCGGCGCCGGAGGAGAAGAGGACGAAGTCGGCGAGGTCCGCGCCCGCGGTCAGCTCGTGCAGGTGCAGCGCCGCGTCCGCCTTGGGCCGCAGCACGGTGCCGATCCGCTCCGGGGTGAGCGAGCCCAGGATGCCGTCGTCCAGCACGCCCGCGGTGTGCACCACCGAGGTCAGCGGGTGCGCCCCCGGTACGGCGGCCAGCACCCGCGCCAGGTCGTCCCGGTCGCCCGCGTCGCAGGCCACGATGTCGGCGGTGGCGCCGAGCCCGGCGAGTTCGGCCCGCAGCTCGTCCGCGCCGGGCGCCGCGGGCCCGCTGCGGCTCAGCAGCAGGAAGTGCCGGGCGCCGCGGGCGGCGAGGTGGCGGGCGACGAGGCCGCCGAGCGTGCCCGTACCGCCGGTGACCAGCACCGTGCCCTCGGGGTCCGGCTGCCGCGGCACCGTCAGCACGATCTTGCCGACGTGCCGGGCCTGGCTCATGTGGCGGAACGCCCCGATCGCGTCCCGCAGGTCCCATGTCGTCAGCGGCGGCAGCCGCAGCGCACCGGCCCGGAAGAGGTCCATGACCTCGGCGAGCAGCGCGCCGATACGGTCCACTCCCGCGTCGTCCAGCACGAACGCCCGGTAGCCGACGCCCGGATGGGCGGCGGCGACCTCCGCTGCGTCCCGGACGTCCGTCCGGCCCATCTCCACGAAGCGCCCGCCGCCGCGCAGCAGCCGCAGCGAGGCGTCGACGAACTCGCCCGCGAGCGAGTCGAGGACGACGTCGAGGCCGCGCTCCCCCGCCTCGGCCGCGAACCGCTCCTCGAAGTCGAGGGTGCGGCTGGACGCGATGTGCGCGTCGTCCAGCCCCGCGGCCCGCAGCACCGGCCACTTGGCCGGGCTCGCCGTCGCGAACACCTCGGCGCCCCGGTGCCGGGCGAGCTGGACGGCGGCCATGCCGACGCCCCCGGCCGCCGCGTGCACCAGCACCGACTCGCCGGGCGCCAGCCCGGCCAGGTCGGACAGCGCGTAGTGCGCGGTGACGAAGGCCACCGGCACGGACGCGGCCTGCTCGAACGACCAGCCCTCCGGGATCGGCGCGAGCAGCCGCTCGTCGGTCACCGCGACCGGGCCGAACGCGTGGGTGAGCAGCCCGAGGACGCGGTCGCCGGGCTTGAGGCCCGTCACGTCGCCACCGACGGCGGTCACGATGCCCGCGCCCTCACCGCCGAGGTCGGCCTCGTCCGGGATCAGCCCGAGCGCCACCACGACGTCATGGAAGTTGAGCCCCGCGGCACGCACCGCCACCCGCACCTCGCGCGGACCGAGTTCGCCGGTGGACGGCTCGCACGCGGCGAGGGTCAGCCCCTCCAGCGTGCGGGTGCCGGTGCACTCCAGCCGCCACGCGGCCGCCCCGGCGGGCGGCACCAGGCTCTCACCGGACGCGGCCCGCGCCAGCCGGGGCGCGAGCAACGCGCCCGACCGGACGGCGAGTTGCGGCTCGCCGGACGCGGCGACCGCCTCCCACAGCTCCCCGGACGCGCCCTCGGCGGTGTCGTCGTCGACCAGCACGAAGGCGTCCGGGTGCTCGGTCTGCGCGGAGCGCACCAGCCCCCACACCGCGGCGGCGGCGAGATCCGCGACCCCGGCCCCGTCCTCCGCCGCGACCGCCCCCCGCGTCCTGACCACCAGCCGCGCCCCGGACAGAACCTCGTCGACGGCCTTCTCCTGCAGCACCCCCAGGACAACCGCACTGAGTTCGCGCATCCGCCCGCCAACCCCGACGACCCCGGTGTGCCCGTCCTGCCCGCCACTTGAGCCCGCACCACCGGCCGAGGCGCCCGACTCGGCGCCCGCGCCCGCACCGCCGGTCGCGGTGTCCGGTCCGGCGCCTGAGCCCGCACCACCGGTCGCAGCGTCGTGCCCCGCGCCCGGCGGGAGCCCGGCTGCCGTGTCCGGCCCGGCGTCCGCGCCACCGGCCGAGGCGTCCGGTCCGGCGCCGGCGCCCGCGGCGACGGCCGTTGCGGCCGGTTCCGCGCCATGCCCCGCCGGTGAACCGGCCGCGGCAGTCTGCCCGGCGCCCGTGCCACCCGCGCCCGGCGGGAGACCGGCCGCACCGACCCGTCCAGCGGCCGCGCCGTCGGTCGCGGCGGCCTGCGTCGCGCCCTGCGCCCGTGGGCGCGGTGCGCACCAGATCACCATGTCCGGGGCGGGGGCGCCCTCGGTGACGGAGGTGTGGAGGGACGCGAGGTCGGGGTGGGTGGTGGTGGGGCGGCCGGTGGATGTGAGGCGGCGGGCGACGGTCGCGGCCTCCTCGTCCGTGCCGAGGACGGCCCAGCGCCGCTGGGCGGACGCCGCGGGGGCGGGGACCGGCGTCCAGTCGACGCGGAAGAGGGCGTCGCGCAGCGACCCGGTGTCGGCCGCGCGCAACTGCTCGGCGGTGACCGCCCGTACGACCAGCTCCCCCACCGAGGCGACGGGGCGCCCGTCGAGGTCGGTGGCGGCCAGTGCGACACGGTCCGGGCCGAGCCGCCGGACGCGGACCCGCAGGTCGGTCAGGCCGGGGGCGGCGAGGGCGACCTCGCCGAAGAGGAAGGGCAGCCACAGCCGCGCGGGCCCGTCCTCGTCCGCCATGAGGATGCCCGCGGCCTGCATCGCCGCGTCCAGCAGCGCGGGGTGGACGCCGTAGCGCCCGGCCTCGCCGCGCTGGGCGGCGCCCAGGCCGACCTCGGCGAAGACCTCGCCGTCGCGCCGCCAGGCCCGGCGGATGCCGCGGAAGGCCTCCCCGTAGGTGTAGCCGCGTCCGGCGTAGTCCTCGTACAGCCCTTCCGTGGGGAGCGGTTCGGCCCCGGCGGGCGGCCAGACGGCGAGTCCGCCGGCGTCCGCGGTGAGCGGCCGGCCGCTCAGTTCGCCGCCCGCGTGGGACGTCCACTCGCCGTCGAAGGAGGCGTCCTCGGGCCGTGAGTAGACGGTCACCCGGCGGCTGCCGGTGTCGTCCGGGGCCGCGGCGACGACCTGGATCTGCACCGCGCCGTCCGGCGGGACGGCCATCGGGGCCTCCAGCGTCAGTTCGCTGACGCCGGAACAGCCGGTCTCGGCGGCGGCGCGCAGCGCGAGTTCGACGAAGGCGGTGCCGGGCAGCAGCACCTGGCCCTCGACGGCGTGGTCGGCGAGCCACCCGTGGGTCTGCGGCGACAGCCGCCCGGAGAGCACGACGGCCCCGTTGTCGGCGGCGTCGATCGCGGCGCCGAGCATCGGGTGCTCGCCCGCGCGCAGCCCGGCCTTGCCGAGGGCGTCGCCGGAGGGCTGCTCCTGGTCCTGCCAGTAGCGCTGCCGCTGGAAGGCGTACGGGGGCAGGGCGGTGACGGGAGCGGCGGGGCGGCCGAGCAGCCGCTCCCACGCGACCGGCACGCCGCCGGTGTGGGCCTGCGCGACCGAGGCGAGGAAGTCGTCGGGGCCGCCGCGGTCGCGGTGCAGGGTGCCGAGGACGAGCGCTGCGGCGTCCGCGGCGGCGATCGTCTCCTCCAGGCCCATCGTCAGCACCGGGTGCGGGCTGGACTCGACGAACAGCTCGTAGCCGCGCTCGGTGAGGGTGCGGGTGACCTCGTCGAAGCGCACCGGCCGGCGCAGGTTGCGGTACCAGTAGTCCGTGTCGAGCGCGGTGGTGTCGAGCTGGCCGCCGGTCACGGCGGAGTAGAAGGGGATCCGGGAGGCCACCGGGGTGACGCCCGCGAGCTGCCGCAGGAGTTCGTCGCGGATGCGCTCGACGTGCGGCGAGTGGGAGGCGTAGTCGACGGGCAGGCGCCGCACCCGGACGTCGGAGTCCCGGTAGGTGTCGACGAGTTCGGTGATCGCGTCGGTGTCGCCGGAGACGACGACGGAGCCGGGCCCGTTGACGACGCCGACCGCGAGCCGTCCCGCCCAGCGGGTGAGCACCGCCTCGGCCTCCTCCCGGCCCAGGCCCAGCGACGCCATGGCGCCCTGCCCGGACAGCGCCACGATGGCGCGGCTGCGCAGCGCCACGATGCGGGCCGCGTCCTCCAGGGTCAGCGCGCCCGCGACGCAGGCCGCGGCGATCTCGCCCTGCGAGTGGCCGACGACGGCGGCGGGGGCGATCCCGGCGTGCTCCCACAGCGCGGCCAGCGACACCATGACGGCGAACAGGACCGGCTGGACGACGTCCACCCGCTCCAGGTCCGGGGCGCCGGGCGCGCCGCGCAGCACGTCGCGCACCGACCAGCCGGTGAAGGGGGCGAGCGCGGCCTCGCACGCGGCGAGCCGGTCGCGGAAGACCGGTTCGGCGTCGAGCAGTCCGAGCGCCATGCCCGTCCACTGCGAGCCCTGGCCGGGGAAGACGAACACGGCCTCGGCGGCGCGGCTGCGGGCCGTGCCCTGCACCACGCCGGGCGCGGGCCGCCCCTCGGCCAGCGCGTGCAGCCCGGCGAGCAGGGTGTCCCGGTCGGGGCCCAGCACCACGGCCCGGTGGGTGAGGGCGGCCCGGCGCAGAAGCGCGACGGCGGTGCCGCGCGCGTCCAGCTCCGGGTGCCCGGCGACATGGGCGGCGAGCTGGGCGGCCTGACCGCGCAGCCCGCGCTCCCCGCGCCCGGACAACAGCCAGGCGACGACGGCCGGTTCGCCGTCAGCGGCCCCGGCCCCGGGACGGCCCCCGCCCGTAACGGCGGCGGATCCCGCGTCCACGGAGCGACCGGCTCCGGGGCGGCCCTCGCCCGTAACGGCGGCGGATCCCGCGTCCACGGAGCGACCGGCTCCGGGACGGCCCTCGCCCGTAACGGCGGCGGATCCGGCGTCCGCCGCACGGCCGGGGTCCCCGGCCGCAGCGGTCCCGGGACGGGCCTCGCCCGCGCCCACCGCGGATCCGGCGTCCACGGAGCCGACTGTCCCGGCACCCGCGCCCGCACCGGCAGCGGATCCGGCACCGGCACCGGCAGCGGCAGCGGCAGCGGATCCGGCGTCCGCGGCGCCCGCCGGGCGGCCTGCCTCGCCAGCGGGCGAAGGCCCGGGACGGCCCGTGCCCGCACCGGCAGCGGATCCCGCGTCCGCGGCGCCGCCACCCGCGCCGGTCGCGGCTCCTCCCGAAGTCCCCGGGGTCGCGGGGGCCGCGGGGGGCTCCGCGGGTGGGGCCTGTTCGAGGATCAGGTGGGCGTTCGTGCCGCTCACGCCGAAGGACGAGACGCCCGCGCGGCGCGGCTGCCCGGCGTCGGGCCACGGCTGCGCCTGGACGGCCAGTTCGACGTCGCCCGCCTCCCAGTCGACGTGCCGGCTCGGCTCGTCCACGTGGAGGGTCGCGGGCAGCATGCCGTGCCGCATCGCGAGCACCATCTTCATCACACCGGCCGCGCCCGCGGTCGCCTGCGTGTGGCCGATGTTGGACTTCACCGAGCCGAGCAGCAGCGGTCTGCCGTCCGGGCGGTCCTGCCCGTAGGTGGCCAGCAGCGCCTGCGCCTCGATGGGGTCGCCCAGCGTGGTGCCGGTGCCGTGCGCCTCGACGACGTCCACGTCCCGCAGCGTCAGCCCGGCGGCGGCGACGGCCTGCCGGATCACGCGTTCCTGGGAGGGGCCGTTGGGCGCGGTCAGCCCGCTGGAGGCGCCGTCCTGGTTGACGGCCGAGCCGCGGATCACGGCGAGGACGTCGTGGCCGAGGCGGCGGGCCCGCGAGAGGGGTTCGACCAGCAGCAGGCCGAGGCCCTCGGCGAAGCCGAAGCCGTCGGCGGCCTCGGCGAAGGCCTTGCAGCGCCCGTCCGCGGACAGCGCGCGCTGCCTGCTGAACTCGACGATGACGCGCGGGCTCGACATGACGGTCACGCCGCCCGCGACGGCCATGGTGCATTCGCCCGAGCGCAGCGCCTGGCAGGCCATGTGCAGGGTGACGAGCGACGAGGAGCACGCGGTGTCGACGGTGACGGCGGGGCCTTCGAGGCCGAAGACGTAGCTCACCCGGCCGGACAGGATGCTCGGGGTCGTCCCGGCGACGGCGTAGCCCTCCATGCCGTGCGGGTAGTCCGAGGGTCCGGCGCCGACGAAGACGCCGGTGCGGCTGCCGCGCAGGGTCTGCGGGTCGATCCCGGCGGCCTCGAACAGCTCCCAGGTGCCTTCCAGCAGCAGCCGCTGCCGCGGGTCCATGGCGAGTGCCTCACGCGGGGAGATCCCGAAGAACTCCGCGTCGAAGCCCGCCACTTCGGTCAGGAAGCCGCCCTCGCGGACGTAGCTGGTGCCGAGGTGGTCGGGGTCGGGGTCGTACAGTCCGCCCAGGTCCCAGCCGCGGTCGGCGGGGAAGCCGGTCACGGCGTCGCGGCCGTCGGCGAGCAGCCGCCACAGCTCGTCGGGCGAGGTGACGCCGCCGGGCAGGCGGCAGGACATGGCGACGATCGCGACGGGTTCGCGCAGCGTCGCCTCCAACTCGTCGTTGCGCGCCCGCAGCCGCCGGGTCTCCTTGACCGATGCGCGCAGCGCCTTGGTGACCTCTTCGATGGATGCACTCATCGGACCCTCACTCTCCGGAGTTGACGGCGCGGATCAGCTCGTCCACGTCCATGTCGTCGACCAGGCCGTCGTCGTCGGCCGCCGTGCCGTCCGCCGTGCCGTCGGCGGTGCCGGGTGCCGTGCCGGGCGCGGCGTCCGGCTCGTCGGCGGGTGCCTCACCGGCCGGGGCGAGCATCTCGCCCAGCCGGCGGGCGAGGTCGGTGGGCGTCGGGCAGTCGAAGATGACGGTCGCGGGCAGCCGCAGTCCGGTCGCCCCGGCGAGGCGGTTGCGCAGTTCGACGGCGGTGAGCGAGTCGAAGCCCATCTCGACGAACCCGCGGTCGACGTCCAGCGCGGCGGCCGAGCCGTGGCCCAGCACCGCGGCGGACTGCTTCCTGACCAGCACCACGAGCGCCTGCCGCCGCTCGCCCGCCGTCATCCCGGCGAACTGCTCGGCCCCGCCCGCGCCGGCCGTGCCCGCGCCGGTGGCGGCGGCGCGCTCGGGCCGGGTGCGGCGCGGTGCGAGCTGCCGCATGACCGGCGGCAGGGTGCCCGCGGCGTCCTGGGCGCGCAGTGCCTCGCGGTCGATGTGCGCGGTCACGACGAGCGCCTCGGCAGCCATGGCGCCCTGGTCGAAGAGCGCGAGGCCCTCGGCGGCGGACATCGCCCGAGCTCCGGAGCGGGAGAGCCTGTCCCGGTCCTGGGCGTTCATCTGGCCGGTCAGCGCGCTGTCGTTGGCCCACAGGCCCCAGGCGAGCGAGCTGCCGGCCTGGCCGCGCGAGCGGCGGACGGCGGCGAGGGTGTCGAGGAAGACGTTCGCGGCGCCGTAGTTGGCCTGTCCGGGGTTGCCGAGCAGGCCAGCGGCCGAGGAGTACATGACGAACATGCCGAGGTCGAGGTCCGCGGTCAGCTCGTCGAGGTGGACGGCGGCGTCGACCTTGGGCCGCAGCACGGGGGCGAGCCGCTCGGGGGTGAGCGAGCCGAGCACCGTGTCGTCGAGCACGCCCGCGGTGTGCACCACCGCGGTGAGCCGCTGCTCGGCGGGCAGGCCGTCGAGCAGCGCGGCGAGCGCGTCCCGGTCGGCGATGTCGCACGAGGCCACCCGCGCTTCCGCGCCCAGTTCGGCGAGCCGCGCGACGAGTTCGGCCGCGCCCGGCGCGTCCGGGCCCTGGCGGCTGGCCAGCACCAGGTGGCGCATGCCCCACGGTCCGGCGAGGTGCTGGGCGACGAGGGCGCCGAGCGTTCCGGTGCCGCCGGTGACCAGGACGGTGCCCTCGGGGTCGGGCACGGGCGGGATCGTCAGGACGAGCTTGCCGGTGTGCTTGGCCTGTGCCATGTGGCGGAAGGCGGCGGGCGCGTCGCGGACGTCCCAGGTGCGGACGGGCAGCGGCGCGAGCGCGCCGTCCCGCAGCAGGGCGACGATCTCGCCGAGCATGTCCCGCACCTGCTGCGGGCCGAGGTCCGGCACCAGGTCGACCGGGGTGTAGACGACGCCGGGGTGGTCCGCGGCGACCTGGGCGCCGTCGCGCCGGTCGGTCTTGCCCAGTTCGACGAAGTGCCCGCCGCGCGGCAGCACCCGCAGGCCCGCGCCGACGAGGTCGCCGGTCAGCGAGTTGAGGACGGTGTCCACGCCCGCGCCGCCGGTCGCGGCCAGGATCCGGTCGGCGAATCCGGCGTCCCGCGAGGACGCGATGTGCGTGTCGTCCAGGCCCATGAGCCGCAGCGTGTCGTGCTTGCCGGGGCTCGCGGTGGCGAAGACCTCGGCGCCCAGGTGCCGGGCGATCCGGACGGCCGCGGTGCCGACGCCGCCGGCCGCCGCGTGGATCAGGACGCGCTGCCCGGCGCGCAGGCCCGCCGCCCCGGTGAGCGCGAACCAGGCGGTGAGGTACGCGGACGGGACCGCGGCCGCCTGCTCCCAGGTCCAGCCCGCGGGCATCGGCACGACCCAGCGGTGGTCGGTGACCGCCTCGGTGGCGAAGGCGCGCGGCATGAGGCCCAGCACCCGGTCGCCGGGCTTCAGCCCGGTCACGCCGGAGCCGACCGCGGCGACCGTGCCCGCGCCCTCGCCGCCGATGAACAGGCCGTCGTCCGGCGGCAGTCCGAGCGCGACGAGCAGATCGTGGAAGGCGATCCCGGCGGCCCGGACCCGGATCCGCACCTGGTCGGCCGCGAGCGGTTCCGCGGTGTCCGGGCAGGGCACGGCGGTCATGGCGTCCAGGACACCGGCCGGGTCGGGTTCGAGCCGCCAGCGTCCGCCGAGCGGCGGGGTCAGCCGCCCCTGCGGGGCGCCGGTCGCCGCGAGGCGCGGGACGAGCAGCGCGCCGCCGCGGATCGCGAGCTGCGGCTCGTCCCCGGCGAGGGCGTGCACGAGGGCGGTGGCCCACGCGTCCTCGTCGAGGTCGGCCAGGACGATCCGGCCCGGGTTCTCGGCCTGCGCCGAGCGGACCAGGCCCCACACCGGGGAGGCGGCCAGGTCGTACACCTCGTCGTCCTCGCCCGCGGGGAGGGCCCGGCGGGTGACGACGACGAGCCGGGTGTCGGCCGTGCGCTCGCTGTCCAGCCAGGCCTGGAGGTCGCCCAGCAGGGCGGCGGTCAGGTCGAGCACCGCGCCGGGCAGCGCCGCCCCGGCCTCCTTGGCGCAGGGCAGCACGGCGACCCGGGGGGCCGGGGCGCCGCCGTCGAGGGCCGCCAGCAGGGCGGTCAGGTCCGGGTGGGCGGTGAGGGCGACCCCGGCTCCGGGCAGCGCCCCGGTCAGGCCGAAGGGGTCGGTACCGGCGAGCGCCCAGTCGCCCGCGGCGCTCGTCCTGGGCGTCGGGACGGGCGTCCAGTCGAGCCGGAAGAGCGAGCGGGCGGGGCCCGCGGCCGCGGACAGTGCCTCGGCCGACACCGGCCGGGTGACGAGGCGTTCGACGGCGAGGACGGGCTCGCCCGTCTCGTCCGCGGCGGTCAGCGCGACCGCGCCCTGCCCGGCCGGTGCGATGCGCACCCGCAGGGTGCGGGCGCCGGACGCGAAGAGCTGGACGCCCGTGAGGCTGAACGGCAGCCGCACGGTGCGGCCCTTGCCGTCGCCCTGGTCGGCGTCGGGGGCGAGGACCATGGCGTGCAGGGCGGCGTCGAGCAGCGCGGGGTGCATGCCGTAGCGGCCGGCCTCGTCCTGGACGCCCGCGGGCGGCGCGACCTCGGCGTAGACCTCGTCGCCGCGCAGCCAGGCGCGGGCCAGGCCCTGGAAGGACGGGCCGTAGGTGTAGCCGGCCTCGGCACCGGCCGCGTAGAAGGACTCCTGGTCCATCGCGACGGGTTCGGCGCCGGGCGGCGGCCAGGCGGTGAGCGCGGCGGGGCCGGCGGGGTCGGGGCCGTCGGCCTCGGCGAGCAGCGCGGAGGCGTGCCGGGTCCACTCGCCGTCCTGGCCCTCGGGCCGGGAGTAGACGGCGAGCGGGCGCTGTCCGGTGTCGTCGGGGGCGCCGACCAGGAGCTGGAGGCGGACCGCTTCGGCGCCGCGCAGCAGCAGCGGGGCCTCCAGGGTCAGTTCCTCGACGCGCGGGCAGCCCGCCTCGGCCCCGGCGCGCAGGGCGAGTTCGGCGAAGCCGGTGCCGGGGAGCAGGGCCACCCCGTTGACGGCGTGGTCGGCGAGCCAGGGCCGGGTGGCGGTGGACAGCCGCCCGGTGAGGACCAGGCCGCCGGTGTCGGCGAGTTCGACGGCGGCGCCGAGCAGCGGGTGGTCGGGGGTGCCCACGCCGAGGTCGGCCGGATCGACGGCGGCGCGGTCCTCCTCCAGCCAGAACCGCTGCCGGTCGAAGGCGTAGGTGGGCAGCGGGACGGAGCGCCCGCCGGGGAGCAGCCGGCCCCAGTCCAGTTCGGCGCCGTTGACCCAGGCCTCGGCGAGGGAGGCGGTGAAGCGGGCGAGGCCGCCCTCGTCGCGGCGCAGCGAGCCGACGGTGACGGGCTCGGCGGCGTCGTCGGCGGACACCGCGGTGTCCATGACGGCGGCGGTGAGCACCGGGTGCGGGGTGACCTCGACGAACATGCTGAAGCCGTTGTCCAGCAGCGCCCTGGTGGCGCGGGCGAAGAGCACCGGCTCGCGCAGGTTGCGGAACCAGTAACCGGCGTCCAGCTGCGTGGTGTCGAGCGGTTCGCCGGTCACCGCGCTGTAGAAGGGGATGCGGGCGCGCTGCGGGGTGATGCCCCCGAGCTGGGCCAGCAGGTCCTCGCGCATCGGCTCGACCTGCGGGGAGTGGGAGGCGTAGGTGACCTCGATGCGGCGGATGCGGATGCCGCGCCGCTTGCACTCCTCGGTCAGCTCGTCGAGGTCGCCGGTCTCCCCGGCGACGACGACCTGCGAGGGGCTGTTGACGGTCGCGATCGTGAGCCGTCCCTCGGCGGGCGCCAGAAGTGCGGCCGCCTGCCGTTCGTCGGTCTGGAGCGAGGCCATGCCGGAGGAGCCGGTCAGCCTGGTGATGGCCAGCGAGCGCAGGGCGACGATCCGCGCCGCGTCCTCCAGCGACAGCGCCCCGGCCACGTGGGCGGCGGCGATCTCGCCCTGGGAGTGGCCGACGACGGCCGCCGGGCTCACCCCGTAGTGCTGCCACAGCCGGGCGAGCGAGACCATCACGGCGAACAGCGCGGGCTGCACGACGTCCACCCGCTCCAGGCCGGGCGCCCCCTCGGCCTGCCGCAGCACGCCGGTGAGCGACCAGTCGGTGTACGGGGCGAGGGCCTGCTCGCACTCGGCGACGGAGGCCGCGAACTCCGGTGAGGTGTCCAGGAGTTCGGCGGCCATCCCGGCCCACTGGGAGCCCTGCCCGGGGAAGACGAACACCACGCGGGGCTTGCGGCGCGCGGTGCCGTGCACCAGCCCGGGGTCGGGCTCGCCGTCGGCGAGCCGGGCCAGCCGGGCGGTGTGGTCCGCGTCCGCGCCGCCCAGCACCACCGCGCGGTGCGGCAGCGCGGCGCGCTGCGCGGCCAGGCTCCAGCCGACGTCGCGGGGCAGCGGTCCTGCGGCGCCGGACCCGTCCGCCAGCGCCTCGGCCAGCTTGCCCGCCTGCTGCCGCAGGGCGGCCGCGGAGGCCGCGGACACGGGCCACAGCACGGGCGGGTCGCCGGGGACGGGCGCCGCGGGCGGTGTGTCGGCCGGTTCGGCGGGCGGCTGTTCGAGGATGAGGTGGACGTTGGTGCCGCTGACGCCGAAGGAGGACACGCCCGCGCGCCGCGGGTGGTCGTCGGCGGGCCACGGCTGCGCCTTGACGGCCAGTTCGACCGCCCCGGCCGTCCAGTCGACCTTGGTGCTGGGCTCGTCCACGTGCAGCGTCGCGGGCACGGTGCCGTGCCGCATGGACAGCACCATCTTCAGCACGCCGACCGCACCGGCCGCGGCCTGCGTGTGGCCGATGTTGGACTTGCCCGAGCCGAGCAGCAGCGGCTTCCCGGCCGGGCGGTCCTGCCCGTAGGTGGCCAGCAGCGCCTGCGCCTCGATGGGGTCGCCCAGCGTGGTGCCGGTGCCGTGCGCCTCGACGACGTCCACGTCCCGCAGCGCGAGCCCGGCGTTGGCGACGGCCTGCCGGATCACCCGCTGCTGGGAGGGGCCGTTGGGGGCGGTCAGGCCGTTGGAGGCGCCGTCCTGGTTCATCGCGGAGCCGCGGATCACCGCGTGCACCTCGTGGCCCCGGCGGCGGGCCTCCGACAGCGGCATGACCAGCAGCAGGCCCATGCCCTCGGAGAAGCCGGTGCCGTCGGCGGCCTCGGCGAAGGCCTTGCAGCGCCCGTCCGCGGACAGCGCGCGCTGCCTGCTGAACTCGACGAAGACCTTCGGGCTGGAGATCACCGCGACACCGCCTGCCACCGCCATCGTGCACTCGCCCGAGCGCAGCGCCTGGCAGGCCATGTGCAGCGACACCAGCGCCGACGAGCACGCGGTGTCGATGGTCACCGCCGGGCCCTCCAGCCCGAAGAAGTACGACACCCGGCCCGAGATGACGGCCGGCGTGCTGCCCGTGACGGCGTACCCCTCGGCGCTCGCGGGTGCCAGCGGCGCGCCGGTCGCGTAGTCGGTGGGACCGGCGCCGACGAAGACACCGGTACGGCTGCCGCGCAGCGTCTGCGGGTCGATCCCGGCGTTCTCGAACAGCTCCCAGGCGCCCTCCAGCAGCAGCCGCTGCCGCGGGTCCATCGTGACGGCCTCGCGCGGGGAGATCCCGAAGAACTCCGCGTCGAACTCGCCCGCCTCGTGCAGGAACCCGCTCTCGCTGACGTACGACGTGCCGAGCCGGTCCGGGTCGGCGTCGAACAGCCCGCCCAGGTCCCAGCCCCGGTCGGCGGGGAAGCCGGTGACCGCGTCGCGGCCCTCGGCGAGCAGCCGCCAGTACTCGTCCGGGGTGCTCACCCCGCCGGGCAGCCGGCAGGACATGCCCACGATCGCCATCGGCTCGTCCATCCCGAAGGTGCTCTCGGACGTGACGGCGGCCTCCTGCGCGGCGGCGGCGCCGGGGATCAGCTCCAGCAGGCAGCCGGTGACGGCCGCGGCGGTCGGGTAGTCGAAGGCGACGGACGCGGGCAGCGTCAGGCCGGTCGCGGTGTTGAGCCGGGTGCGGAACTCCACCGCGGTGACGGAGTCCGAGCCCATCTCGGTGAAGGGCAGGTCGGGGTCCACGTCGGCCGCCCTGCCGAAGCCGAGCACGGCCGCCGCCTCGGTACGGACCAGGTCCAGCACCGCCCACTCGCGCTCCGACTCCGGTGTACCGGCCAGCAGCCGGGCCAGCGCGCTGTCGCCGGTCCCGGCGGCGCCCTGGGCGGCGGCGCCCCGGACCTCTGGGAGCGTGTCCAGGAAGGGCCGGGGACGGGCGGCGGTGTAGAGCGGGGCGAAACGGTCCCACTCGACGTCGGCGATCGTCACGGACGGCTCGTCCCGGCACAGCACCTGCCGCAGCGCCGCCAGCGCCTGCGCCGGGTCCAGCAGCGGCAGGCCCTGGCGCTCGGACTGGCTGGTGAACATCTCCTGCACCTCGGCGTCCCCGGCGTCGTCACCGAAGGCGTTCCAGAAGCTCCAGGCCACCGCGGTCCCGGCCAGGCCGCGGGCGCGACGCCGTACCGCGAGGGCGTCGAGGTAGCCGTCGGCGGCGGCGAAGGCGCCGTTCTCGGCGGCGCCCCACACGCCCGCGACGGAGGAGAACAGCACGAACGACTCCACCTCCGCCCCGTGCTCGCCCTCCAGCAGCTCGTCGAGCACCCGGGCGCCGGTCGCCTTGGCCCGCAGCGTGCCCGCGAGCTGCACGAGCGACGTGCCCGCCAGCGGGCCGGGCTCGGGCACGACGGCCGCGTGCAGCACCGTGCGCACCGGGCGCCCGGCGGCGCGGGCCGCGTCCAGCAGCGCGGCCATCGCGGCGGGGTCGGCCGCGTCGGCGGCGGCGAGCGTCACCGCGGTTCCGGCGCGGACGAGTTCGGTCTCCAGTTCGGCCGCGCCCGGGGCGTCCGGGCCGCGCAGGCTCGCCAGGATCACATGCTCGGCGCCGCACGCCGCGAGCCAGCGGGCCAGCCGCCGCCCGAGCCGCCCGGTGCCGCCGGTGACGAGCACGCTGCCGCTCGGCTGCCACGTGCGCGGGGCCGGGCGCCCGTCCACCGGGTCGCGGACCAGACGCCGGACCAGCACACCGCTGTCGCGTACGGCCACATGGTCCTCGGCGCCCATACCGCCGCCCAGCACCGCGCACAGCGCGGCCAGGTGGTCCGCGCCGGGCGCGGCGGGCAGATCGACCAGGCCGCCCCAGCGCTGCGGGGCCTCCAGCCCCGCGACCCGGGCCATGCCCCAGACCTGGGCCTGCTCGGGCGCGGTCAGGTCGCCGCCCTCGGCGCTCACCGCGCCGGTCGTGACGCACCACAGCGGCACGTCGGCCCCCGCGTCGCCGAGCGCCTGCACGAGGGCCAGCGTCGCGGCCGTCCCGGCGGGCACGTCCTCGGCGCCGGAGTGCGGGCGGCCGTCCGGTGCGAGCAGCGACAGCACGCCCGCGGCCCGTCCGGCGTCCGCGCCGCGCAGCAGCTCCGCGAGCTGCTCGCGGCCGTCGCGCACGGCGTCCGGGGCGAGCGCCACGACCTCCGCGCCGCCCGCGGTCAGGGCCGCCGCGGCGGCCTGCGCGAGAGCCTGCCCCTCTCCCCCGGCCGGGGCCACGACCAGCCAGCGCCCGGTGGGCGCGGCCTCGGCGGGGGCGGCGGCGGGCTGCCAGTCCACGCGGTAGCGCCAGGCGTCGAGTTCACGTCCCGCGAGATCCGGGACGTCGGTCGGCTCCGGCTCCCGCCCGGCGAAGGCGGGCCGCCAGTCGACGGGGGCGCCCAGCGCGTAGGCGTCGGCGAGCGCCGCGTGGAAGCGGCTCGTGCCGCCGTCGTCACGGCGCAGCGTGCCCAGGGCGCGCGCCCCGCCGCCCGCCCGCTCGGCGGTCTCCTCGACCGCCGGGGTCAGGACCGGGTGCGGGCTCGCCTCGACGAGCAGGGTGTGCCCGTCGGCGAGCAGCGCGCCGACCGCCTCCTCGAAGCGGACGCGCTCGCGCAGGCTGTAGTACCAGTAGTCCGCGCCGAGCCGCGCGGTGTCCAGCAGCCCGCCGGTCGCCGAGGAGTAGAACGGCACGGCCGCCGGGCGGGGCGTGATACCCGCCAGGACCTCCGCGAGCCGCTCGCGGATCTGCTCCACGTGCGGCGAGTGCGAGGCGTAGTCCACGTCGACCCGGCGGAAGCGGATGCCGCCGCGCTCGCAGACCCCGGCCATCTCCTCCAGCGCGTCCACGTCACCCGCGACCACGGTGCTGGTCGGGCCGTTGACGGCGGCGACCGAGAGCCGGCCCGCGAAACGCCCCAGGATCGCGGTCACGGCGTCCTCGCCGAGCGCGACCGAGGCCATGCCGCCCCGGCCCTCCATCCGGGCCAGCTCGGCGCTGCGCAGGGCCACCACCCGGGCGGCGTCCCGCAGCGACAGCGCCCCGGCCACGTACGCGGCGGCGATCTCGCCCTGCGAGTGGCCGACGACGGCGGCCGGTTCCACGCCGTACGCGCGCCAGAGCGCGGCGAGCGACACCATCACGGCGAAGAGCGTGGGCTGCACGACGTCCACCCGGTCGAGCGGAGCCGCGTCCGGCGCACCGGCCACGACATCGGTCAGCGACCAGTCGGTGAACTCGGCCAGCGCCTGCGCGCACTCGCGCATCTGCGCGGCGAACGCGGGCTCCGCGACCATCAGCTCCCGCGCCATACCGGGCCACTGCGCCCCCTGCCCCGGAAAGACCAGCGCGATCTTCGCGCCCCCCGCCACCCCCTGGTGCAGATGCGCGACGGTACGCCCCTCGGCGAGAGCGGCAAGCGCGTCCCCGAACCCCTTGGCATCGGCGGCCAACACGACCGCCCGGTGCACCCCGCTCCCCGTGCGGAGCAGCTCCCCGCCGACCCCGCCGCCAACGGCGGCGTCCCCCGCCCCGGGCAGGGTGGCATCCGGCAGCAGACCGGTGCCGGTGCCGGGCGCGGTGGCCCCGGGCAGGGCGTCGGTCCCGGGCAGAGTGGCGTCCGGCAGTGTGCCGGTGCCGGGCACGGTGTCTTGCGGAGCCCCGGGCACGGTGGCGCCCGACGGCACGTCGGTCCCGGACACAGCGCCGGTCCCGGGCAGGGTGGCGCCCGGGGTCGCATCAGTCCCGGGCAGCCCTCCTCCCGCTGCCACACCGGATACGGGCACGGTGTCGGGGGTTGCGGCTGCTGCCAGGGCCGCGCCCATTGCGGTGAGGTTGGCGCCGGGGGTGGCCGCCTCTGAGAGGGCGGTCGCGCGGGCTCGCAGGCCTGTCGCGCTCGCGGCGGAGAGGACCCAGGGGATCCGGGGGCGGCCGCCGGGGAGTTCGGCCTCTTCGCGGTACCAGTGGCGCTGGTGCTGCCACGGGTAGGCGGGGAGGCTCACCGGCGGGCGGGCGGACTTCGCCGGGGCGGGCACCGCACCGGCGGCGAGGAGTGCGGCGGCGGTGGCCGCGAGGCGCTCCAGGGGGTCGTCGGTGTCCACGGGCGCGCCGAGCGCGGCCAGTTCTTCCGGGAGGTCGCGCGGCAGCACGTCGAGGAGGACGTCCACGCCCTCCGCGGCCAGGTCCGCCGCGAGGGTGCCGGACAGCGGGGCGGCGACACCGCGGGCGCGGGCGGCGAGGTCGCCGGGTTTGGCGGCGGGTTCCGCGCCGTCCGCGGGGATCTCGGGGAGCGCGGCGGGGCGCAGTGCGGCGCCGGACTCCTGTCCGGCGGCCAGCCGCAGCGCGTCGTCGAGGTCGATCCGGCCCGCGGCCCAGGCGGCGCCCAGCTCGCCCGCGCCCTGGCCGGTCACGGCGTCGGTCGCGAGCCCGACGGCGGTCCACAGCCGGGCGGCGGCGACGTGGTGGCACAGCAGGTACGCGGCGGCCGGTGCGGCGGGCGGCTCGCCGAAGGGGTCGATCCGTTCGCCGGTCAGTGCGGTCAGCCGCTCGGCGCAGGCGCGCAGCGCGTCCGCGTACTCCGGTATCGCGGTGAGCTGTTCGCGCAGGGGCGCGGACGGCGGCTCGGCGCCGAAGAGGAAGCCGGTGGTGCGTTCGGTGCCGTCGGGCACCTGGGCGGTCCGTACGGCGGGGGTGCTGCCGCCGCGGGCGGCGACCTCCAGGGCCGCGGCCAGCGCGTCGGCGTCCCGGCCGGTGACGGCGAGCCGGTGGCCCAGCCAGGAGCGCCGGTAGGCGGCGGTGAAGACGATGTCGTCGACCTCCGCGGGGGCGGCGCGCAGCCGGGCGGCGAGGCGTCCGGCGGCCTGCCGCAGCGCGGGTTCGGCCGCCGCGGTGACCATGAGGACGTACGGGGCGCGGCGCGGCGGCAGCGGCGCGGGCGCGGGGGCCGCGGGCGGCTGCTCGACGACGACGTGCGCGTTGCTGCCGGTGAAGCCGAAGGCGCTGACGCCCGCGCGCCGCGGGTGGTCGCGTTCGGGCCAGGCGCGGCGCGCGGTCACGACGGAGACCGGGAGGGTGTCCCAGTCGATGTGCGAGGAGGGCCTGTTCAGCGGCTGCGGCGGCAGCTCGCCACGGTGCACGGCGAGGACGACCTTGAGCAGGCCGGTGACGCCGGCGGCGGCCTCCAGGTGGCCGACGCTGGCCTTGGCCGCGCCGATCAGCAGGTTCTCGTCAGCGGCCCGCCCGGAGCCGAGCGCTTCGGCGAGCGCGCGCACCTCGATGGGGTCGCCCAGCGGGGTGCCGGTGCCGTGCGCCTCGACGTAGTCCACGTCGCGCGGGGCCCAGCCCGCGGCCCGCACCGCGCGGCGGATGACGGCGACCTGCGCGGACGCGTTGGGCACGGTCATGCCGCCGCTGGCGCCGTCCTGGTTGACGGCCGAGCCGCGGATCACGGCGTAGACGCGGTCGCCGTCGCGCCGGGCGGCGGACAGCGGCTTGAGGACGAGCGCGGCCGCGCCCTCGCCGCGGCCGTAGCCGTCGGCGGCCTCGTCGAAGGTCTTGCAGCGCCCGTCGGGGGCGAGCGCGCCCGCTCCGGCCATCGACACCGACACGGTGGGCGCGGCGACGACGTTGGCGCCGCCGACGACGGCGACCTCGCAGTCGCCCTCGCGCAGGCCCTGGCAGGCCAGGTGCACGGCGGTCAGCGAGGAGGAGCACGCGGTGTCCACGGCGATGCTGGGGCCGCTGAGCCCGAGGAAGTACGACAGCCGCCCCACGGCGGCGGCGAAGGTCGTACCGGTGCCGTAGAAGTGGTCGACGTCGGCCATGTCGCGGGTCAGCAGCTGCTGGTAGTCGGCGGTGTTGAGGCCGAAGTACACGCCGACGTCCTTGCCCGCCTGCGCGGCGGGCGGCGTGCCCGCGTCCTCCATCGCCTCCCAGGCGACCTCCAGCAGCAGCCGGTGCTGCGGGTCGAGCGCCTTCGCCTCGCGCGGCGAGACGCGGAAGAACGGCGCGTCGAAGCCGGTGACGTCGTCGAGGAAGCCGCCGCGCAGCGGCACGCCGGGCGCGGCCTCGGCCCACATCGGGTCGGCGCGGCGGGCGGCGGGCAGGTCGCGGACGGCGTCGCGGCCCTCGGTGAGCATCGCCCAGAACTGATCGGGCGAGTTGGCGCCGGGCAGCCGGCAGGCCATGCCGACGACGGCGACGGCGTCGTCCTCCGTCTCCGCGGAGCCGGAGCCGGGGCCCGAGCCGGGAGCCGCCGCGGCGGCGCCCTGCGCGGGGCCGTCCTGCGGCGCGGCCTCGGCGAGGTACGCGGCGAGCGCGTCCACGGTCGGCTGCTCGAAGACGATGGTGGTGGGCAGTTCCACGCCGAAGTCGGCGGCGAGCCGGTCGCGCAGCTCGACGGCGGTGAGCGAGTCGAGGCCCTGGTCGAACAGCCCGCGGCGGCGGGCGGGCCGCTGCCCGTCGGCGAAGCCGAGCACGGTGGCGACGTGCTCCTCGACGCGCCGCAGCACCTCCCGGTCACCGCGCCCGCGCGCACCCGCACCGTTCGCGGCGCCCGAACCACCCGCGTGACCAGCGCCGTTGACTGCGTCGGCGCCGTTCGCGCGGCTCGAACCGCTGGCGTGGCCCGCACCGTTGACCGCGCCCGCGCCGCCCGTGCGGCCCGAACCAACTGTGTGCACCTTGCCGTTGGCGGCGTCCGCACCGTTGACCGCGCCCGCACCGCTCGCGCGGCCCGAACCACCCGCGCGGCCCGCACCGTTGGCGTACCCCCCGCCCTCCGCCGCGGCGGAGCCGTCCGCCGGGTGGGCGAGCATCTCGCCGATGACGCGTCCCGCGTCGTCCAGCAGGCTCAGCCGGACCTGGGCCGGGGCAGCCGTCGCGGCGGCCGTGCCGCCCTGGTCGCCGGGCTCGACGCCCGGGAGCCAGTGGCGGGCGCCGCCCCACGAGGGGGTGGGCAGGGTGCGGTAGCGGGCGGGGGCGCCGGTGAGGCGGGTCCAGTCGACCTCGACGCCGCCGACGTGCAGGCGGGCGGCCGCGCGGTGCAGGGCGAGCAGCCCGTCCTCGCCGCGGCGCAGGGTCGCGGTGACGGGGCCGCGGCGGCTCCGGTGCCGTACGGCGTCGGTGAGCTGGCGGGTGAGGGTGGGGTGCGGGCCGATCTCGACGAGGGCGCGCTCGCCGTCGGCGAGCAGCGCGTCCACGGCGGGCCACAGCAGCACGGGGTCGGTGAGGTTGCGTTCCCAGTAGGCGGCGTCGAAGGTGACGCCGGTCTCGCCGGGCAGCACGCTGGAGAGCAGCGGCACCGCCGGGGCGCCGGGGGTGAGACCGGCGAGCGCCTCCCGCAGCAGGGGGCCGCACGCGGCGACCACCGGGCTGTGGAAGGCGTAGCCGCCGGCCAGCTTCTTACATCGCAGGCCGCGTGCCTGGGCGGCGCCGGCGGCCCGGTCGACCGCGTCCGCGGGCCCGCTGAGGACGACGGCCTCGGGACCGTTGACGGCGGCGACCACGACCGGAAGCCCGGCCTCGGCGAGCAGCGCCTCGGCGGTCGCGCGGTCGGTGCGGACGGCGAGCATCGCGCCGTGGCCGGCGGTCTCCTGGAGGATCTGGCCGCGCCGGACGGCGAGGGTGACGGCCTCGCCGCGGGTGAGGACGCCCGCGGCGTGCGCGGCGGCGATCTCGCCGACGCTGTGGCCGAGTACGGCGGCGGGCCGGATCCCGGCGGAGGCGAGCCACGCGGTCACCGCCGACTGGACGGCGAGCAGGGCGGGCTGGGCGTAGTCGGTGCGGTCGAGGCGGCTGTCCTCGGCGCGCCGCAGTTCCTCGACGAGCGACCAGGGCAGGTCCTGCCGGATCAGCGCGTCGTACTCGTCGAGGACGTCCCGGACGACGGGCGAGGTCTCGTACAGGTCGACGGCCATGCCCGCCCACTGGGCGCCCTGGCCGGAGTAGACGAAGACCGGCTCGGGGGCGTTCTCGGGGTCGGCGGTGCCGGTGCAGGTGCCTTCGGCGTCGTCGTCGGCCAGGGCCGCGGCCAGGTCCGCCGGGCTCGCGGCGACGGCGGCGAAGCGGTGCCGCTCGTGGGTGCGCCGGGTGGCGGCGGAGGCGAGCAGGTCGCCGGGCTGGTCCCCGTCGGCGGCGAGGCGTTCGCGCATCCCGGCGAGCTGACCGGCCAGGCCTTCCTCGTGGAAGGCGGAGGCGAGCAGGACGTAGGGGCCCGCGGGGCGTTCGGTCGCGTCGGCGGCGGGGACGGGGGCGACGCCTTCGGCGATGACGTGGACGTTGGTGCCGCTGAGGCCCGAGGAGCTGACGCCGACCCGCAGCGGGCGGCCGGTCCCGGCGAGATCGACGGGGCCGAGGGGAACGGCCATCGTGCCGCGCTTCCACGGCACCGCAGAGGTGAGCCGCCCGGGGTCGGGCTGCGCGGGCACCTCCTGGGAACCGATCACCCACAGGCCCTTGAGCAGGCCCGCGACACCGGCGGCGCCGTCGGTGTGCCCGAAGATGCCCTTGTTGGAGCCGACGTACAGGGGCCGCAGGCCGTTCTCCCGCTCGCGCCCGTAGACCTCGTGCAGTGCCATGAGTTCGACCTGGTCGCCGAGCGGGGTGCCGGTGCCGTGCGCCTCCACGTAGTCGAGGTCGGAGGCGGCGAGCCCGGCGGTGCCGAGGGCGGTGCGCAGCAGTTCGGCCTGGGCGGCGCCGTTGGGGGCGGTGATGCCGAGGCTGCGGCCGTCGTGGTTGGCGGCGGAGGAGCGGATGACGGCGTAGACACGGTCGTGGTCGGCGAGCGCGTCGGAGAGCCGTTTGAGGACGACGACGCCGCAGCCCTCGGAGCGCAGGATGCCGTCGGCGTCGGCCGCGAAGGGGCGGCAGCGGCCGGTCGGCGAGATGGCGCCGATGCGGTTCATGAAGACGGTCAGCTCGGGCGACATCATGAGGTTGACGCCGCCCGCGAGCACGACGTCGGTCTCGCCGGAGCGCAGGCTCTGGCTCGCCAGGTGCACCGCGAGCAGCGAGGACGAGCACGCGACGCTGAGCGAGGCCATGGGTCCGCGCAGGTCGAAGGTGTAGGCGAGCCGTCCGGCCGCGAAGCTGAACTCGTTGCCGCTGCCGTAGTGCGGGCCGATGCCCTGGACGCCGAGGGTTTTGCTGTGCAGCGTGGCGTAGTCGTGGGCGAACAAGCCGAAGTAGGCGCCGGTGCGGGTGCCGCGCCAGGCGTCGGCGGGGCGCCCGGAGTCGCTCATCGCCTCCCACGCCACTTCGAGCAGCAGCCGCTGCTGGGGGTCCATCGCCCCGGCCTCGCGGGGGGAGATCCCGAACCAGGCGGCGTCGAAGCGGTCGATGTCGTCGAGGAAGCCGCCCACGTGGGTGGCGCCCTCGTCTTGGTACGCGGCCTCGCGGCTCCAGCGGGTCGCGGGGACCTCGGTGAAGACGGGGCTCGCCGAGCGCAGGGTGGCGCCGAAGGAGGCGAAGTCGCGGACCCCGCCGGGGTAGCGGCAGCCGATGCCGACGACGGCGATCGGTTCGGCCTGCGGAGGGATCGGGCTCGTCAGCGGTCGTTCAGCCATTGAAGAATTCCTTGCTCTACAATGATCATCCGCAATTCGGCATCGGGATCCCCGTGGGACACCGAAGGGGGCGACCGATGGGTGAGCCGCACCTCGCGGGGTCCGGCTACGTCGTCGTCTGGGTAGCGGCGGGCGATCCGCCCGGCGGGCCGCCGGAGGATCTGGAGCAGCGCGCCGCGGTCTACCGCGGGACGCGCGCCGCCGCGCATCGGGTCGGCCGGGAGCTGGTCGCGGCGTACACGTCATGTCCGCCGGAGCAGCAGGCCTGGGAGCGCGATCCGCGGGGGCGCCCGCTGGTCGTCGAGCCCGGCGGCCTGCACGTGAGCCTCAGTCACGCGGGCGGCGTGGTGGCCGCGGCGCTGGCGTGGGACGCGCCGGTCGGGGTGGACGTCGAGCGGCTGCGGCCGCTGCCGGACCGTGGCGCGCTGGCCCGTACCGCGCTCGCCGGCAGTGAGCGCGCGGCCGTCGACGCACTGCCCGAGGAGCGACGGGACGCGCAGGTGCTGCGCTTCTGGACGCGCAAGGAGGCGGTCGCCAAGGCGCTGGGCAGCGGACTGGCCACGCAGTTGCGCGGCATCGTCACGACGGCCCATGGCGCTGTGGTGTCCCTTCCCGACGGGTGCGGTGACCTCTC